>CAZRYW010000097.1:0-6580 GCA_964604405.1 uncultured Oscillospiraceae bacterium
GCCTATATTATTCTTATCCAATAACCCTTTTGTTTTATTAACTTAGTATTATTTGTAGCCGTTTTCCACACCACCTAAGTCAAAAAATAACCATCATTTATTCAAGCACTTTATCAGTTAACCGATAGAGATTGGATGTAGAACATCCGTTTCTCTTTTTGCGATTGACTTTAATTATATAACCTAACTCAACCAACTTAGGTATTGTATTTTTGACGGTTGTTAAACTGATACCTGTATCCTGACGTATTGTATCAAGAGAAGGGAAGCAGGAATTGTCAGTTCCTGACCGCATACATAGATAACTCAGTATCTTAAATTCATTTCCGCTGATATTTTTATCGGTGATGATTTTGTTCGGTATAGTTGTAAAATTTCCTTTTAACTTTTTCACAAAAGTTCTCCTTTCCTTTAACGCAAAAAAGCCTTGCAAAACCTAAGTTTTACAAGACTTTTTACCTGATTATTTGTGCTTAATGTATCCGTTTGCACCTTTTGGCTTAAATTTGGCTTAAGGTTTAAGTTTTTAGAACCTTAACCTTTTTGCAAACCCGCATAAATACTGACTTTTTTGTCTTACTTATTCTCCAACGGTTTCATCGTCGGGAACAATATTACGTCTCTAATTGACGTATTATCCGTCAAGAACATTACCAATCGGTCGATACCGATACCTACGCCGCCTGTGGGAGGCATACCGTAACGGAGTGCGTTGATGTAGTCTTCGTCCATCATGCCCGCTTCTTCGTCACCTGCTTCAAGCGCCTTAACCTGCTCTTCGAATCGTTCCTTTTGGTCATAGGGGTCATTGAGTTCGCTGAACGCATTACCCAATTCCTTGCCCATAACAAACACTTCAAATCTTTCAGTAAACGCCTTGTTGTTGGGACATCTCTTTGCCAGAGGCGAAATTTCCACAGGATATTCCGTAATAAATACGGGGCCTGTGAGATGTTCTTCCGCTTTTTCTTCAAAAGCGATTGCAATCATTTCGCCGATAGTCTTTTCGCCCTCAACTTCGATGCCCGCATTTTCAAGAGCATCTTTCGCCTCTTCAACAGTTGCGATTGTATCAAAATCAATACCGGAATATTTCTTAACAGCTTCTTTCATCGTCATTCTCTGCCAAGGTGTCGAAAGGTCGATTTCCGTACCGTTAAAAGTAAACTTCTTCTCTCCGTTTACCTTTTCGCAAACAGTTGTGATAAGTCCTTCCGTCAAATCCATCATACCCTCGTAGTCGGTATATGCCTGATAAATTTCGATACTTGTAAACTCGGGGTTGTGAGTAAGGTCCATACCCTCGTTGCGGAACTGTCTGCCCATTTCGTAAACACGTTCCATACCGCCAACGATAAGTCTCTTCAAATTAAGCTCGGTTGCGATACGAAGATACATATCGATATCAAGCGCATTGTGATGTGTAATGAACGGTCTTGCCGTAGCACCGCCCGAAATAGAGTTCAACACAGGTGTATCAACTTCAAGGAAATCTCTTTCGTCAAGATAATTTCTTATTTCTCTGATAATAGCGCTTCTCTTCTTGAAAGTTTCTCTTACGGACGGATTCGCAATAAGATCCATGTATCTCTGACGATAACGGATGTCATGGTCGGACACTTCGTTCTTTACGTATTCGTTACCCTTAACCGGAATGAAAAGATTTTTCGCCAAAAGAACAAAACTTGTTACATTAATGGAAATTTCGCCTGCGGCTGTTTTGAAAACAACACCTTCCGCACCGATAACGTCCCACACATCTATCTCAAGTTTAAAACGATTAAATTCTTCTTCGCCTATTTCATCTCTCTTGAGATAAAACTGAATTTTTTCGTCACGATCCATTACGTCCGCAAACATAAGTCCGCCCGCACGGCGCTTTGCCATCATTCGGCCTGCCGCACGTACCGTTTGTCCTTCGAGTTCCTCAAAATGTTCTTTTATATATGTCATGGAATGGGTCACATCGTATTTTGTAACCTCATAGGGGTCTTTGCCCGCAGCTCTGAGTTCCAGAAGCTTTTCTTCACGAGTTTTCTGCTGATTGGGGTTTTGATTATTCTGCTGTGCCATATTAATCTTTCCTCTCATGTATATTGCATTTTGTTATTATATATCATTTTTATTGCTTTTTCAAGCTATATTTTATTTCTCGAGTCAACAATTACCGTAACGGGGCCGTCGTTTATCAACTCAACTTGCATGTCGGCACCGAAAACGCCCTTTTCGACGCTCTTTCCCGTTTCCGAAGCACATCTTTCGCAAAACTCTTCATAGAGTCTTTCCGCCGCATCCGGTTGCATCGCTCTTGCAAACGAAGGTCTGTTTCCTTTTTTTATTTCCGCCAAAAGCGTAAACTGGCTGACCGACAAAATTTGTCCGTCAACATCTTTCACCGACAAATTCATCTTGTCGTTTTCGTCCGAAAAAATCCTCAAATTCACGCATTTTTTCACAACGTAATCCATGTCTTCGGCGCAATCCCCGTCTTCCGCTCCGAAAAGAATCAACATCCCTTTTCCTATTTTCCCCGTTACTTGTCCGTCCACAGTAACGCTTGCGCTTTTCACTCTCTGTATTACCGCTCGCATAATTTTCACCCCTCCGAAGTATCGGTTGTTTCTTCAAACGTCTCATACGGTTCGAACCCGTACATATCCGCTTCGTACACTTCTCCCTCACGGGCTTTCACGTAATATTTCTGTCCTTGTGTCAAAATGTCCGCAACCTCGGTTTTTATCGAAAGATTCGTACATTTATTTTCATACGAAAGCATTTTTTCGTAAAGTTCTCTCATTTTTTCGAGAGACGGATTCTCATAGTGCATAACATCACAAATTTTTTGTGCATATTCGGGATAGAGAACCTCCCTGTCGTTTTTTGCCATTATCTCATTCCAAAGCTCCAACGCCTCGCTGTATTTTTCGCCCTCGGTATAAACGTCTGCTCTCAAACGCTTGTATTTGTAGTTCGATTTGTTGTATTTTTCGGCATTTTCAAGGCACATTTCCTGCATATTCAAATTATCCGAACCGTTTTCGACAAAGTCTTTATTCAATGCCTCATACGCATTTTCCCAATATTCCGAATCGAACATTTCCGTTTTTGCCGCCGTCATATACCATTGTGCCGAAGCCTCGTATTCTCCCGACTCCAATGCGTTTTTACCCAAAAATCCGATTGCTCTTCCCGCCGTAAGCAGCATAAAAAAGCATATCGGAACAACAAGCGCAAACGTAACGCCTCTCGGAATTTTCACAAACTCACATTCATCTTCCGCCGCCGTATATATCGCCGCAAGCGGAACAATAAACACCAACGCTTCCGCCGATGTGAAAACAATCATGCACAGCGAAATCAACAAAAACATATCTCTCACAGAACGGCTCTTGTTGTACTTCATCACGAATCCGACAACCAAAACCGTCAAGAGCACAATCCCCAACACACCGAACGTTTCGCACAAAACATCCGCTATAATCCGCACGGATTTATATTCTCCGCCAAAAAGCGAGGCATACGCTTCATAGCCGCCTTTTCCGATTCCAATCATCTTGGGAATCGACCTCATCGACGCATCGAATCGAACACTTCCCGTCGCAAACATGTAAACAATCACAATCACGTTCGCCGCGGCAAAAAGCACAGATGCGACGAGAGCGAAAAACGCCTTAACACGGCTTTGTTTCATTCTCATTGAGTATATGAAAATCACGAGTGACGCACACAAAAAAGCGCACATGCTTTTTGTCATCACAAACACATATCCCATAATGAGAAAAGCCGCAAAAAACACCGGAGTTTTCTTTTTCCCCGCAAACATTTTCAAAAGTGACGCCATCCCGACAAGCATCAAAAAAGCCGCAGCACTTTTCGAATTGTTTCCCATGTCCATGTTGCATGCGAAAAATTTCGATTCCACAAAAATCTGCGACAAAATCGCCGTAGCCGCATAGCACATCGCCGCCCTATAGCTCAAATGAGTTATGTAGTCGCCTATTTCATATCCCGCCAGACACTTCAAATTGCACACCGTTATCGATGCCAAAGCGCCTACCAGCCAAAGCGAGGCAAAGGCTGCTTGCGATGCTTTATCGCTTACAAAAAACAGTTGAGCATACGCATATGCCGCCACCATCAGCAAAAACACCGTCGTCTTCGAAAAAGCGATTTCCCCGAAACGGTAAACAACATATCCCATTGCCACCGTCAAAACGCAAACGGAGGCATATATAACGGCTCTTTCATCCGTTGCCGATCCGAAAATCGGCAACAGACAAACAAAAAGCGTCAATATAACACTCAAAAAGTTATATTCTCTGCTTCTCTCCATTATATGTACCTCCGTAGTTTATTCTTCGTCACGATTATCATTCAAAGACTTTACAATCGCCCGCACAACACGTCTGTCCTTAAAATCCGTAACATCTATCTCAAGATAGCATGTTTCGACTTTAAACGTCGCTCCGTCATCGGGTATATAGTCAATCGAATGGAGCACCAATCCCGAGAGAGTATCAAACTCATCAACAGGCAATTCTTTTCCGGTTACCTCCGCAACATCTTCAAGCGGTGCCATACCGTCAACATCCCACTCGTTTTCGCCTATTTTAACAATCTCGTCACGCTCGACTTCGGCTTCTTCGTCATAATCTTCGTCTTCGATTTCGCCCACGATTTCGCCCAGCAAATCGTCCATCGTGACAATTCCCGCAAAACCGCCGTATTCGTCCGCAACAATCGCAAAATGAGTTTTTTCTCTCTGCATATTTTCAAACAACACATCCGCGCCTATCGTATCGGGCACAATGTATGCCTGATGAATAATCTCTTCGACATTTTCGCCCTTGTCGTAAAGAAACTCATACAATTCTCTCGCATATACGACGCCTCTGATATCATCGATATCTTCTCCGCATACCGGGAAACGAGAAAATCCGCTTTCACGCACGATTTTTTCCCATTCTTCAACGCTTTCGTCACTCATAAGAACCGTTACGTCCTTTCGGTGAGTCATCACGTCGTCGGCACAGTTGTCTCCGAACTCGAATATGTTGGTTATAAGCTCTTTTTCTCCGGGTGCGATCGTTCCTTTTTCGCTGCCCAGATCAACCATCATCATTATTTCATCTTCCGTAACGGATGCCGTTTCTCCGTCGGGGTCATTTCCCGAAAGTGCGACAAACAGCTTCGAAAAACCGTTCAACAAAAACGACACGGGTCTGAAAATCATCCAAATCCAGCTGATAAAAAGCGACAATCCCATTGCGCTCTCGTCAGGCTTCGACGTGCAGATTTTTTTCGGTATCATATCACCTGCCACAACCAAAACAACCATTTGCAGCAAAATCACCGCCAAAATTCCGACAAGGCTGTTTTCGAATTTATCCGTATATGCCAAAGCGCCCAAAACGCTTATCGCAACAGTCAGAGTCATCAAAGCCGTCTGAACCGAAGATATCACTCTTCCCTCTTTTTCCATCAAACGGATAACCCGCTTTGCTTTTTTATTGCCATCTTTGGCAAGTTCTTTCATTCTGTAGTCGTTCACGCTGAGTATTGCCGCCTCGGCACCTGTACAAAGGCTCATTATTACAAGCAGGACAACCTGCAAGATGGCGACGGGTAACGGATCGTTGAACACGACATCTCATCCTTTCGATTTCATAATATCACGCACATTCTATCATATACCGTGCGATTTTTCAAGCTATTTTCACACCACGTACAAAAATATGGAAAAAAAGAACAAAATACTTCCCGCAAGCACGAAAAGATGCCATATTGCGTGCATGTATTTAATTTTCAGCTTGTAAAAAACAACTCCCAATATGTACACAAGTCCCGCAACGCACATGAACACCACTCCGCCCAACGGCAGTAAAGTTACAAGTGTTTTTATTTTGAAAAGTATTGCAAGTCCCATCACAACATAAAGCACCAAGCTGAAATTCTTAAATTTTTCGAAAGCCACCGCATTCATTACAATTCCCAAAATCGCACAAGTCCATATAGCAATCAATATTCCGAGTCCGCTGTCGTTCCAAAGCGTGCACAAGCAGTACGGAGTATAAGTTCCCGCTATCAACAAAAAGATTGAACAATGGTCAAAAACACGGAAAACTTTTTTTGCTTTGTGATTCGTCAAAGAATGGTACAACGTGCTCATTGTGTAAAGCACAATCATCGTTGCGCCGTAAATGCTGCCGCCCACAACCCCCATGGGATTGGAATGAATCGCACTTCGCACAATGACAAGCACCGTTGCCGCAATCGCCAACAGCGCACCCACTCCGTGAGCAACCGAGCTGAAAATTTCTTCTCCGAGACTGTATTTTTTCAAATTAATTCCCATACAAAACACTCCTTTTAACTGTAATTTTATCACTTTTCCTCCTCACAGTAAATACAAAAATAAATTTTAACATTCTGTTCACTTTATCCGTTGACACAAACTTTTTTATATGGTATAAATGTGTTACGTACTAAAACGTACACAAGGAGGATTTATATATGAAAAAAAGGAATCATCACTCCCTCTGCACAACACCCCCCATGGGTTGGAACAGCTGGGACTGCT
>CAZRYW010000098.1:0-6416 GCA_964604405.1 uncultured Oscillospiraceae bacterium
ATTTCAATTCGTTTGTCTTGCAATGATCCATATCGTCAAAGTCCTGGTTTTCGCCTACCATGCCCCAAATGAACGTGTAGCAATGTGTGCCCACACCCGAATGGATTGACCAAGAGGGCGAAATAACAGCCTGCTCATTGTGCATAATGATATGTCTCGTCTCCTGAGGCTGACCCATCAGATGGAATACCGCTGCGTCTTCGGGAAGATCAAAATAGAGATAAACCTCCATTCGTCTCTCATGGGTATGGCAGGGCATTGTGTTCCACATGCTGCCTTCTTCAAGCTTTGTCAGACCCATCGAGAGCTGGCAAGTCTGAAGAACGTCCGGATGAATGTACTGATAGATTGTTCTCTTGTTCGAGTCTTCCATAGTACCGATGGGGCGCTTGTTTGCCTTTTCCATATCTATAAATACCGTGGGGTATGTAGTATGAGCGGGTGCGCTGTTAAAATAAAACTTTGCGGGATTCGAACTGTCTTCACTTTCGAAAACAACTTCTTTTGTTCCTCTGCCGACGTACAAACCGTCCTTGTTGCCGAGAACATATTCAACTCCGTCAAGAACAACCTTGCCCTTTGCGCCTATATTGATAATACCGAGTTCTCTTCTCTCCAAAAAATACTGTGCACGAAGCTCGTCACCGGCTTCAAGCTTCAATGCTTTTTCACCGGGAGTTGCCGCACCGACGATTATTCTGTCAACATGAGAATACACGGTATTAATCTTGTCCTTTTCGAAGAGATTTTCGATGAGATAATGTTCACGAAGTTCTTCTGTTGTATAATACATCGCATCATTGGGATGTGTGTCGTATCTTACTTCCATTTTTAGCCTCCTGAAATAAAATCGGCAGACAGGCCGTTGCCTGCCTGCCGCAGTTTTCTTGTTTTTTTTAATGAATGATTTAGCCGAAAATTTTACGGCTGTTTGCCGATGTAAGCGAGTATACCTCCGTCAACGTACAATACATGACCGTTGACAAAGTCGGATGCATCACTTGCGAGGAATACGGCGGGACCTACCAAGTCTTCGGTCTTACCCCAACGAGCGGCGGGTGTCTTACCGATGATAAACTGATCAAAGGGATGACGGCTGCCGTCGGGCTGAATTTCACGGAGAGGTGCGGTCTGAGGTGTTTCGATATAGCCGGGGCCGATACCGTTACACTGAATGTTGTATTCGCCGTACTCGGAACAGATGTTTCTTGTGAGCATCTTCAAACCGCCCTTAGCCGCAGCATATGCGGAAACGGTTTCACGACCGAGTTCGCTCATCATGGAGCAAATGTTGATGATCTTGCCGTGACCCTTCTTAATCATAGAGGGGATAACTGCCTTTGCTACGATGAAAGGTGCGTTAAGGTCAACGTCGATAACCTGACGGAATTCGGCAGCTGTCATGTCGCACATGGGAATACGCTTGATGATACCCGCATTGTTAACCAAAATGTCGATAACGCCCACTTCTTCTTCGATTGTCTTAACCAAAGCGTTAACCTGGTCTTCGTCCGTTACGTCACAAACGTAACCTTTTGCGTCGATACCCGCTTCTTTGTAAGCTGCAAGACCCTTGTCCACAAGCTCCTGCTTGATATCGTTAAATACGATTTTCGCGCCTGCCTGAGCAAGACCGGAAGCAATTGCAAAACCGATACCGTAGCTTGCGCCGGTAACGAGAGCAACTTTGCCTTCGAGATTAAACTTATCCAAAATATTCATCACTTTTTCCTCCTTAGTAACAATTACTTCTTGGGAACGCCTTCCCAGTCCTTCAAGAATCTTTCGATACCTGCGTCTGTCAAGGGATGCTTTGACATCTGCACAATTACGCTGTAGGGAATTGTTGCGATATGAGCGCCGAGACGAGCCGCTTCGATAACGTGGATAGGATGACGAACGGAAGCTGCGATAATTTCGGTTTCGATACCGTGTGTATCGAAAATATCAACGATTTCTTCGATAAGATTCATTCCGTTCATGCCGATATCGTCAAGACGACCGAGGAAAGGAGAAACGTATGTTGCGCCCGCACGTGCTGCCAAAAGAGCCTGTGTGGAGCTGAAAATAAGAGTAACGTTTGTCTTGATGCCTTCTGCGGAAAGAATCTTAACCGCTTTCAAGCCCTCGAGAGTCATCGGGATTTTAATAACTATATTTTTATGAATTTTAACGAGTTCTCTCGCTTCTTTAACCATACCTTCGTGGTCGAGAGCGATAACTTCGGCGCTGATGGGTCCGTCAACGATGGAAGTAATTTCCGTAACAACTTCCTTGAAATCTCTGCCTTCTTTTGCGATAAGAGAGGGGTTTGTCGTAACGCCGCAGATTACGCCGAGGTCGTTAGCCGCTTTAATATCGGCAACATTGGCTGTGTCAATAAAAAGTTTCATAATGTGTCATCCTTTCAAATTAAAATATTATAACTGTATTTTATCATATAAAATTTAAATAAACAAGTATCAATTGAAGATTTAACCAAAATTTATATTCCCAAAAGTTCTTTTAATTTGTCGTCGGGAAAAAAAGAATACACCTTTCCCCTATGTTCTATCCTATCTTCGAAAAACTTTGCCTCATCCAGCAAAAACACCTCGTTTTCCCACTCGATTCTGCCGTATTTCCGCAAAAATACCAGACGGTTCTCATAGAGCGCATACGTTATGTCAAATACCGTTTCGTTCAAAAGCTTATTTATCGAAAACGCCGCCAAGGCGAAAACAACAATCGTAGAAATGCCCGAATAAGGGAGATTTGACGCAACAAAAAGAAGCACGCAAACCGCCAGCACAATCGCCCCGAGAGCCAAAACTCTCACTCCCGCATTGCTTTTTCCGGGTGCTTTTTGCTTGTATATCACTTTTTCAGTCATCACTTCGCCCTCAATCTGTCATATATAATTCTAAGTCCGTCCAGCGTAAGATTCGGTTCGATAACGTCAATCGTCGTGCTCTCTTCGCTTATCATTCCGCTGAGTCCGCCGGTTGCGATAACCTTGGCATTCGAGCCCATTTCCTCACGCATCAGCTTTACCATGTAGTCCACCTGTCCCACATATCCGTGAATAACACCCGACTGCATGCTTGAAACAGTCGTTCGTCCGATAACGGTTTTCGTCGGAGCAAGTTCGATTCTCGGCAGCTTACTCGTTTTAGAAAAAAGCGCTTCGACGCTTATTTTTATACCCGGGCAAATTGCACCGCCCAAATAGTCTCCGTCAGATGTCAATGCGCAAAACGTGGTCGCCGTTCCGAAATCCACAACAATCGCATCGCACTTGTATTTTTCGTGCACCGCAACGGCGTTAACAAGTCTGTCGGCACCGACCTCACGCGGGTTGTCGTATTTTATGTTAAGTCCCAAATCCAACTCGTTTGTCACAACTATGGGTTTTTTGCCCAAATATTTTGTCACGGCTCTTTCCAACGAATACATCACAGGCGGAACAACCGAGGATATGATAACATCCTCTATCGCTTCCACGTCTATTTTGTTAAAAAGCAACAGCTGCAAAAACATCATTCCGTATTCGTCACGTGATTTTTCGTAACTTGTTGCCACACGAAAGCTTTTAACCAGTTTTTCTCCGTCAAAAGCCCCCAATACTATATTGGTATTTCCAACATCAATTGCAAGAAGCATTTTTTATCACCTCATAACCAATCGCACAATGCGAAATCAAATTTCCCGTTTTCCGTTTCCATAATCCCCACGCTGCAATTGCCCTCTCTCGGTCTTGAAATACTGCCCGGGTTAAACACTCTCACGGAACCGAAAACCTCATCGGTATAAATATGGCTGTGACCGAAAAGCGCAACGGAACAGCCCAATTCCTCCGCTCTTTTTGCAATGCGAAACCCCCGATCCCACACTCCGTAAAGATGACCGTGCGTCATAAAAACCCTGACATTGTCAAACTCGACAACTTTTTCGCTCTCACGTCTGACCCACGGATCGTTGTTGCCCACGACCGCATGTATGGGAATATCGGGATAAACGTCTTCAAGATATTGCACGTCTCTTTCGATATCTCCCAAATGAACAATCGCATCCGGCGAAAAAGCCTCTATCGCTTTATCAAAGCGTTTTGTATCGCCGTGCGAGTCGGATATAATCAAAATTCTCATATTAATTCACCTGATTTATTTTACACCCGTTTTTTCCGTGTGTCAATAAATACGCAAAGCGAATATTATACTTTGAAAGGGTGATTGTATGGATATTTTGAATATGCTCAAAGGCATGGACAAAGAAACGCTCGAAAAATCACTTGCGGCGGCGCAGCGGTTTTTGTCAACTCCGGAGGGACAAAATGCCGCAAAAATGCTTTCGGAGGGAAAAATGCCCGACGGAGGCGATATGCCGAAAGAATTTAAAGATGCCGCAAGTTCGATTGCGGATTCTTCTCAGGCACAAAACATATTGGGGGAGTTGATGCGGGGGAGAAAATAGCCTCCGTTCTGCCTCAACTTGCCAAAGAAGACGACAGAACACGTCTTCTGCTTGCCCTCAAACCGTTTTTGTCGGAAAAACGAGCACCTTACATGGATAGTGCCATCAATATTTTAAAGCTTGTGTCGATAGGTAAAATAGGCAAGGATTTGAATTTGTTTTAAAGGTGATTGCATGAAAGTTACCGCCATGAGACCATACAGCACAAAAGTTTTTCCCCCTCCCTCGAATTTTCCACCCGCCGTTGTCTCTCAAACTTCGTTTTCCAAAGCTTTCGGAGTGAATTTTTCATCTTTCAAAAAGGACGATTGGCTTCTTTTGGGGATTATCGCAGTGCTTATCATGGAGGGCAGCGACGACTATGTGCTCTTGTGTGCACTCGGCTATCTCTTTGCGGTGGGGCTTTAGTTCTATCGCAAAGAGGCTCTTGAAAAAAGCGTTCTTCTCTTGTATAATTAAATCAATACATATGAAAGGACAATCTGTTATGAAAATAAAAAACGGTTTTATATTAAAAAAAGTCATGGGAAGCTACATGATTGTTTGCACGGATGATTCATACGATTTTAACGGCATGCAGACGCTTAACGAAACGGGCGCGTTTTTGTGGAATTCTCTTTGCGAAGAAACAACGGAGGATGCTCTTTTGAACAAAATGCTCGCCGAATACGATGTCGATGAAATTACCGCACGAGGCGATATTAAAGCATTTCTTTCATCGCTTGAATCCGCCGGACTTTTGGAGGAATAATGAAAGGCTTTGGCACGGCGAAAAAGCCGTTAAAATGGATAATTTCCCATTCGGTCTTCATGATGCCTCTCCTCGGAGTTCTGATTTTTACAAACATTCTCGTCAGCGTATGCTCCGTCGGTTTTTCGCTTCTTTCCCGCAATGTGATTAATATCGCTTCGCACGCATCGAGCGGCAGTCTCGCAATCGAAGGCGTAAAACTCGGCGGAATTATCGTTGTCGAAATTATTTTGCGTGTTATAAACAGTCGCATGAACGTAGCTTTCGGCGGCAAACTCGAAATGCGACTGCGTGAAAATGTTTTTTCCGATATTTGCGGCAAAAAGTGGAGTGAAATCACACTTTACCATTCGGGCGAAGTTGTCAACCGAGTCAGAAGCGATGCTTCGGTCGTGGCATCGGGGATTATGCACATTCTTCCCAACGGAGTCATGCTTTTAACGAAAATTGTGCTCGCATTGGTTGTCCTTTTCACAATCGACGCCGAGTTTGCACTCATATTGTGTGTTGTTTCGCCGATTCTTCTTTTGATAGGCAGAGTATACAGCAAAAAAATGAAGTTTTTCCACAAAGAGGTGCAAAAAAGCGAAGGAACATCAATGAGCTATATGCTTGAAAACATTCAAAACATGACCGTTATCAAAGCTTTTGAAAACGAAGATAACATCTGCAAAACGCTTCATCGCCTTCAAAACGAAACGCTTTTTCTTAGGTTGAAGCGAAACGCATGGAACATTGTCGCCAACGTCAGCATGATAATTCTTTTTACAGGCGGTTATGCGTTTTCGATTCTTTGGGGTGCTTTCAGGCTCAGTACCGATATGCTTTCTTTCGGTGATTTTACGGCTATGATTCAGCTTGTCGGTCAGGTACAGTCTCCGTTCAAGTCAATGGGGTCGCTGCTTGTCAACTACCAAAATATGCTTGCTTCGGCAGAGCGGATTATGGAGCTTGAAGAGCTTCGTGACGATTTTTCTAAAACCGACAAATTTCCCGAGGACGCTCTCGGATTCGAATCACTTGTTTTTGATAACGTATCTTTCTCATACGGTGGCGAAAACGTATTGAAAAACGCGTGCGCAACCGTAAACAAAGGCGAATTCGTCGCCCTCAGCGGGATTTCGGGAGCGGGCAAAAGTACCGTTATCCGACTTTTGTTGAGTCTTGTCGAACCCGACTGTGGCAGCATCTATCTCAAATGCAACACAAAAAT
>CAZRYW010000099.1:0-6309 GCA_964604405.1 uncultured Oscillospiraceae bacterium
TTCCGCTGTTTTGTCGTATAACAATCTTTCGTTTGACGAAGAATATTTCATGAACGCATTTTTGATTTATCCCGATGATTTTTCATTCAAAAACATTCCTCTCCCCGAAGCATCGCACAACAGCGGCGAATCCAAAATACCGATTCAAACGGGAGAGTCAACCGATTATACCGCAATTTCAAACATCGCTCAAACATACGTCAACGCATTGACCTCCTCCCGTCCCGCCGACATTTTGGCACTTTTGAGCAAATCCGACTATGATAAACTTTTTTCCGGAAAATCCAAAGCACAATATAATTCCGAAATAAACAGCATAAAAAAACGTCTTTCGTCCGACTATCAAAACGCCACGGGAGAATATTCGATTGATTCATTGGTTTATATAGACTCCAATGAATTTCCGTCATCGGAGCGTGCCGCAAAAATAAATCTCGGCATCGAAAATTTCCTTTCCGATGAATATACCACAACCGATATCGAATTAAAACTTTACAAATCAGACGGAAGTTGGTATCTTGACCTCTCCTCGATTTCCGACTTCATTGAATAGAAAAGAGTAGCTTTCCATTCTCCCGCTTCGGCAGATTGAAAGCTACTCTTTTTTAGACAAAAAAGGTTCGTTCTCATTACGAAAAACGAACCTTTGAGCGTGTCGAAAAATTCGACACGCAACTGCAAATCTTGCCAAGGCAATCTTCGCAGTTTATTATTTTTTACAAGGAATAAAGTGGCGATTTCTCGTGCAAGAGGCTTGAAGCCTCCTTAAATCGCCACTTTCGGCGGGGTGGATGCGATCAACCCCGCCGATTTTCTTTGGGAAACCTTCTTTCTTAAACCCTTCGCTGTTGCATTAAAAATATGTTTATCAACAGTATGAAAGGTTCGTTCTCATTACGAAGAACGAACCTTTCATATTTATTTATATCAAACGTTCAATACCGATTTCAAGAAAGACTGAGTCTTTGCGTTTTTCGGATTCGTGAAAATTTCTTCGGGAGTTCCCATTTCCACGATCTTACCCTCTGCCATGAAAATCACCCTGTCGGCAACTTCTTTTGCAAACCCCATTTCATGAGTAACGCACACCATCGTCATGCCCTCTTTTGCCAAATCCTTCATAACAGACAAAACCTCTCCGACCATTTCGGGGTCAAGAGCACTTGTCGGCTCATCAAAGAGCATAACATCGGGATTCATGCAAAGTGCTCTAACTATCGCAACTCTTTGCTTCTGTCCGCCCGAAAGCTGGCTGGGATATGCGTTTGCACGGTCTTTGAGACCTACTTTATCAAGCATTTCCAAAGCAACCTTCTCCGCTTCTTCCCTCGAAACTTTTTTCAGCTTCATGGGTGCAAGAGTAAGATTTTTGAGAACCGTCATATGCGGGAACAAATTAAACTGCTGGAAAACCATGCCCATCTTTTGTCTGTGAATATTTATATCAACCTTGGGATCCGTAATATCCGTTCCCTCAAAAAAGACTTTACCGCTCGTTGCGTCTTCCAACAGATTCAGCGATCTCAAAAACGTCGATTTACCGCTTCCCGAAGGACCGATAATAACAACAACTTCGCCTTTTTCGATTTGTGCGGAAACATTTTCGAGAGCGTGGATTTTATCTCCGTAATATTTGCAAAGATTTTCTGTTTTAATAATATAATTATCGTTCACTGTTTCTCATTCTCCTTTCAAGAATATTGACAAGCTTTGAGAAAGTCAACACCAAAATCAGATATATAACAGCCGATGCAACGAGAGGCATAAATGCGCTGTACGTTGCCGATCTTATACCGTTCACTTCATACATAAGGTCTTTTACGCCTATATAGAAAGCAATAGATGTTTCCTTGAGCAATACTACAAATTCATTTGCAAGCGAAGGAAGAACCGTCTTGAATGCCTGCGGCATAATAATATGCCACATTGTCTGTGCATAATTAAATCCCAAGCATCTGCCCGCTTCCTCCTGTCCGGGATCAACGCTCATGATGCCTCCGCGAACGATTTCCGCCATATATGCACCCGAGTTAATACCGAAACACGTTACCGCCGAAATAAAAGTGCTTATTCCCATAGGTTGCAAAATTACAAAGTGGATAATCAAAATCTGTACAACAACCGGCGTACCTCTAATCACCGTCAAATAGAGCTGGCAAATCGCATTTACAAGATTCAACAGCACTCCTCTTTTTGCCGATTTCATGTGTGCACATCTTACAAATGCCACAAAGAAACCGAGTACAACACCGATTATAAGTGCCAAGAACGTAATTTTAAGTGTGTTGCCCAACCCCCTGAGCATAACACGCCATCTGTCAAACTGAATAAAATTCTGATAAAAATCTTTTTTCAATTTATTGATAAATTTTCCGAAAGGTGTCGATGTATCGGGAACCGTGTTTGAACACTTCACCGTCAAACATTCAATCAATCCTTTTCTTATATTATCGTTTGCCGTGTCGATTTCTTTTTCGATTTCATTGCCGTTTTCATCCGTCGAAATATACGTGGTCTTTGCTTTAATATCATCAACTACATCCGATATACCGCCAAATACGGCATTTACGGCTTCGTCGGACGTATATACAACCAAATCGCCTCTTACGTTGTATACGGAAATTTCAATATTTTCCGTTTTAGCTTCGGCATTTTCGATTAACTCGACAAGCTCTTTTCTAAACTCCAACTGGAAGTCAAGCGCCGACTTAACCTGATTGTTCGTCTCGTTTACAAGCGACGTATCCAAAAACTTGTCGTATTCTTTTGCAATCGCAGAGTGCACATCAACTGTATTCACGCTGCAATCGAGAATCTTTTCGCCGTTTTCGCCGTCTTTCACCGCATTTACCGTGATATGGTTTTTCTCTGCGATAACCTCTGCGGGAACCAGTTTTCTTGTTCCGTCATCGGCAACAGCGTCAAAAGTATCGTTTACAAGCTTTTCCGCCTCATCTTTTGTCAAATCAAAACTCGCGTCTTCAACCGATGAAACAACAAAAAAGCCGATTATTACGGCTACAATGAGTAACACCGATATCCAAAGTGCGGATTTCTTTTTCTTTGTCATTAGTTCACAACCCTTTCTTAATTAATCAATATTAAACGGTTACTTAAACCTCAACGCATTTGATGCTTAAATAACCGTTCAATACATTAATATACTGCAAAGACAGAGCTCTCTGTCTTTGCAGTATAGCCAAAATCCGAAATTAATTATTCGGCGCTGATGTACTTTGCAATGATAGCGTCTATCGTGCCGTCTTCCTTGAGTACAACGAGAGCGTCGTTAATATCGTTAAGAAGCTCTGTATTGTCCTTAGCTACTGCGATAGCGTAGTCTTCAACCGCATATTCCGTTTCGAGAATCGTAAGACCTTCGTTAGCTTTGACAAAAGCCTTAGCGGGTTCGTTATCAATGATAACAGCGTCAACGTCGCCGCCCTTGAGAGCCAAAATAGCGTCTGTGCCCTTGGAATAACCGATTACGTTGTCTGTACCGTAATCATCCTGTGCATACATATAACCTGTTGTGCCGATCTGTGTACCGATTTTCTTTCCGTTAAGATCTTCTATAGTTGCAATAGCACTGTCTTCGGGAACGATTACAACCTGAACACCTGTTGCATAGCTGTATGTGAAATCAACATTTTCTTTTCTTTCGTCCGTTACAGTCATACCTGCCATACCGATATTGATACCGCCTGCATCAACCGCTGTAATGATGGAATCAAATTCCATATCAACGATTTCAAGTTCCACGCCGAGCTCTTTTGCGATTGCGTCTGCGATTTCAGCATCGATACCTACAATTGCATCGCCTTCCTTGAATTCATAAGGAGGAAATGTTGCGTTTGTACCCATCTTGAGAACCTTTACGTCTCCTGTTGTACTGTCATCTGTTGCACTTTCATCTGTTGCTTCGCTGCCGCCGAATGTACAGCCTGCGAAAGACAATACCATTACAAGGCTGAGTGCGAGTGCTAAAATCTTCTTCATTATAACTACTTCCTTTCAAAATATAAACATATCCGCAAGTTTTCTTGCTTATCTGATTCTACCTCATTTTTATTCGATTGTCAATAGTTTTTCGCATTTTTATTAATGATTATGCATAAAATTTCAATCACCGTATTCAAAAAATCCGTTTTCGCCGTTTATGTTGTACAGCCCGTATCTTCCGAGAGTCTCTCCCGTATTGTCATCTGTCAATGCCCAACTCAAAAACTCCTCATCAAGCACATCAATGGGTGTATTCGGCAAATAGAATACAAATTCTTCTCCGCCGTCCACACCGTAGGGAGCAGCCTGTACCACTTTCAATACATTTCCGTCTCCCATATCGTAAAACGATTCTTCGCCCTCTTCATTGTCCGTTTTTATGCTTTCCAAGTGCATTTTATATGCATAATCCTCTATTTTTTCAATCTGAGAAAATCTTCCCGAAAAACTACATTCGTAAACAGTCATCTCACCGATATCCGTATCGCTGAAATCTCCGGTAAAGCTACCGTCCGAATTCAAATACAAATTAGTTGCCCATGCTCCTGCCCCCGAAGCATACATCATAATCAGTCCATCCTCTATCGGAAGATATGTTTGTTCGTTTTCCGTTGTCTCCGTCTCGTTAAAACCGTCACATCCGCATCCTGCAATCAAACTCACGCTCATACATATTGCAAGAATTCCCGATAAAAATTTTTTCATATCAAACTCCCCTTTCATCAATCCATATATCCTACTGATTTTTTATATTTATCCAACCTCAAAAACGGTTCCGTGAAACAGTCAAATCTCACAGCTTTCCCTTTTAACGAATAGTCGGGTTTTATCCCCGCCAAATATTCTCCCTTAGGCGGTCTTTTCACAATCAACTTTCTCGGTTTCGCACTCATCGCCGAAAAAATCAATTTGCACTCATCCGTGCACGGGCTCTCCAATTTTTGAATCATTTGCAATTTCTTTTTCACAAGTGCGCTTTTTTGCCTTTCGGGAAACATCGGATCAAGCAATATCACATCAGGCTCAAAATCCAAATTTTTCATTGCTTCGATACTGTCTGCATTAATCGGATTCATTCTTTTCATGATTTTATTCAGTTCTTCCTCATTTTTCCCCCGTTCGATTGCATCGCAAAGCAGCGAATAAATAATCTTGTTTTTTTCAAAAAGAGTAACATCATATCCCATCGCCGCCAATATCAGCGAATCCTCTCCCATTCCCGCCGTTGCATCCACAGCCGTAAGCACTTTTTCACCGCATTTGATTTTCGCGGCTTTGGCAAGTAGTTCCGATGATAAATTATTTTGTTTAAGCCTGGGTATCAAACGTGTAAAATCGCCTTTCAAAACCTGTCCCGATTCATCTTCCAAATAAATACCGTCATCATCTTTAATTTTCAATCCGTTCTTCAACAACTCCGTATTTCCCATAATCATCTTCCGTTTCATTTCAATTTGCGGTATCAACATCTCCCGCAGGTTCAAATTTGTACTGCCATTTTCCGTTTTCCTTGTAAGAAAAAAGCTCGCTTATATCATCGTTCATAAAAACCTTTATCATATGCTCAAAGCTGCTCGCAAGTTTCATCGAATACAGCTCGTCACTCTTCACCCAAAAAACGTCGCCCTCACGTGAAGATTTCAGCTCTCCCTTAAATCTGTCCGTCTTATAAAGGAGCACAACATATCGCTCGCCCTCATCGGTTCTCCAATTTTTAATTCCGCACAGCAAAGGTTTTTCAATTTCCAATCCGGTTTCTTCAAAAACCTCTCGGATTACCGCCTCCGAAAAATTTTCATCCTTTTCCACGTGTCCTCCGGGAAAAACAATCCCGCTCCAATTCGGGTCTCGTCTGTCCTGTACAAGCACATATTCCCCGTCTTGAATCATGCACATATTTGTCAAAATCACACTTTCGCTTCTGCTCATTATATCACTCCAAAGTATTACTCACTTGATTATATCATTTTAATCTTTCAAACTCAACATCATATCCCAATTTATTTCATCTTCACGAACGTGTCCTTATCGGAAATCACAAAGACCACATAGTGAAAATCCATATATGGAAAAGCCCCACAAGGAAAATCTACCGCAAATAAATACTACAAAAGTAAATACGAAATAATCAAATACTATCTGTTAAAATATCAATCTATTTTCCAAGCTGTGCCGTCAACAACATAATTTCCTCAGGTTTTTCCGGCATCCCCTGTCGCATCCATTCGTCGATCCAACCGAAAACCATACCCGCGAACATGGATTTTCCGTACCGTTCAATGTTGGACGGTGCTTCTTCCATTTTTA
>CAZRYW010000100.1:0-6257 GCA_964604405.1 uncultured Oscillospiraceae bacterium
ATGACCGAAGAAACGGCAGAATCCGAAAGTCCGTTAGGTGAGGATAGCGAATGAAGTGTTGATGTATTTGAGGCATGAGAAAAAGTTTAATGCGCAGATTTCGCTTTCGGAGCCGATAGGGTATGACAGAGAGGGAAACGAAATAAGCTTGATGGATATTTTGGTGGGGGACTGCGAAGATGTGTGCGATAAAGTTGACAAAAAAGAAAATATTAAAAAATTGACGGAAAAATTGAAAAATTTGAAAGATGAGCGTGAAAGAGAAATAATTTTTTTGAGATACGGACTTTTCGGGAGAAAACCGCTTACACAAAGAGAGGTTGCGAAAAAACTGGGTATAAGCCGCTCGTATGTGTCAAGAATAGAAAAAAAGGCAATAATGAGATTGCGGGAAAGTTGACAAATCGAAACGGACGGTATATAATTGCCAAGGGTGAAAAATATGGACGGACTTTTAGTGATAGTGGAAAAAATAGCATATATAGGAATAATGATATTGATTGGGTTTGCGTGTGAAAAAACAGGTTTTGTAAAAAACATCGCAAATTCGGTGTCGGGTATTATAAAAAACGTGACGTTGCCGTGTTTGCTTTTGACATCGCTTATAAGTAACACGCTCGATGCATCGAAAGCAAGAAACGGTGCGATGATAATAGGCATTGGACTTTGCATGATTGTTGTGTTGATGACAATCGGTAATTTGACGGGAAAAATGCTGAAGCTCGACAACGCAAAAAGAGGAATTCAGATAACGATGGGAAGTTTCGGAAATGTGGCGTTTTTGGGATATCCTTTGATAAAAGCTCTTCTCGGCGACGAGGGCCTTTTGTATGCGGTGTTCTACAACTTGGCAAACGACGGACTTTTGTGGAGTTTCGGGTTGAGTTCGATAAGCGGAGAAAAGGGCTTGAAAAAGCTGAAAAACATGTTCAATATTTGCACTATGGCATTTGCCGTCGGACTTGTGATGCTTGTAGGCGGAATAAAGTTGCCTCAGGTTGTACATGAATCGCTTGCGACAATAGGTAGTGCAACAACGCCTTTGTCGATGCTTTTTATCGGTGCGACGATGGCGAGTGCGGATATTGTGAGTGCACTTAAAAAACCCGCAGTATATATTTTGAGTGCGGTTAAAATGATTATTGCTCCCATGGTTCTTGTTTTGTTGCTTTCGCTGTTGCCACAGGGAGTGATGAATATGACTGCCATGACGGCGCTTGTGTTGCAGCTTGCAATGCCGAGTCAGACGATGGTGGCGATTTTGGCAAAGGAATACGGACTTGACTCGAAATATGCCGTTGAGGTGATATTTATAACAACGATGTTGTCGCTTGTTACGCTGCCGCTGATTTATCAATTTGCGGTGAATGTTTTAAGATAAAAGGAGAACAAAAAATGAAATTACTGCTCATAAACGGACCGAATATGAATATGCTCGGAATCAGACAACCCGAAATTTACGGACGTGACACGCTGGAAACAATAGAAAAGCTGACGATGGCAAAAGCAAGCGAATTGGGATGCGAAATGGATTGTTTTCAATCAAACCACGAAGGTGCGATAATCGACAAAATACATGAGGCATACGGCAAATATGACGGAATTGTGATTAATCCCGCAGCATACACGCATTACAGCTATGCAATAGCGGACGCACTCGGTGCGGTGGCTATTCCCGCAATCGAAATACATATGTCGGATATTCATGCGAGGGAAAGTTTCAGAGCAAACAGCGTAACGGAGCCGTACTGCATAGGTCAGGTTGCCGGATTCGGCAAAGAAAGCTATGCTATGGGCGTTGAAAAATTGGTGGAATATTTGAATGAAAACAATTGAGTACAAAAGCGGAGATGCGTCGAAACATCTCCTTGCAGACTGTCGGTAAACATACTTTTAATGTAACGGCGAAAGGTTTGGGAAAGAAGCTTCCCAAAGAAAATCGGCGAGGCAATCGCATTGACTCGCCGAACGTGGTGATTTAAGGAGGCTTTAAGCCTCTTGCACGAGAAATCACCACTTTATTCTTTATAAAAAATAACAAACTGCGAAGATTGCCTTGCAAGATTTGCAGTTGCGTGTCGAATTTTTCGACACGCTCAGCGGAGATGCGTCGAAACATCTCCGCTTTTTTGCATATAATGAAAAGAGGTGCGTTGTATGCAAATCGGATTCGAAAGAGAGAAGCTGAATTTCGGGATAAGACGAATGCTACTCTACATTGTGATTTTTGTTGTTGTGCTGGCGGGGGTGTTTGTTTTTGTGAACATTAAAATTCGTCCGTTTGTGATATCGGTAACGCAGGGGTATGCGAAAAATGCCGTAGGAAACACGATGAACGATATAATAGACGAGGTTTTGAAAGAGGATGCATACGAATTTATTGATATAATAACGGACTCGGAGGGAAATGTTGCCGCGGTAACGATGAACAGCGCAGACGTGAATTTGTTTATGACACGCATTGCGATACAAATGAAAGAGCGTATCGCCGATATGGACGAAATCAGGGCGGAAATTCCGCTGGGGAATTTTTTTCCGTATCCGTTTTTATCGGGTGTGGGACCGAAAATCGTGATGAAATTTTTGATTTTGGCGAACAGCGGAACAAGTTTGTCGGAAAACTTTTCATCGGCAGGCATAAATCAAACGCTGTACACTTTGTCGGTTCATTCGGAAACGAGGGTCGGAATATATGTTCCGACGGTGAATTCGTCGGTAACGGTGGAAAACGATATTCCCGTGTTCAGAACGCTGATTGTGGGAAGAGTGCCCGATACGTATACAAATGTTGAGGGCGTTGAATCGGGTGCTGCGGATACGGTGTTGAATATAAGTTGATTTTGACAAAAAAATCCCCCAAAGCATGGAAGAATGAGAAATAATCTCTTGACAGAAGAATATAAAAGTATTAAAATGGATATAATAAAAAATCAACTGTTAGGAGAACGAACTATGGTAGTTAAGCAGGTAGTTGTACAAAATCAGGTAGGTCTTCATGCCCGCCCTGTAACATTTTTTATCCAGAAAGCCAACGAATTTAAGGCAAGTATTTGGGTTGAAAAGGAAAACAGAAAGGTGAATGCGAAGAGCTTGCTCGGAGTACTCTCGTTGGGTGTGGCACGCGGAATGGAAATCACAATCAGCGCAGAGGGCGAAGACGCTCAGGAAGCTGTGGATGCATTGGAAGCACTTATTGATTCCAACTTTGAAGAGGCTTAATCGTTTTACAGTAAAATAAATATAAGGCAGTTTTGTTAAAATATCAAAACTGCCTTTTTCAACAAAAGGAGGTTTTTATACAAATGAACAGAATTAAAGAATGTTTCGACAAAAAATGGAGTTTTTATGCGGGTGATATTGACGTGCAGTATGCCATCAAGGCGGGATGTACCGGCGGCGTTACGGTTTGTGACAAAAGACAGAACGGTGACTGGCTCGCAATTGCATATAACGACAAGGAAGTTGATATAAGACTGGACAAGGATTTGCTCAGAGAAGTTAATCTTCCTCATGATTGGGTTGTAGAGGGGAATTTTTCGAAGCAGGAATGGGATGCCCAGGGTTATCTCAAACAGGGAATAGGCTGCTACAGAAAAGAGTTTGATTTGCCCGAAGAGTACAAGGGTAAGGTTGTGAGTATTGAATTTGACGGCGTTTCCCGCAATGCGACAGTTTGGGTGAACGGTCATCTTATAGGAAGTCATTTTTCGGGATACACATCGTTTTCATACGATATAAGCGAATATCTCAAATACGGCGAAGAGGGAACAAACTGTATTTTCGTCAAGGTTGAAGCCGATAAATACGAAGGCTGGTGGTACGAAGGTGCGGGAATTTATCGTCACACGTATTTGACGGTTACGGATAAGCTCCATGTCAAAAAGTGGGGAACATATGTTACAACACCGTGCGTAACGGAAAGCGAAGCGGTGACGGAAATTGAAACAACGATAGAAAACAAGTATGCAAACGGCGAAAAAGCCGTGCTCGAAAGCACGATTTATGACAAGGACGGAAATGAATGTGGTCAGTCGTCTACCGAGTTTGAAATCGGCATGCTTGACGAAAAGGTTATAAAGCAGTCGATCAAGGTGAAAAATCCCGTTTTGTGGGATCTTGACAATCCTACGCTTTACAGCGTGGAAACAATTGTTTTGCAAGACGGAAATGTTGTGGATACGTATACGACAACATTCGGTATAAGAACGCTTGAGTTCAAGAAAGAAGGATTTTTCCTCAACGGTAAGCATGTTGAAATCAAAGGAACATGCAATCATCAGGATTTTGCGGGAATCGGAGTTGCGCTTCCCGATTCGATCAACGAGTTTAAGATAAAGAAACTCAAGGAAATGGGTTCGAACGCTTATCGTTGTTCGCATCATGCGCCGACACCGGAGCTTTTGGACGCATGTGACAGACTCGGTATGCTTGTTATGGACGAAAACAGAAAGCTTGACTGCACCGACAGAGGCATTGAAGATTTGAAGAGTCTTCTCTATCGTGACAGAAACCATCCTTCGGTATTTATGTGGTGTATAGATAACGAAGAGGTTATCCTGGGTACTTTAATAGGAAAGAGAATAGAACAGAGATTGCGTGAAATAACTCACAAAATCGACCCCACAAGACCGACAACAGTTGCCATGAACCACGGTTGGAACGAAAACGGTTACCAAGAATGTATGGATATAATGGGTTACAACTACGGTCAGAGAGGCGAGCAGTACATAAAGGATTTGGCTGAATATCCCGAAAGAATGACGATATGCACCGAGTCCACATCCAGCACGACAACGAGAGGTATTTACGAAGCCGATGTTGAAAAGGGTTACTGCACGAGCTATGAGACGAACCTTGCATCGTGGTGCTGTACGCATGAAAAAAGCTGGATAGATTACAAAAACAATCCTCGACTTACGGGTATTTTCGTATGGACGGGATTTGACTACAGAGGCGAACCCACACCGTATGCTTGGCCTTGCATTAATTCGCATTTCGGAATTATGGACACGTGCGGACTTCCCAAGGACGGATATTTCTACTACAAAGCGATGTGGCGTGACGAACCTTCGGTACATTTTATGCCTCATTGGGACCTCAAAGAAGAGGGTGAAGACGTTACCGTAAGATGCGTTACGAACTGTGAAACGGTCGAACTTGTGTTGAACGGTAAATCTTTGGGAGAAAAAGCTATGGTGCCTTATGCTCACGTTGACTTTGATGTGAAGTACGAAAAGGGCGAAATAAAGGCTATCGGTAAAAACGGCGGAGTGGCTGTTTGCGAATATGTGAGAAGAACATCGGACAATGCATACAAGGTTGTACTTGAACCCGACAGAAAAGTTTTGACAGCAGACGGATGTGACGCTGTTGTGTGCTATGCCAAGATTTATGATGAAAAGGGCGATGTGGTCAGCTTTGCGGACAACGAAGTTCGCTTTAAGGTGGAAGGTGCCGCTAACATTATCGGTGTGGGCAACGGCGATCCGTCGAGCTTGGAACCCGATAAGGCAACTGCGCTGAAAGATTTCAGAGGAAGACCTATTGCGCTTGAGGCATATAACCCCGACAAGCAGAACAAGAGAAGAGCATTTAACGGCGCATGTATGGTAATAATCCAGTCGGACGGCAACAAGGGAGATATTACTCTTACGGCGAAGAGTAACGGACTTGTGGGAGATACTATAACATTTACAGCCGAATAATTGATATTTAAAAAATCGAAAGCACGGAGAGATGTAATCAATCCGTGCTTTTTTCCCAATCCTTCTCCAGTTTTTTTGGAAGAAGGATTTAGTTTTTACTGTATGATTTATGTCTTTTTCGTGTCAACCCGAATAAACCCCTATTAAACCTTGAAAAAATCCGATAATTGTGTTATACTATATGATATAAAATTGTATTTTTGTGAAAACGGAGAGTTTCACCCCGGATAACAACCTTGAACGCAGCAATATGCCCGCCGCTAAGATTGGCGGAGTGTGGAAATTCAAAGTCAGCGAAGTCGATGCTTGGATGAAATCCGGCATTGCGGCTGAATAAGTAAATGGAATTTGGAGGTGCAATATGGCACTTGAAAATAAATTAGGGCTGACAAGTTCGGCAGACCTTGCCCGTGAGGAAGAACGCCTCAGTAAGAAAAAGGCTCTTAAACTTTTTGAAAACGGTATGCTCGATAAATTAGAAGCAGGAAAATTCTCTGCCCTCCAAGCAATTCATAAATATCTTTTTGACGAGATCTACGACTTTGCCGGCGA
>CAZRYW010000101.1:0-5975 GCA_964604405.1 uncultured Oscillospiraceae bacterium
CGGTTCCCTCGGTAACCACCATTCTCATTCCCGAAGTGATTGCCTTGTACGACGCCTCATTTAAAGCTACTTTATCCACAACCTCTATCTTTGTTTCAGATACGGTCTTTCCGCTTTTGTCTTCGATGCTTTTTATAATATGCGGCTTATATCTCGTTCCGCCGTTTGCTATCATCGACACATAACATGCCAGTTGCAACGGTGTTACAAGTGTGTCCGACTGACCTATTGATGCCTGAAGCGTATCTCCGGGATACCATGTTGCATCTTCTTTGCCGTCCGCCGTTTTTACGGGATTATTTTTGCGGTTTTCGGGCGATGCCACAACACCCTTGTGTTCTTCCGACGGAATTTCTATTCCCGTATACTGACCGAAACCGTATTTTTTTGCATATTCGTCGATTTTTTCGATTGTCAAACGTCTGCCGACATCATAAAAGAAGTAGTTGCACGAATCTCTGAGTGCTCCCGCAACGGTTATTGTTCCGTGTGTCGTGCCGTATTGACGGTATGCCCAACAACGAGGTTGGTACCCTTTGTAATATGTATATATACCTTTGTCGGTAATCGTATCATTCGGCGATATAACTCCCTCTTCGAGGGCTGCGGCCGCAACAAGCATTTTAAACGTTGAGCCGGGAGCATATTCTCCGGCAATCGCTCTGTTTATCAGCGGTTTTGCGCTGTCGTTAAGAAGCGCCGAATAATTTTCTCCGAAAGTGTTGATATCGTATGTAGGATACGATGCCATTGCCAAAATCTCTCCGCTGTTTACGTCTATCGCAACCACGGCACCGGAGTCGGCATACAATCCTTCCGATGCATCTGCGGCTGTTGTTCTCAGCGTATTTATCGTTTCGTACAAAGCGGCTTCCGCAGCCTGTTGCAAATCCTCATCGATTGTCAACGTTACATTATTCCCGTGTACCGTGGGATTAACAGTTTCTTTGTAAACGCTTCGTCCGTCTTTTGTCTGTTCGACTCCGGCAAGACCGTCTTCTCCTCTGAGATACTGCTCCGCATATTTTTCCACGCCTTGTTTTCCGATAACGGAATTTATGTCATATCCCATATCCGAAAACTTTTCCAGTTCATCCGTACTGATTTTTCCGACTCTGCCCAAAATATGCGTAGCGCTGTAAGGATATACATAATCTCTGACAGATCCGGTCGCTATATCAACTCCGACAAAAGATTTTTGTCTTTCTTTCAATGATGTTATCATGTCAATCGGCACATTTGTCGCAAACGTGAAATCCGTCGTATACGAAAAATCTCTCAGCTTCATTTCATATCTCGTTGCCGTAATTTTGAGCTTTATGACCTGATTTTTTTCATTTACCGAATATTTTTCCGCAAAATGTTCCAGTACTTTTTCGGCAGTCGCATTATGCTCGATTGAATATTTATCTTTCCATGCGTATTCTTTTGTTTTCGAATACATGTCCGATTCTTCGAACAGAAATTGCAATTTCCCGTTTTCGTAAGCTATCGGAAACGTTGTGGATACCGCAAGCGAGTATTCGTCCGCCAATTCGTACAGCCTTTTTATCACGTCGTTCAACTGCTCGTTTGTTTGACCCCCGACTTTTTGTATAACTATCGAATTTGTCATTTTGTTCGTAACCAAAATCCTGCCGTATCTGTCGGTGATATCACCTCTCGGAGCCTCCACAACTTTGTTTTTTGTTGTCCTCTGCCGACTCATCGCACGATAGTTTTCACCGTTTATAAGTTGCAGCGAAACAAGCCTCAGCGCAAATGCCGAAATAATTGCGATAAGAATAAAATAAACAATCTTATATCTTCTGTTGTTCATACTTTATCCCCTTTCGCTTTTTTTCGCTCTTCACTTTTCCGAGGAGTATATACACCGGTACGAAAACAACTCCTCCGACTACCGTTACAGCCGCCGCCTTGGAAAAAACAGCGTTCGTCTCAAAGCCGCTTCCGCTCAAAAGAGCTGCCGAAATTCCGAATAAAACTTCATACACAAAAGAAATCGCAACACAAACAGGACACATTACTTTGACGCTTTTGTTATAAACAAACGATGCAACCAGCGTACATACCAATGCGGTATACATACATAAAAGCGTATTCAATCCCAACGGCGCTCCCGAAAGAATATCCGTCAAAAGTCCTGCTACGGCAGACACAACAACGCTTTCCGCATCAGGCGATATCACACTTATCGCAACGACGCAAACAAATATGTAATTCGGAATGACTCCGAGAAATCTGAAATGAGCCAAAGCCGTCATTTGCAACAAAATCACACTAATCATAAGCAAAATTTTAAACTTTCGACTCATACATATCCCCCTTTCGTCATTCTTTTCTTCTTCCTACCAAAACCTCGCTGAGCGAATTGAATTTCACATCGCTTTGCACAATCGCAGTCATTGTCAATCCGTCTTCGTCTTCATATAATTCAACAACCTTGCCGATGTATACACCCGCAGGATAAATGCTGCCCGTACCCGATATCTCGATTCTGTCGTCCTTAATGATATTTGCATCTTTCGGCAAATAATTAAGCTTTACCTGCCCGTAAGGTGCCAGGCTGTAATCGCCCTCGATCACACCTCGGTCGCCTGTTCTCGGGCACACGGCGCTTATCGAAGACTCAACGTCTATCACTTCTCTCACCTTTGCCCATGTTGTTCCCACTTCAAACACCGTACCTACAAGACCGTACGTTGTGGTAACAACATCGTTGACCCTAACACCCGCATTCGAGCCCTTATCAATCGTAATTATGTTATACCAGTTGTCCGACTGAATCCCCGTAACATACGCACCTTGCAAATTGAGGTCTGTCTGATTTTCTTTCATTTCGAGAAGTTGACGCAGTCTTTCGTTTTCAAGCTTGTACTTTTCCATTTCCGAGTATACGATTCCTTCATACTTTGCCAATTCCGCTCCGAGCCGTTCGTTTTCCTCGGCATAACTTCCCGCATTAACAAGCGAATCCACCACTCCCGAAACTTTTTCGTATGCAATCATCACACCTTTTTGTATCGGTTGCGCCACCATATTTACAGCGTTTGTCACCACGTCGGCACGCCCGCCCAAAAGCGTCGAAAGTGCCAGCAAAAACAAAACAATTCCGCTCGCAACAGCCACTCTAATATAAAACTTTTTGGAAAAGCCTCTCATTGTCTCGTCACCTCTTTTTGCAATCGTATAGATCAATTTGCGTTTTTCAAATGTTTAAGCTTTCTGTCGGTAAAAATTTTTTCCATACCTCTCAATATGCATCCCGACGGATTTTCCGCAACACTCGCCTTAAAACCCGTCTTCAGCGTCAAAAACTCCGCAATAGCGTCAAGCTCCGCCATTCCGCCCGTAACGGTGATTCCGCTTTCCATCACA
The DNA here is from genome assembly GCA_964604405.1 of uncultured Oscillospiraceae bacterium. Classification (GTDB taxonomy): domain Bacteria; phylum Bacillota; class Clostridia; order UMGS1883; family UMGS1883; genus RGIG1927. Next base: position 3,379 of record CAZRYW010000101.1, read on the forward strand.
TCACTCAAAAGCTCCGGCGGTGTTTTTTCGAGGGCAACCGTAACACCCTCCGCAATTTTATCCAAAACTTCCGTAATAACCTTAACGATTTCTTCTTCGCTTACGGCAAATTCTTTCGGCAAACCCGAAAAAACATCACGGCCTTTGTATTTTTTTACACGATTTTCATTGCCGACAAGTGCTCTGCCGAGCTCTTTTTTTATTCGTTCCGCGGTGTTTTCGCCTATCAAAATATTGTAACGGCGTTTTATGTAGTTAAGTATTGCCGCATCCACATTGTCTCCAGCTTCCTTTATGCATACACCGGACGCAATATTTCCCAATGCCACAACGCCCACATCCGCAGTACCGCTGCCTATATCGACAATCATTCTGCCTCTCGGAGTCAACACGTTGATTCCCGCTCCGATAGCCGCCGCAACAAGTCCCTCTACAGTCCACACATTCGAAACTCCGAGACTTTTAACGCTTTCTCTTGCGGCTCTTCTTTCCATCTGAGTCGTGTTCGACGGAATCGAAACTATTGCATTTACACTCGTAAAAACATTTCTCTTGAACGCTTTTTTCATCAAAAGCTTTACCATCCCCTCCGCTGCCGAGTAATCTGCGATAACGCCACCCGCCAACGGTTTTATCACGGTAAGGTTGCTCGGCGTTTTACCGAGCGCCTCTTTTGATTCGTTGCCCGCATCCGTTATTATATTGTCTTCGATATCTATCGTAACCATGCTTGCATATTCGAACGATTCGTTTTTGTTCAAAGCCGAAATATTCGTAACGCCGGTTCCCATATCTATGCAAAGTCCTCGCATAATCTCACATTCCTTTATAATATATCAATACCGAATTCTTCTTTCAGCATTTTTCTCAAAGCACATACGGGAAGTCCGACAACATTGAAATAATCTCCTTCGATTTTTTCCACCAGCAATCTTCCTTTTCCCTGTATGCCGTAAGAACCCGCTTTATCCATACTCTCGCCCCGTCTGATATATTTTTTCGCCTCTTCGGGGCCGAAATCAACAAATTTAACTTTTGTTTCTTCATACTTCACACACGAATTTCCGCTATTTGCGTCAATCACACAAAAACCCGTCAAAACGCTGTGCCAATTTCCCGCAAGCTTTAAGAGCATATTCATCGCATCGAGAAAGTCTTTCGGTTTTCCCAAAATTTCGTTTTCAAATACAACAACGGTATCCGCCGAAATAATAATCTCGTCTTTTTTTGCACTCTGTGCCGCCGATGCACCTTTCAGAAGCGCCAATTCCATAACATATTTTTCGGGCGATATTTTTTTAGATATATTTTCGTCTGCGTTTGATGCTCTCACAACATGCTCTATTCCCACTTCCGTGAGAATTTCGTGCCTCCTCGGAGAGTTTGAGGCAAGTACAAATTTTTTCATATCATAATCTCCGTTTATACATTCTGTCAAAACATAAGTTTACTAAAATATCATATCACATTTTCCTCTTACTTTCAACTCAAATATTATGATTTTTTCATAAATTCACGTCTCTTGCAACTCCGATTCTCTCCTTTCAATCTACAGCTTGCTTTTTTTCTTTTTTTATAGTATAATTTATTCTGTATTTTTATAAATAAGGAATGAAATTAATGAGCAAACTTACAGTAAAAACACTTCCCGCCATCGCATTGCGCGGATTGGTGGTTTATCCTCATATGGTTTTTCACTTTGATGTGATACGAAAAAAATCCATTCGAGCACTCGAAGTTGCCTCTGCCGACAACGGTCTCGTATTTTTAACCGCACAAAAAGATATATCCGTTGAAGATCCCCAGGAAAACGACGTTTTCAAAATGGGTACCGTTGTGCGTATCAAACAGTTTCTGCGTCTTCCCGGCGAAGGAATCAGAGTCCTTGCCGAAGGTGTATGCCGTGCGACAATGAACGAATTCGATTCTTTGGGAGATTATATAGTGTGCCGTGTAACCGAGGCATCCTCGTCTTTCCGCACACTCGGAAGCGAAGAATACAGCGCAATCTCACGTCAGCTTCATTCTCTCATCGACCTCTATTTTCGTGCCAACCCCAAATCGGCACCCGATACGATGATTTCGGCAATCAACGAGGAAAGCCCCTCAACTCTCGCCGACTCCATCGCCGAAAATTTTCTTTCCGAGATCGAGGACAAGCAAAAAATACTCGAAACCAAGAATGTAAAGACAAGACTTCTTCTTTTGATTGACTATCTGATTCGCGAAGTAAAAGTTCTTCAAGTTGAAACCGATTTAATGGCACGAGTCAAAGAACAGATGGACGAGAATAACCGTGAGTATTTTCTTCGCGAAGAAGCAAAAGCCATCGCAACGGAACTCGGCGAAAAAGACGGTACCGCAAAGGATATTGCCGAATTCGAAAAAAAGCTCGAAGAGCTCGACGCTCCCGAATACGTGACCGAACGCATCCGAAAAGAAATCGATCGTTACTCCCGTCTCGGTGCCGTATCTCCCGAAGCCGCAATCTCCAGAGCATATCTCGAAACGCTCTTCGACTTGCCGTGGAACAAAACAACAAAACCCGTCACATCCGTTTCAAAATCCAAGCAGATTATAGAACGTGACCATTACGG
>CAZRYW010000102.1:0-5968 GCA_964604405.1 uncultured Oscillospiraceae bacterium
CGACACGCAACTGCAAATCTTGCCAAGGCAATCTTCGCAGTTTATTATTTTTTTACAAGGAATAAAGTGGCGATTTTTCGTGCAAGAGGCTTATAGCCTCCTTAAATCGCCACTTTCGGCGAGGCAATGCGATTTACCTCGCCGATTTTCTTTGGGAAACCTTCTTTCCCAAACCTTTCGCTGTTACATTAAAAGTATGTTTATCGACAGTCTGCGGTTTTGACGAATGAGTCAAAACCGTTTTTGCATGAAAAAGAGGTATGCGCCAATTGCTTTTTTGCAGCATAAAAAGTTTTGTGTTGACTAAAAAAGGGTGTAGTCTTATAATAAAAGGAGAGAATAGAAAAGGGGGAAGATGAGATTGTTTAAGTACGAAACGCATTGTCATACGGCACCTGTAAGCGCATGCGGAAGAGCAAGCGTGAGAGAAACGCTGGAATTTTATAAAAAAATGGGTTATGACGGAGTTTTCATAACAAATCATTTTTTGGACGGAAATATCGGAATTGATTGGAACACTCCGGTTGAAGAAAAACTCGATTTTTATTTTTCGGATTACGAAGAAGGGGTAAAAATATCGAGTGAAATCGGAATAAAAGTTTTCTTGGGAATCGAAATGAGTTACGGCGGTACCGATTTTTTGGTGTTCGGACTTGATAAAGAATGGTGGTACAATCATACGGATATTTTGCAAGAAAGAAAAAGCAAACAGCTGCCGTATTTTATGCAGGAGGGTGCACTTGTTGTGCAGGCTCATCCTTTCAGAGAAGCAGGCTACATTGATCATATTCGCCTTTTTCCCAGATGTGTTGATGGAATCGAAGTTTTTAACGCGGACAGAACCGATTTTGAAAACAGAATGGCGAATATATATGCCGACGAATACAAATTGTTGAAAACAGCGGGTAGCGATAACCATTGGGCTGACGGCGCAAAACGGCTTGCAGGGCTTTGCTGTGAAGAAGAGATAAAAGATGTGTCGGATTTTATAAAAAAGGTGAGAGAGGGCAAGACGGAGATATTTTCGATAGATTTAGCGAAATAGAAATGTTTTGTGTAACAGAAAAGCTCGGTGCAAATGAAAGCACCGAGCTTTTGGCATTTTAATTCAATGAATAAGTACCTTTAACAAGTAAAATTACATCGCTGTCGGCTTTGATACCTCTGCCGTCAGATACCGGAACTATGAGATTGTGGTTTGACGGAACAGGTGAACCGTCGGGCCAGTCGCCTCCGATAGTTGTGTCACACACACCGCCCTTGGATGTTGCTACAACGGTTGCAGTACCCATACGAAGTATGATTTCGCAACCGGCATCGCCTATGAGGGTTTGACCGGAGGAAAGATTGGCAACCGTAAAAGATGCGGTTTTGTTAATATAGGGAACAAGTACGGAGTCCAAATAGCTTTTTGATACATAAGGATTTTCGCCTGTACCCGGAGTTGCTGCCGAAACCGTAGCTGCAATAAAGCATACCGATGTTAAAGTCAATGCAAATACCCGTTTTGTAATATTTTTCATAGTTTTTCTCCTTTGTTTAAACAAGACCGAAGCTGATGGATAAAGCATCGTTTACTTTGACCATCTGCACATCGTCGAGTCTGCCGATTTTTTCGCGAAGGCGTTTTTTGTCGATTGTACGCACTTGCTCAAGAAGAATCACACTATCCTTGCTGAGCCCGTATCTTGCCGCATCGATCTCAATGTGGGTAGGTAATTTGGCTTTGTTGATACGACTGGTGATTGCTGCCGCTATTACAGTCGGACTGTATTTGTTGCCGACATCGTTTTGGACAACCAATACAGGTCTTGTGCCACCTTGTTCACTACCGACAACAGGACTGAGATCGGCATAAAAAATATCTCCTCGCTTGACGATCAATACTATTCACATCCCATTAAATAATCCTCGTAGGCATCTTGTGTAGTTTGATCGGTGTCAAAAAACTCCCGTGCAAGTGATAAGTTGATATCAGACATTTTTTTGTATCCGTCAATCAATTTGTCACGGGTTTCAATTCTCCTTCTTTCCGCAAGATACATTTTGATAACGGATTCGATAAATGCGGATGAGGAAACCCCGGCATCCTGTGAAAGCTTGTCGATATCCGAAAAAATATCTTCGGGAAGTGTAACGGAGATCCTTTTGTGTTCCATAAGCCGTCCTCCCCTTGGAAATATAGATACAACTAAATTATATACCGTAAGGGGAGAGTTGTCAAATGTAACTTATCCCAAGAAAGGCAATATGTAAAAAACTTTCCCGGGAAAGGAAAACTCAAGTGCCTACACAGTAAGTTTTCACAGAAATGACCGGATTAATACAATGAAATAAAAATATCCTCAATTTAATATATTACGTTTGACTTTGCGGGGTGCAAGAAGATAGAGAGAATCGAGAAATTCATCGGACGGGGAAAAGGTGACGGCGGATTTTGTTTCGTCTTCGGAAAACAATGCGGTATAAAGAGTGTTTGTGCCTGCCGAAGCGTTGATACGCTTTGAGGGTGAAAAGTTTTTATCGGATTCATCCGACGGAACACATGATATCAGATTTGATATATCCGAAGAAAAGAGTGTTTTGCGGGAAGCGTGGTTGCGGATGACAGAAACGGAAAACAAATCGCCTTCGATGTTGTATTCGTATTCGACGTTTGTCAATTTGGGGAGAATAATCATTGCAAAGATAATACCGACCGCTGCGATAAAGAGGGGAAGATAGCGGTATATGGGAGTTGTAAAATAGCACAAAAGTGCTGTCAAGAGCAAAATGAGCATAACAGGTAAAACCGAAATAAAGGATAGGGATTTTTTTACGATACAGTAATACATTTTATCAAAACCTTTCTTTGTGATTTTCTATAGAAAACAAGTGCGATTCCTCGCACTTGTTTTTGTAAAGTATAGAATTATACTCCCGGGGGAAGCGTATAAGACTCATCGGGATTTTGAGGCGTGCCGCTTTGAGAATCGCCCGAAAGAGAATCTGTTTCGGGCTCGTCTTTGACAACGAGTTCACCCGAACCCAAATCGGTTTCTTCGTGAATGTTGCAACGATTCTTGGGAGCGAGAGACGCTGTGTAATCGCCGAAAGTAAGATCGGTACACGTGGAGTTGGGGAGAAGTCCGCTGTCGGCACAAACGAGATAATGACTTGTTGAGCCCAAGGAATTGAAGTCCTTTTTGGAAAGAGGTTCGTGAACAAGATCCATAATACCTTTCCATACCTTTGCCGAGGGGTTACCCTGAATTCCTTTGAGAGAAGCGGGTTGATCATAGCCGTACCATACCGCACCGACATAGTAGGGGGTATATCCCACGAACCAGCGGTCGTTGTTGTCGCTTGTTGTACCTGTTTTGCCTGCCGCAGGCATTTTGGAAAGGCGGGCTGATGTACCCGTACCGCTTGTTACAACGCCTTGCAGCATTTGAGTCATTGTGTAAGCTGTAGATTCGCTGATTGCGGGAATGGGATCGGGAGTGCGTTCAAGTATTACGTTGCCCTTGGAGTCTGTTACTTTTGAATAGAACGAGGGCTCATAATAATATCCGCGTGATGCGAAAGGAACATATGCCGCCGCCATTTCGATAACGCTGATTCCGTCGGTGAGACCGCCGAGACCTATTGCGGCATAGCCTTTATCGGAAAAAACTTTTCCGTTAACGGTCTTGCGTGTTACAAGAGAGGAGATATGGTAGTTGTTTTTGAGAAAATTGAAAGAACGGTCAAGACCGAGACATTGCAAAATCCTTATTGCGGCAACGTTTCGTGAGCCTGCGAGTGCAGCCGAAACGGAAATATTGCCTCGGAATTTGCGGTCATCGTTTCTGGGAGTCCAACCGTCGATTGTAATCTGCTTGTCGGACACCGTGTCGGACGGATGTATTATACCGTATTCAACGGCGGGAGAATATATCGAAAGAGGCTTGATTGCAGAACCCGGCTGACGAAGCGTTTGAGTTGCTCTGTTGAGAGTTCGAGAAGCTGTTTTTTCGCCTCTGCCGCCTACAATGCCCGAGACATATCCTGTTTGGGGATCTATAATAACCATTGATGACTGAACCGTTTTGGAGCCGCTTGTTTTGGGGAAGTGGCTGTCATCGGCATAATAAGAATCCATGATTGACTGAATACGTGTGTCCATTGCCGAATAAATTTTCAAACCGCCGGAATACAGGAGCTGTTTTGCGACAGCTTCGGTACAACCTCTTTTTTCGATGAGGTCGTCCAAAACCTGCTCGATGAGAGCGTCTGTGTAGTAACTCGTGACGGATGATGCACGGTTGTCGGAAGATGATACCGTTACAACATCTGTTGCCTTTGCGCTGTCTCGTTCGTCTTCCGAGATGAAACCGAGTTCGCACATTTTGTTGAGGATTACGTTGCGTCGCTCTTTGTTGCTTTCGGGATTACGCTTGGGATCGTACTTTGTCGGGAATTGTGTGATGCCTGCGAGAGTTGCACACTCGGGAAGAGTGAGCTCGTTCACGTCTTTGCCGAAATACAATTTTGCCGCACTGCGAACGCCGTTGCACTGCTGAGAAAGATAAATCGTATTGAGGTAAAGTTCGAGAATCTGGTCTTTGTCCATAACCTGCTCGAGTTTGTAAGCACGGTAGAGTTCTTCGACTTTACGTTTTACGGAATAATCATCTTCATCGGTATAGTTTTTGATAAGCTGCTGTGTTATTGTACTGCCGCCGTAAGTGCGGTCGTTGCTTTTTTTGAGCTTTTTTTCGACATACGTCATGGTTGCACCGGCGGTACGTTTGATATCGAAGCCTTTGTGGGAGTAGAAACGCTCGTCTTCTATTGCTATGAAAGCATTTTTTAAATCGTCGGGAATATCGTCGAATTCCGCCCATTCTCGATTTTCTTCGTCATAAAGAACTTCGGTCTGAACGTAATTGCCGTCGGAGTCGATTGCATACACAAAACTCGTCAGGTTCAAAGATATTGTTCCGACATCGCCCGAATCCGTTCGAAGCTGTTGAGCCGCAGCCTTGTGAAGATTGTATGTTTCGACAATGTTGTCGATTACCTCAAGGTCTGTTTCGGATTTGATTTTTGTGAAAATACCGAAAGCGGCACCGCCTCCGACAGCACAAAATGCGAGGATAATAAAAAATAACCATAAGAATAATTTTTTGATAACAGATACGAAACGTGCCGAACCTGTTTTTTTGCGTTTTGGATAGTTACTCATGTATACCAGTCCTTTCAGAACACACATTTAGCAATTATATACCTAATCATATTATAACTGAAAACAGTTAAAAAAGTATTACAAATTATCAAAAACATGAATATTATACCTCTTGTGGGAAAAAATTCGAATAGAGGAACAAAGAGGACGGGGGAGAAATAAATTGAAAAAAACGAAAATTGTTTTGGTGGCGGCTGTGGCTGTTGCTCTTTCGGTATCGGTGGGGGCTTTGAGCGGTTATGTGCAAAGAAATTCCGAAAAAAACGAAAAGAATTCGGAAAAAGTTAAGAGTGTGGCAATCGAAGAAGAAACGCTCGTAAAAAAGGATAAAACGGTTACGCATTATAGGGTGGAGATAGAATCGAGTGAGATTGTATTGACAGAGATTTTTGACGACGAAACAGAAAAAGAGATAGAACGAGTTGAGATAAATACCGTAGTGCTTCCCGAAAACGATGTGCGGGTGTTGAGTGAAGGGGTGGCTTTTTCGACAAAAGAAGAAGCGCTTATTTTGATGGAAAATTTTATAAGTTAAAAGCGTGACGGTTATTCGCCACGCTTTTAACTGTCGATAAACATATTTTTAATGTAACAGCGAAGGGGTTGGGAAAGAAGGTTTCCCAAATAGAATCGGCGAGGCAATCGCATTGCCTCGCCGAAAGTGGTGATTTAAGGAGGCTTTAAGCCTCTTGCACGAGAAATCACCACTTTATTCCTTATAAAAATAACAAACTGCGAAGATTGCCTTGGCAAGATTTG
>CAZRYW010000103.1:0-5943 GCA_964604405.1 uncultured Oscillospiraceae bacterium
TACTCAATTCATTTACAGTACCGTATACCAATGGATTTACAGAGGGTTGTAACAACCGCATTAAGGTAATTAAGCGTATTTCATACGGCTACAAGAATTTCAGAAGATTCAGAAACAGGATTTTACACATATTTAAATATCAGCATCCGGAACGCTATAAAACAGAGGTGGCAGCATAAAAGCTGCCACGCAATTTCATTTTATTTGCCCCAACTAGTGACAAAGAGCCTTTAAATCAGAATTATTTGCCCTGTCCGTAATAAGCGTTTGCACCGTGTTTACGGAGGAAATGCTTATCCAAAAGATAACTGTCAACATCACCGATCGAGGGGTTAAGGAGCTTTGTATTGAGTGCCATCATAGCAACTTCTTCCATAACCACAGCGTTATGTACCGCCTCATCGGGGTTTTTGCCCCAAGCAAAAGGTCCGTGACTATAGCATACAACACCGGGAACATGTACGGGATTTACACCGAGATTTGTAAAAGTCTCGATAATAACCTTTCCCGTATTGAGCTCATATTCGCCTTCGATTTCTTCTTTTGTCAATCTTCTTGTGCAGGGAATTGCTCCGTAAAAGTAATCGGCATGTGTTGTTCCGAGCGGAGGAATACTCATTCCCGCCTGTGCCCATACAGTTGCCCATCTCGAATGAGTATGAACAACTCCGCCGAGTTCGGGATATTGATTGTACAAAGCAATATGTGTGGGCGTATCGGACGAAGGACGCATATCGCCTTCAACCTTATTTCCGTTAAGATCCAAAACCACCATATCCTCGGCTTTCATTTCTTCATAGCTAACGCCGCTGGGTTTAATAACAACCAATCCTTTTTCACGGTCGATACCGCTAACGTTACCCCAAGTATATGTAACAAGATTCTTCTTCGGAAGTTCCAAGTTTGCCTGCAAAACGGCTTCTTTTAATGCTTCTAACATTTATATCTCTCCTCCCGCAAAAATATTAACCGAAGGGGTTTTCGTCCTTGTAAGGAAGACCTGCGGGCTGGTTATATGCAACATCTTCAACTCCGAGAAGCTTCATTGCCGCAAAGAGAGTCTTACCTGCGTGCTTGAACGCAATGCCGGCATGGTGAGGATAACACTTTGCAACGAGAACGTGACGGTAGAATCTTCCCATTTCCTTAATCTTGAAAATACCGATACCGCCGAAGCTCTTGCAATCAACATCGGCAATTTCACCTTCCGCAACATAACTTCTGAGAACGGAATCCTTTGTGGACTGAAGACGGAAAATCGTTGCCTCACCGGGCTTAAAGTTACCTTCCAAAGTACCTCTTGTAATATCGGGTTCAGTATCGGGTTCCAAATCTCTCTTCATGATTCTCTGATAGCTCATAGCAGCACATGTGAGACATTCCTTTGCCGTATTACCGCAATGGAATCCCATGAATGTATCTGTATGCTTGTAGCCCGCAAACTTGTCGGGGTTAGCATCAAACATATCCTTGGGAACGGAGTTGTTGATATCAACCAATGTTGCCGTCTTCTGTGTTGCACATGTGATAATATATTCGCTTACCGCACCGTAAATATCGGTTTCGCAAGCTACGGGAATACCGCGAGAAGCGAGACGTCCGTTTACGTAGCAAGGTACAAATCCGAACTGTGTCTGGAATGCGGGCCAGCATTTGTTTGCAAATACAAAATACTTGGATGCACCCTTGTTTTCTTCAGCCCAGTCCAAAAGAGTAATTTCGTACTGTGCAAGACGAGGAAGAATACCTTCGTAAGGATTGTCCGAACCGATTTCAGCCGCCATTTCTTCTACGATAGCGGGGATTCTGGGGTCATCCTTGTGAGCATTGTAAGCCGCATAAAGGTCAAGCTCACTGTTTTCCTGAATCTCAACTCCCAAATCTTTATAGAGAGGAGAAATGGGTGCATTACATGCCATAAAGTCATAAGGACGGGGACCGAAAGAGAAAATCTTGAGATTGTGAAGACCGATAATAACTCTTGCGATAGGTTCAAAATCAGCAATCATCTTTGCGATTTCGTCTGCTGTACCTACGGGATATTCGGGAATATATGCCTTTACGCCTCTGAGATTGAGGTTGTAGGAAGCATTGAGCATACCGCAGTATGCATCGCCTCTGCCGTCAAAAAGGTCATCCTGTGTTTCTTCCGCTGCGGCAACAACCATCACGGGGCCGTCAAACTGCTGTGCAAGCATTGTCTCGGGAATTTCGGGGCCGAAGTTGCCGAGATAAAGCACAAGTGCGTTTGCTCCTACGGAATTGATTTCTTCAAGAGCCTTTTTCATGTCAAGCTCGTTTTCGATAATTGTGTCTGCTACATAAACGTCCGAGAGACCCAATGCGGCACATTCTACCTTTACGGCTTCCTTTCTCTTTGCGCTGAGGCTTATCGGAAAGCAGTTACGGCTTACCGATACAACAGCGGTTTTAACTACGGGAATGTTGTTCATAGTTCTAATCTCCTTTGTATAAAAATTTAATTATTATCTTCGTTTGCAACTTTTGCCTTTTCAAGCTCAACAGCATCAACAAAAACATTCACGGTCAATACGTTAAGTCCTGCCATAGATTCAACAGCGGCTTTAACGTGTTCTTGTATAGCGTACGAAACCTCTCGGATTTTAACGCCGAACTTCACCGTAATATGCACATCTATAATAAGTCCTTCTTCGTTATATTCAACGCGAACTCCCTTACCGTGAGATTTTTTGGCAATAATTTCTCCGATATTTTCAAAAATCGTACCGCCCATAGATGCAAGACCATCTACTTCTTTTGCCGCAATAGCGGAAATAACGGAAATAACCTCTTCAGAGATTCTGATTTTGCCGCCTTCGGTTGTGATGTAGTCGCTCATATCATTTTCCTCCGATAATACAAATTTGAAGTACAAAACTTCTCCTTATAGTATAACAATTACCAAGGAAATAATCAAGTGTTTTATTTAATTTCGACAACTTTGATTTTTTCGGGAGCTATATTTGTTTGCTCCGTGACGATTTCCGTAATCAGTGCAACTTGCGTTTCATCAAGACTCTCGGCTTTGACGACAATGTTTGCCTGAGAATTGTTTATATAGCATACAGCATCCGAAAAACCTCTCGATTTTATGAGATTTTCGATGGTCGTTTCGGTTTGAGTGTTATCCGCAAGAGCAAGTATTCCGTTTTGTGCACTTTGTCGGCTTTCTTCATCGGCATTTTCATTGTTTATAATCGAGTTAAAGGTTTCGATAGATTTGCTTCTTCCCGACTCTCGATTGAGTCTTGCCGACGAAAAAAAATCTTCGTCAACTGCGCTTTCTCCCATATTTCCGACAAGCTTTGCTTCTCCCATATATCCGTTCGAAGTCTCTTTGGACTCCGAAACATCTCCGTATGCATAATTCAAATATCCCGCAAGGCAAATCAAAAGCGCCAGCATAATAAGCGTAATCTGTTTTCTTTTAAAAATCATTATTACCTTTCCTTTCAAATACTTTGATTTTATGAGCTTCCACACCCAAAAGAGCCGTCACGGCATCTGTCAGTTCTTTTTTTACCTTATCGCTCTTTCCTCCGTCGGCGGCAATTATCACTCCTTGAATTTCAGGAAGCTTTTCTTCGATGATTTTTGTGTCTTCGCCTCCCCCTTTTTGATTCAATATCACAGTTTGTCGGTTCAAAGCGTTTTCGTCTTCGGCAAGAAGCAACCTGCCGTAATTTTTTGCGGTTATCATCACATCGACATTTCCCACCCCGGAAATCGACGGCAAAATCTCCTCCAATCTTTCTTCAAGCTTTTCGCAATAATCGTACTCTTTCAAAACCACCTCTTCTTTTTTTATCTCATCCGAACCCGATGATGCAAATACGAGTATCACTATTCCCAGTACTCCCAATATGTATATTAGCTTTTTTGCGTGTTTATCATCAATAAATTGCTTAATATCAATTTTCATCGTTATCACCGCTCAAAATTTTTATATTATCGCATCCTGTTTCTTTTTTGATTTTATATAACACGTCTTCCGTCACGCCGCCGGACACTATGTTTATCGACACGACCTCCCCGGCCGAAGACACGTTTACAAATACCTTACATTCTACTCCGATTATTTCCCGAACCCTCTTGGCTATATTTTCTTTATGAAGCTGCAATATATACGCTTCGCTTTCCGCTCTCATTTCCTCTTCTGTGAGCGAATCTTCGAATTCGAAACTAAATATCTCTTCCCCTTTAAATTCGCCCACAGGCTTCAAAACAACGCACAAAACAACAAATCCCAATACCAGTCTGAAATATTTTTTCATATTTCCTTCGGGGATTATCATCTCACACAATGTGCAAACAAACACAGTACCTATCAAAAGTAAAATCATATTTTTCATTATGTACACATCCCGACAATGATTGAAAGTGATATTATCATCATGACTGCCGTTGCTGTGAGTGCCGCATTAACCATGCTCAAGCTGTCGGCAACATTCGACAGTACTCTTACGCTTTTTTTGTTTGCGACCGTTTCGCAAAGGGCAGAGCATATTCGCACACTCAATACAATAACCGCGGTTTTGATTATGGGCACAAGGCACATAGCAGATATACACACAATACCCGTTATTCCGACTGCGTTTTTCAAAACCACGGACGCTTGTGCAACCGCTCCCATTGCATCGGAGAGCGATCTGCCGACGAACGGTACCATATTCGAAATAGCAAACTTGACCCCTTTTGCGCCCACGGAATCAAGAGTTTTTCCCGCAAACGATCCGATAGTCAACATCCCCGTAAAAATTGTCATAATAATTCCAAGCAAAAAATTATATGTTTTTTTCACCAGTTCTCTGAATTTTCCGAGTTCTATTGAAGATGTCATTGTATCTGTCAGCGACAACGCCAAATACAACACACTCGTAGGTATAAGCACGTTGTCGAAAATTTCCGCAAAAACGTTGCACATCAACAAAATTATCGGATGCGTAATCACACCCATTGATGTAAAACCGCTTCCCGCAACCAAAGTCATCATAACAGGCAGTATCGACCACATCACCTCTGTCATATCATTTGCCGTCCCATGTGCGTAATTGCAGGAGTTTTCGAAAAGTTTTACACTCAGCCCCGAAATCAGAGCAACGGTAATCATTCCCGAGTTGAACATGTCGTTTTTTTTAAATGCCGAGCATAGATTTTCCAGCAATGAGCTTATGGCGACAACGGCTAAAATCGCAGTCATGATTTTGAGTGCCGAATACATCTCGTCCGCAAAAATTTTAATTATCGTATTCAAAATATTATCCGCTTTGAACAAATTTTCGCCGTTTGTCAGCTTTTCGACAAAATCCGAAAAACTGAAATCAGGCAAGCTTTGATCCAAAAACCTTCTTCCCTCATCCGAAATATCAATATTCGGAATCGTTATGTATTCGTCTTTCATAAAATCACTCCACCAGTCCCATTATCAGTTCGAAAACCTCCGTTACAACAGGCAGTGCCGTAAAAGCTATCGCAATTTTCCCGAATGTTTCCACGTGGTTCGACAATGCACCCTCGCCCGCATCTTTACAAATGTCCGATGCAAATTGAGACACATACGAAATTCCGATAATTTTCATTACGGGAGCAATATATTCTGTCGGGAAATTCCCCTCATACACGATTTTTTGTATATTTGTAACTATATAAATAATTTTCGGAATAACTCCCGACAATAAAAACAACGCACCTGCAAGCGAAATGCACAATGCGTAATCGCCTCTTATCTGTTTTACGTACATTGCACAAACAGCTGCCGCTATCGCACCCGTAAAATATAAAGCCGTATTCATAATCCGAATACCGACTTAATCGTTGAAAACAATTCTCCGATTTCCCGCACCATTATCACCAAAACCACAACAAGCCCTGCCAGGGTCGTCATAAGTGCTTGTTCTTCCCTTCCCGAACGGACAAGCAACT
>CAZRYW010000104.1:0-5820 GCA_964604405.1 uncultured Oscillospiraceae bacterium
GCAACGGTTTCTGATGATGAAAGTCGTACGGGACACACGTTCAAGAAAATGATTAAGTCTTACGAACAGTCTCTTGCAAACGGTTCTTCCAACTGATTAAACGGGGTGCAAAAGCACCCCGTTTGAGCGTGTCGAAAAAATTCGACACGCAACTGCAAATCTTGCCAAGGCAATCTTCGCAGTTTATTATTTTTTACAAGGAATAAAGTGGCGATTTCTCGTGCAAGAGGCTTGAAGCCTCCTTAAATCGCCACTTTCGGCGGGGTGGATGCGATCAACCCCCGCCGATTTTCTTTGGGAAACCTTCTTTCTCGAACCTTTCGCTGTTGTATTAAAAATATGTTTATCGATAGTCTGCGGGGTGCAAAAGCACCCCGTTTACATAATGCGGAAAATTGAGATTCAGATGTTTTTTTCTATGACGATAAAAAGCGGCGGGCAGCCTTTTCGGTTGAAAAAGGAATGGAGCATGACGGTATATTTTTTTTGATCGAGAGATGAGAGATATTTTAAAAGATTGTCTCTTTCTTCAAAACCTGTGTCGCCGCCGTAGTAGGAGCATATTGTGATAAAACCGTCATCGCACAAAAGGTTGAGCGAAGATTCGATGGCGGGGATACTTGTGTCGGAATGCGAAAAAATGCTGTGGTCGCCGCCCGGTAAAAAACCGAGATTGAATACAACGCATTTGGCTTTTTGTACATAATCGGAGATATTGGAGTGACTGTCCAAAATGAGTTTGACGTTGGAAATGTTGTCGGAGTCGAGCAGTTCTTTGGTGGAGCGCAAGGCTTCGGGCTGGATATCGAATGAATATACATATCCGCAATCGCCGACGAGATGCGCCAAAAGCAACGTGTCTCTGCCACGACCCATGGTAGCATCGACAACTGTGTCACCTTTGCAAATGCGGGATTTTAAATATTCGTGAGAAAGTTTGAGAGCGTTTTTGTCGTAATATGTCATAGTGATACCTCAAAGTGATTTTTTGAGATATTTTATCACAATGTGAGAAAAATTACAATACGGTTACATCTGTTGAAATGATGAAATAAATCTGCTAAAATTGAAAAAAGGATGTGTTTTGAATTGAAAGACAAGAAGATGCCTTTTATGGGCGGAACGATAGTCGCAATAGTGATTATTGTTGTTTTGGTGATTATGTCGAAAAGTTTTGACGGCGGTAAAAATGAGAATATTACAAACGTTGAGCCTACGGAAAGACCGACGATGGGGTTTTTGCCGAATACGGAAATTGTGAATTTGCCTACGGAATAAAAATTTGAAAATCAATGCAACTTTTCGGGCAGCGGAAAAGTATTATATACGGAGGAGGGTAAGAAACGTGTTGATGTTGACAGATAAGAAAGCAGTCTGCGAAAAATATTTTGACAGCGTGTACCGCCTTGTTTTGTGTCGTGCGAAAAACAAGGATGCCGCCGATGATATTGTGCAGGAGGTTTTTTACAAATACATAAAAACCGATAAAGAATTCGAAACGGAAGAGCACGTAAAAGCGTGGCTGATCAGAGTTGCCATAAATGCGTCAAACAGCTATTTTACGTCGAGCTGGTTTAAAAAAACCGAGCCGCTGGAGGACAATATTGTTTTTGAATCGAAAGAAAAAAGCGATGTTTACTATGCGGTCAGAGAGCTTCCGCAAAAATACCGCACGGTTATACACCTTTTCTATTATGAGGATTTACCGATTGCGAAAATATCGGAATATTTGGGACTTAACGAATCAACCGTGAAGTCTCAGCTTAAACGCGGTCGGGAAATGCTTTCCCAAAAGCTCAAAGGAGAATATGATTATGTTTAGAGATTTGTATAAGCAGGCAAATGACGAAATCAAAGGTGACAGGGAAATATTGGATCGAGCCTTTTTGCAGGCGGCACAACCGAAAAAATCAAACGGCAAGATGAAAATTTTTTACTCGTTTGCGACAACGGCGGTTGCGGCTGTTGTGATAATCGGAGCATTGTTTGTGAATTCGGATATTTTTTCGGAAAGAGTTGTTGAAATGGTTCCCGAAGAAAAAGACACGGTGAGCGAAAACGAAAATATTGTGCTTTCACAAGAAGAGAACAAAGAAAAAAGTGCGTTGACGGTTGCTTGGGAAGATGTAATGACTCAATCGGAAACGAAAGTCGGAGATTCTGCGACAAAAAAACGTACTGCCGAAAAAAAAGAAACGGACAAAGCGGCTCTTGCGGTGAGCGAAACGGCTCATGACGGCGTAGCAACAGATGAAAACGAACCTGCTGTTTTTTCGCTCAGAGGAATGGGCAGAAGTGTAGAATGTGACGACTCGTACTCGGAAGATGTACTCGGATATGAACTTGCAACGGAAGAAACGGAAGAAAAAGGCAAAACGGAAAGTTTTTCGTATATGTACGACAAGAGTAATTATATCGGAGTGAGTGAAGGGTTTAAAAACGTTGAAATATCGCCTGTGACAACGGAAGAAGAAGCTATAGAGAGAGCAATGGAAGAACTTGACGGCGAATATATTCTTTCGAAAATTTACAAAGACGATATAGAAAAAGTATGGAAAGTGTCGTTTGACAATGTTGATACGAACAAGAGCATAACGGTATATGTTGATTTTGACGGAATAACCGTTTTTATCGTAAACAATTAATGAGAAAAAGGGAGTGAAAAGGAAGAGTTTTACTCCCTTTTTTTGTTGACAAATACGGATGAAGGTGCTATACTTTTTGATTATAATCAAAGATATATTTTATGCTTTCGGAGGCGTTTTTTATGTATAAAATAGTAAAAAAAGAGGTTCTTAATCCGACGGTAACACGTATGGATATCGAAGCTCCTTTTGTTGCGAAAAAAGCAAAACCCGGTCAGTTCGTTATTTTGAGAGTTGATGAAAACGGAGAAAGAATACCTCTTACGGTTGCGGATTTTGACCGTGAAAAAGGTACGGTGGCTATTATTTTCCAGATTGTCGGAGCTACAACGGAAAAGCTCAATCACAAAAACGAGGGAGATTATATTTGCGATTTTGTGGGTCCGCTCGGAAAAGCTACGGATATTGAAAATAAGAAAAAGGTTTGCGTTGTCGGCGGCGGTGTAGGTTGTGCGATTGCATATCCCGTTGCGAAAGGACTTTCCGAAAACGGTTGTGAAGTTCACTCGGTTATCGGTTTCAGAAACCGTGACCTTGTTATATTGGAAGAAGATTTCGAAAAGGCAAGCGCAAAATGCGTAAAAATGAGCGATGACGGCAGTTGGGGCGAGAAGGGTCTTGTTACCGATGCACTCAGAAAATTGATAGAAGACGGAAACGAATATGATGAAGTTATTTGTATCGGTCCTGTTATAATGATGAAATTTGTTTGTGCGCTCACACGTGAATACGGAGTGAAGACAATCGTGAGCATGAACCCGATAATGGTTGACGGTACGGGAATGTGCGGCGGATGCAGATTGACGGTCGGCGGAGAAACAAAGTTTGCTTGCGTTGACGGCCCCGAATTTGACGGTCACGAAGTTGACTTTGACGAAGCGATGAAGAGAGGCGCAACGTACAGACCCTTTGAACAGGGTGAAAGAGAAAAAACGTGTAATTTGTTCAAAAAGGAGGTTGAGTAATATGCCTAATATGAGTTTGGTTAAAAACCCCATGCCTTCGCAGGATGCGAATGTGAGAAACAAGAATTTTGACGAGGTTGCGCTCGGATATACAAAAGAGATGGCAATAGACGAGGCACAGAGATGTCTTAACTGTAAGAATATGCCGTGTGTTGCGGGGTGCCCTGTGAAAATTCATATTCCGGAATTTATTCATGAAGTTGCGGAAGGAAATTTTGAAAAGGCATATGAAATAATCTCAAAATCCAGCTCGCTTCCGGCAGTTTGCGGAAGAGTTTGTCCGCAGGAAAGCCAGTGCGAATCAAAGTGTGTGAGAGGAATAAAGGGAGAAGCTGTCGGAATCGGAAGACTTGAAAGATTTGTTGCGGATTGGCACAACGCTCAGGAAAACGTGACCGTGAAAAAACCCGAAAGTAACTTACATAAAGTTGCAATCATAGGAAGCGGCCCTTCGGGACTTACGTGTGCGGGGGATTTGGCGAAAAAAGGCTATGAGGTAACGGTTTTCGAAGCACTTCATACAGCCGGCGGAGTTTTGGTTTACGGTATTCCCGAGTTCCGTTTGCCCAAGAGCATTGTTCAAAAGGAAATAGACACCTTGAAAGCTCTCGGAGTTAAGGTGGAAACCAACATGGTTATCGGAAAAGTGCTTTCGATTGACGAGCTTATGGAAGATTACGGTTTCGAAGCGGTATTTATAGGAAGCGGTGCCGGACTTCCGAGATTTATGAATATTCCAGGGGAAAATCTTAACGGGGTATTTTCGGCAAACGAGTTCCTTACGAGAATCAATTTGATGAAAGCATATAAAGAAGACAGCTCGACACCTGTATACAAGGCGAAGAAAGTTTGCGTTGTGGGCGGCGGTAACGTTGCGATGGATGCGGCAAGATGTGCGAAGAGACTCGGAAGCGATGTTACAATCGTGTACAGAAGAACCGAAGCGGAGCTTCCCGCAAGAAGAGAAGAAGTCGAACACGCTATTGAAGAAGGAATCAATTTTAAAATGCTCACAAACCCCGTGGAAATCGTTGCGGACGATAACGGTTGGGTAAAGGGTATGCATTGCCAGGAAATGGAATTGGGAGAACCCGACGAAAAGGGCAGAAGAAAACCTGTCGCAAAAGAGGGCGCAATGTGCTATGTTGAATGTGATGCGGTAATCATGAGCATAGGCACAAGTCCCAATCCTCTTATAAAGAGTACGACGAACGGATTGGAAATCAATTCGAGAGGCGGAATAATCGTTAACGAAGACGGACTTACGAGCCGTGAAGCGATTTATGCCGGTGGTGACGCCGTAACGGGTGCCGCAACGGTTATTCTTGCGATGGGTGCCGGTAAAACGGCAGCTGCCGCTATAGACAAAGCGATAATGGGCGAATAAATTAAAAAAATAGCAGGGATTGTCTGAAACGACCCGAAAAGTTAGAAAAAATCTAACGATTGAAAGGTCTTAAAAGCATCCCTGCTTTTTTGTATAAAAAAATATTTGACGAACGGACGGCGATTGTCGAAAATGCACAAAAAATACTTGCTTTTGTACATTTCTTTGTATATAATTATCACAATGATATTATAGAATAGTAGTATTAGGAGGTTGGAAAATGAGTAAAAAGTCAACGATTCCGTTTAACGGAACTGCCGAACAGGAAGAAAAGCTTCGTGAGATTATAGCGAAACACAAAAATATGCAAGGAGCATTGATCCCCGTATTGCATGAAGCACAGGAGATTTACGGATATTTGCCTATTGAGGTACAGTCGATTATCGCAGAAGAGTTGGGGATATCTTTGGCGGAAGTTTACGGTGTTGTAACGTTTTATGCACAGTTTTCGTTGAATCCGAAAGGTAAATACGAAATCGGAGTCTGTCTCGGCACCGCTTGTTATGTTAAGGGCAGCGGTGATATATTGGAAAAGTTTAAGGAGCTGTTGGGGATTGATGTTGGGGAATGTACTCCCGACGGAAAGTTTTCACTCGGCGCAACAAGATGCGTCGGAGCGTGCGGTCTTGCTCCCGTCGTAACGGTGAATGACGATGTTTACGGCAGATTGACCGTTGATGATGTACAAGGTATTTTAGACAAGTATAGGGAGGCGTGAAAATGAGAACTTTGGATGAACTTAAACAGCTGCGAGACAAGGTGAGACCGACTTTGGCGATGAGAATTAACGAAGACGGCGATGCCGGAGTACAATACGATGTCT
>CAZRYW010000105.1:0-5809 GCA_964604405.1 uncultured Oscillospiraceae bacterium
GAAAAATCGGTGAGTGCACCTTTTTCCAAAACGATACCGGGACTTTTCATGATAATATCAAAACGGTCGAGATTTTTTTGGTAATCATCGCCCGTTATGACAGAGGCATTGTCGCATTGCACGGCGTTTTTGTCACAAATCGTGATTGACGCATAGCCGCCGATTGCATAAAACGTATCGAACGTGCTTTTTCCCTCTCGTCCGAAACCCAAAATGCATACGGATTTATCTTTTATGAGGTTTTTGATATATTCTGTCAACATAATCCGAGCTCTCTTTCTAAAATATCGCGGTATCCCGCGGGAATAAAGTTTTCACGGTCATAGAATGTGGGGTAGGGGTTTTTGCGAGCGGAGTATTCCTTGTATAAAGGTGTGGTTTTGTAATATTCGAAAAGGTACGGAAGCTTTTCGTTTTTCTTTAAAGCTTCGCATATGGCGAAATTGACTTCGTCACGGCTTCCGACACATTCGAAAGGCTTTTCGTCGCTTTCGTGGCCGATAAGCTGGTTGAAAACGGAGACAAGGTTTTCGTCGTCGCCCATATTCCTGCCGAAGATATCGGTGAGAGATTCAAACGAAAGAAACGGCGAAAGGATGAGATAGACGAAAAGGCACTTGGAACACTCACCGCACCAGATGTTGGTGTGACTGCCTTTATTGCAGCTGCGGAATATCTTGTGATAGGGAGTGAGATTTGCAAAGTAAGACGCTATTTGATATTCGCTCAACGGACGGAGCAAACTGAAATAGGAGACTCCGCTTTTGATAAACTCTTTTTCGTAATTGTTGAAATCACGTTCGAATTCGAAGCTTTTGGAGTACTGATGATTAACGCTTGAACCTAAAACCGTGGATTCGTTTGCCGAAGATTCGTTCGAAAGGACAACGTATTTGAGGGAGTTTACGTATGCGGTTATAATGCCCGAAAAAGCGACAATTGCGCTGAACGGGGTGTGTCCGTTGAGAAAACCCTCACGATTGAGACGAAGCATTTCGGAATCGAGAGTGCGTTTTGCACACAAAAACGAGTCGGAGTAGCCCGCAACTTTTACGGAGTCGAGGGTTGCACCTCGGGGATTGATGATATAAGGACGGTTTTCGTCCTTGAATTCTTTTAAAATTTCCATGGTTACGTTGGAGTCTTTGCCGCCGCCTACCGGAATGAGATTGCCTGAAAGATATCTCTCGGAAGAATGAGGCACGGATGCGGGAAGAAGCGAACGAATCGTCATGAACGAAAAATCGGGACGAATCGAGTTGAGATAGAAAAATTCGCCCAGTCCGTGATAGTAGAGCTTTTTCCACCAGTTGACCTGAACGGGAGAAAGACCTCCGCACTCGACAATCACGTTCGGAGAGCATGTTATTTTCCAATAGCTCACGAGTTCTGCCAATCCGAGGTTGAACACCATGGTTTTGAAATTTTCGTCTGTGGAAAAATCGGAGTTTTCCACATTGGGGAAAATCCAAGTTGGGGAAAACTTGGCTAAATTTTCAATTTCGAAATGATATGTAACGTGAATTTCGTTATTTTTTTGTTCGATTTCGTAATTTTTGTAATAAAAAGTGGGATAAGTCACCCTCAAAGAATCATAGGTTTTCATACCTAACCTCCAATACATTAAAAAAGGCTTTTTTATTATTATAGCACAATGTTTGAAAAAGTAAACACATAAAAAACAAAAAGAAATTCGGCATATCTTGTATTGTTGAAAGAGTGAAACACAAGATGTTGGAAAGGGGCGAAGAGGACTGAAAAAAGGCGAATTTTCTCGAAAAAAATTATGAAAAAAGTATTGAAATTTGAATGTTTCTATAGTAAAATAACCATGAAAGTGCCACAAAGTGGCTTTGAGTGCCACGAAGTGGTGGAAGCTGTGGAAAACTTGGTGGAAAACTCGGTTGAAAATTGAAATTTTCCACAGTTAAAAGTGTTGAAGATTGTCGAAGGGGGTGCGTAACTTGTTATCGGGTGAATACAGTCATAATCTTGATGCAAAAGGCAGAGTAATAATGCCGAGCAAGTTGCGTGAAGATCTCGGAGACAGTTTTTATGTTACTAAAGGATTTGAGGGCTGTCTTGCCGTATATTCGCAGGAAGAGTTTGAAAAACTCGGCAGTGCGATACAGGCACTTCCCGGGAATATGCGAGAAGTAAGACGACTTCAGAGACTGATAATCACGGGCGCACATCTTTGCGAAGCGGACAAACAGGGACGATTTGTTATTCCTCCCACGTTGAGAGAGTTTGCTTCGTTGGATAAGGAGCTTGTCATAGTGGGTAACGGTGACCATGCCGAAATCTGGGATAGCGGCAAGTGGGACGATTATCTTTACGGCGACGATTCGATGAGCTTGGAAGATGCTGCGGAAGCACTCAGAAGCGAAGGCTTGAGTATGTAAGTGTGGGAAAGGAGATATTGATATGGAATTTTCCCACGTTAGTGTGCTGTTGAACGAAACGGTTGACGCAATAGATGTGACAGAGGGCGGACGCTATGCCGACTTTACGATGGGCGGCGGAGGACACAGCTCGCTGATACTCGAAAGAGGCGGAATACTGTACGGATTTGACAGAGATATTGATGCGATAAACGTTTGCAAAAAGCGTTTTGAAGATAAAAAAGAGAGATTTGTGCCTATCCATTCGAGTTTTGAAAACGTGAAAAGCGAAATGGAGAATCTGGGGATAAATTCTCTCGACGGAATAATTGCGGATTTGGGTGTTTCGTCGTATCAGCTCGACGAAGCGGAAAGAGGTTTTTCGTATATGCATGACGCACCGCTCGACATGAGAATGGACAGGCGGGAAGGATTAAGTGCAAAGGAAGTTGTGAATTCTTACAGCGAGGAAAAGCTTTGTGAAATAATAACCAAATACGGCGAGGAAAAATGGGCTGTGCGAATTGCCAAGTTTATATGCGAGGCAAGAGAGAAAAAACCGATAGAAACAACGTTTGAGCTGGTGGATGTTATAAAAGCCGCAGTTCCGCAGGGAGCGAGAAAAGACGGCCCGCATCCCGCAAAAAGGACTTTTCAGGCAATAAGAATAGAAGTAAACGGCGAATTGAGAATTTTGGAAAAAGCGGTTCGAGACGGCGTTGAGCTTTTGAAATGCGGCGGCAGGATGGCTGTTATAACGTTTCATTCGCTGGAAGATCGAATTGTGAAAGAAACGTTTAATTCTTTGGCGAATGCCTGCACGTGTCCGAAAAATTTTCCCGTATGTGTGTGCGGAAAAAAGAACAGCGTAAAGGTATTGACAAGAAAACCCATACTTCCGAGTGCGGAAGAAATCGAAGTAAACCCGCGTTCGAGAAGTGCAAAATTGAGAGTTTGTGAAAAGATTATATAATACGGAAAGGTCGTGCCCGACAATCATGTACAATTACGGTTCGGAAGCTATAGAATTGGAAAGAGAATATTTTGAATCGGATGAAGTGAAAGTATCCGAAAAGAAAAACGTTTTCGCAAAAGACGCTGCGAGAACGGAATATATGAAGAAAAAGGCTCTCAAGAGCCTTGCCGCGATAGCGGCGGCGTTGGCTGTTGTCATGATGAGGGAAGCTCGGATAGACAAGCTTTGCGGGGAAATCACAAAAGAAGAAAAAGCTATAGGCAAGCTTGACGCAATGATTGCGGAAAAAGAAATTTATCTTTCGGGACAGCTTGATTTGAACATGATTGAAGAGATTGCGGTGACAAGACTCGGTATGCAAAAACCCGATCCCTCTCAGAGAGTGGAAATCGCAATCAAAACGGTAGAAGGCGGCGAAATACTGACAGAAGAAACAGAGACCGGCACGGGCTTTTCGGCGTTTATAAATAAAGCGAAAATTCTGTTGGAATATTTGAATTAAGCCCAAATATATTTACATAAGAAAGTGCTTTTGAGTGCCTCCGACAGGAACGCACTCAAATTTTATCTATCGGAGTTTGAGCGAAAATTACATAAATATGTAGGAACGGGAGGCTTGAATATGGCAGGCAAAAGCATGAGAGTAACGGCCGATGTGCGTAAAAGAATAAAGAACATGTTTATAGTATTCATCGCTTTGATGGGATGCGTTGTGATAAGACTCGGATATTTGCAGCTTGTCAAAGGTGACGAATATAAAAAGCAGGCAATGGAACAGCAAACCCGTGACCAACAGGTTGCCGCAAAGAGAGGCAGCATATATGACCGAAATATGAAAGTTCTCGCACAGTCGGCATCGTGCGAGGATGTTATGATAAATCCGAGAGAAATTCAGTCGTCGGTGAAAGCTCAAAAATCGAGAAAAGCGCAGGCGGAACTCGACGGTGAAGTGTTTGACGAAGAAGATGTTGTGGAAAAAATCGTGAAAAATCTTACCGAAATTCTTGAAATAGATGAAGAATATTTGAGAAAAGAGATATCGCTTGATTATGCGAGCAGAAGAATCAAGAAAAAAGTGGTACCTTCGGTTGCGAACAAAATTCGTGAATTGAACTTGCCGGGGGTATATTTTGAAGAATCCACAAAAAGATATTATCCGTATTCGAATTTTGCATCGCACGTAATAGGCTTTACGGGTGATGACGGCAACGGGTTGGAAGGCTTGGAAAAAATGCTCAACTCGACTCTTTCGGGTACTCCCGGAAGAATACAGGTTGTAAAAGATGTTAACAACAATGCCACACCTTATGAATACGAGAATTATATTGCTCCCGAAGACGGAAAGGGAGTGGTGCTGACAATAGATGAGGTTATTCAGCATTATGTCGAAAAATACCTTGAAGAGGCATACAATCTTTATGAAATCGAAAACGGCGCAACGGCAATTGTGATGAATCCCAATACGGGCGAAATTCTCGCAATGGCGGTAGCTCCGAGCTTTGACCTCAACAATCCGAGAGAAGTTAACGAAGAGGAAAAAGCAAAGCTTCTCGGTGAGGCAAAAGAAGACGGCACGCCGTATACCGACGGTGAGTATTTTAACAGACTGTGGAGAAATAAGGCGGTTGTCGATACTTATGAACCCGGTTCGACGTTTAAAAGCATAACGGCGTCGATTGCGATAGAAACAGGTGCGGTTGACCCCAACTCGATAACTTTCCATTGCGTCGGACACAAAGTTGTGGGCGCACATACGATTCATTGTCACAAGAGAACGGGACATGGAACGGAAACGTTCGTGAATGCACTTGAAAACTCCTGTAACCCCGCATTTATGGAAATGGGTGCGGCGATAGGAACAAAGCGTTTTAAAGAATATTACGAAGCTTTCGGTTTTACGCAGACGACAAACTTTGTGTTGCCCGGAGAATCGAAGGGTATTTTCTTCTCGGACAGCGGATTTAACGAAGTCGAACTGGCGACATCGAGCTTCGGTCAGGGATTTCAGGTTACGCCGCTTCAGATGATTACGGCTTTCTCGGCGGTAGTCAACGGCGGTAATCTTATGAAGCCTCAGCTTGTAAAGGCATATACGGATTCGGAGGGCAAGGTTATAGGAACGGTTGAAAACGAAGTCGTGAGACGAGTAATCAGCGAAGATACCAGCCGTGTTATGCGGTCGGCATTAGAGAGCGTTGTCGCACACGGTACTGCAAGCGGTGCATACGTGGAAGGCTACAGAATAGGCGGTAAGACGGGTACGAGTCAGAAAATACCGAGAAGTTCGGGCAAAAAAATAGCTTCGTTTGTCGGTTTTGCGCCTGCCGATGATCCGCAACTCGTTTGTCTTTTGATTTTGGATGAACCCGGCGGTGTTTTGACGGGCGGCGGTGCGATTGCGGCACCCGCCGTAGGTAAAATATTGGCGGATTCGTTGGAATATCTCGGA
>CAZRYW010000106.1:0-5690 GCA_964604405.1 uncultured Oscillospiraceae bacterium
AGAAATACCCTTGTCATATTTCTCTTCTCCCCTCTTTTCACAATATTATGCAAATAAGCCCTCCGCTTCCCTCGTTTATTATCTTTTGCAACGTTTCCTGAAGTTTAAACCTCGCTTCCTCCGGCATCTTGCAGAGCTTTGTTTGCAGCCCCTCGTTCACCAAGCTGTACAAACTTTTTCCGAAAATATTCGACTCCCATATTTTCCCGGGTTCGCTTTCGAACTCACTGAGCAAATATTTTATCAAATCTTCACTCTGCTTTTCGCTTCCGACAATCGGGCTGACCTCCGTTTGTATATTTGCCTTTATAATATGCAAACTCGGTGCCGAGGCTTTCAGTCTCACGCCGTATCGTCCGCCCTGTTTTATGATTTTCGGCTCTTCGAGAGTCATCTGTGTCACATCTGGTGCCACAATTCCGTATCCCGTGTTTTCGGCAGCTTCGATAGCATATTTAACCCTTTCGTATTCTTTTTTCATCTTCGAAAGCTCTCCGAGCAGCGTCACCAATCTGTCTTCGCCCGTAATCTCAAACCCCGTCATTTCTCCCAGCACTCTGTAAAACAATCCGTTTTCAACGTCTGTCGTTATGTATATCGTTCCGTCGCCGAGATTGATTTTTTCGCAATGTGCATCTTTGATAAATTCATTTTCGCACAGTCCGTCCGTTATGCTTTTTTCGCACTTCACCCTGTCAGCGTCCTTAACGCATTCTCTCACCGATTTATAAATGCTCTCTTTCAAATAATGCGTATCTTCCAATGCGTCTATCCATTCAGGCAAATCAATCGCAATCTCCGTTATCGGAAATTCAAAAAGCACCGCACGGATAACTTCTTTTATATCATCCTCCTCCATGTCGGCACACGATGACACCACCACAGGAGATGCATACTTCACTCTCAGCGACTCACTCAGATTTTTCGCCTCCTCGCTGTCGGGGTAGCGTGTATTGAGCAGTATGGCAAACGGTTTTCCGATTTCTTTCAGTTCTCTGACAACACGCTCTTCCGCTTCCACATATTCATATCTTTCAATATCCGTAATACTTCCGTCCGTCGTCACCACAACACCTATTGTGCTGTGTTCCTCTATAACTTTCTTTGTTCCTATTTCCGCGGCACGGTCAAACGGTATATCCTCTTCAAACCACGGTGTCGAAACCATTCTCGCCTCTCCGTTTTCCGTATGTCCCAAACTCGACGAAACAACATATCCCACGCAGTCAATCAGTCTCACCTTAAAGCTCGCATTGTTCCCCAAATCTATTTCCACCGCTTCGTTCGGAACAAATTTCGGTTCTGTCGTCATTATCGTTCGTCCGCCGGCACTTTGCGGCAGTTCGTCCGTAGCACGGTCTCGTTGATATTCGTCTTTAATATTCGGAAGGACGCTCTTATCCATAAATTTTTTAATAAACGTTGACTTCCCCGTTCTGACAGGTCCCACAACGCCTATATAAATATCCCCTCCGCCTCGTTTTGCAATATCGCTATATATGTTTTCCATCAAAAAATCCTCCCGTACATATATCTTGTTCCTTAGTCAATTTATATGTTCGAAAGGATTTATTATTCCACATATTTTATCATCCCGAATTTTTGCCCGCTCAAAAACTTTTAATCATTTCTTCAAACTGTTCTTTCACCTTTTCCGGGGACGTTATTTTGATTTTTCCCGCAAACGTAAACACCCACGCAAAAAACGTCGGACTTACATTCACATTCACACAAGCTTTAAAATGCTCTTCATCGGCTTTCTGCACAAAAACCTCTTCTCCGAACTTGTCTATTATCGGATTCATCATTTTGTTCTCGCACAAAAGCTCCACCCTGCCGTTTTCACCGCCGTACATCGAGAAGATTTTTTTCGCATATTCACCCATGCTGAAATTATCTCCCATAATACTTTCTATTTTTTCGCACTTTTCATCCGACACTCTTATATCCGTCATTCTGTCAACCCTGAAATTCGTCAAATCCTTATGCTTCGGATAATGCGAAATCAAATAATAGTTTTCGTCCGACACCGTCAAGCTGTACGGACTCACAACGTAATCCTCTCCCCCGTTGCGGTATTTTTTCTTTTTGTCGGTTCCGTACTCAAAATATTTAAAAACAACTTTCTTCTTTTCGTTTATCGCATCATGCAACGTGTCAACGCTTCTGTATATTTCTTCGTTTGCACCCTTTACCCTGTCGGCAATAAAAAGCTGTCTTTGCAACTTGTATCCCTCGTGTCTCGATGCCAACGACTCGATTTTTTTAATCAGCTTTTCGCTCTTTTTTTCCGTAATAAACTTCGATGCCGATACGCAGTCAACAAGCATCTTCACCTCGGGCAATTCAAAATCCCTATCACCCACAAAATATCCTTTCGGTGTGGATATAATATCCAACCCGAAAAGCTTCAATCCCTCAATATCCGAATATATGCTTTTTCTCTCGGCACTTATTCCGCATTGCTCCAAATACTCTATAATATCATGCATCAATGCGGGATGTTCTTCGTCTGTGTTTTTCAACAAAAACTCCATCACATACAAAATCTTCATTTTTTGGCTTCCGCTCTTTGACACAACTCTTCCTCCTATGCAACCGTCATCTTTTCTTCAAACCTTTTCATCTCGCCGAGCATCATTTTCTCAACCGCTCTCATATCTTTTTCCGCCACATCCGGAACGCTTTTCAACTCGGGCTTTTTCCCAAACTCAATCGGCAGCGTATGTATCATTTTAAATTCATACCACAGCACCGCCTCGTCAATTTGCTTAACTTCGTGTTTTTCTTCTTCCGTCAACGGATACAACCCGTATTTTTTCCATATTGTGTCTTCAAAATTTTTCTCAATCTTTTTATAATCTTCAAGCAATTTTTTCAACGGACTCGGCACATCGCAAAGATACGCTTCGCTTGCGTCATGCAAAAGTGCCGCCATGCACACTCTTTGACTGCACCCTCTCGCACAAGCTTCTCTCATGCAGTTTATACTGTGTTGCGCTACCGAATAAAAACATCTAAAATGTCCCGCCGCCCGACAAATCAAGCTCAACGCATGGGCAATATCCTCGTCGCATATAGCCTCCGTGTTCGGATGCAAAATATCAACCGTCTTACCGCTGTATGTATACAATTGCATTTTTCGTCTTCCTTTCAATTATCGCTCAAGTGCTCGTGTACCCTCTGCGCCGCACAAAACCAAAAGCGACGATATTACCGCCTGAACGACAATTCGTCCCATCGTCAAACTTCCCGCATCCATTCCGCCGGCAGTCATCATCGCCAGCAAAACTCCACACACCGTCATAACACAAAAAATCTTTTTCATCATGTCATCCTCCCGATTATCATTTCTTTCGAGATTATTATATCGGGACGCATGTACCATAAACAGGACACCTACAGTTTATCATCCGAATTAGTCTCTGTCAACACAATCCTTTTCGTAACAAAAAAAGCGACTCATGCGTACAATATAGTGACGGGAGGTTTGCCCATGTATAAAAAACGCAAGCAACCGGGATTGGGCAGTCTTTTCTTCGTTATCGGAGTTTTCACCGCCCTCGTATGTCCGCTTTGGTTAATCGCCGCCATGGAAGGTATTATCATAATCATCTTTGTCATCTCGTGCCGCAAACCCTAAAAGAAAGGAAAGATTCCATGAAAATACTTGTTTTCAAAATGCCCAAATTTCTTTCGGGAATAACAAAAGCAATACTTAAAATCAAATGATTGCACAAAAAGGCGAACCGACACATCAAATCAGTTCGCCTTTTCTTTTTGTTTTAATCGCTCAAAATAGCCATGTGCAAATCGTTGTCCCATTCAACCGAAAGTCCCAACTCTTCCGCAACTGCACGCAAAGGTACATACACATCTCGCTCTTCGCCGACATACCTCGCACAAATTTCTATAGCTCTCCAATAACCGTCTTCTTTATCTTTTCTCATAACCAAAGTATACGGCATAATTTCGATTGTTTGGTCTCCTCTTGAAATCGTTGTAACGGCAGCTTCATTATCGGTTTCCACTTCACAGCCTACCAACTTGAACACATCAGCCGACACAATCATTCTGTCTTTGTATATTTTGCCGTCAAACTCTTCTCCGTTAACCGAAACCATCGACTCATGTTGCACAGCCTCGCCTGTAAGGGCTGCGAAAGCATCGTCATAGTACGGAAAACTTAATTCGTATGTTCCGTCTGCCAGTAATTTTTTTGCCAAGTTACCGTGATATTCCGGATGTTTTTCAAAAATCTCATTCTGTTTTTCAGCGTCATAAACATATTTGTTTGCAAAGCTGTCTCTTTGTTTTGCCATACCGATTCCGACATTTTGATTGTTTTGATCATAATCAAATTGATAATCTAGAAAATCCTCGTTGCCAATCACTCCGAGTACCGATGTTTTTTCTTCTGCCGATACACTTATGTTGCTCAACAATAAAATGCCGATTGCAACTATCAAATTTCTTTTAATTTTCATCACTACACCTCGTATACAATTACAAATTATATTCCGTTATCTCCTTGAACGAAATCTTAATGCTTGCAAATTTCCAGTTGCTACCACCGGCCAAAACAAATACATACTTTCCGCCCTTGGTTGTATCTAAGGCTCTTTCCATCTCATACACATCTGTAGTACCGTCAACCGTTGACAATACATATCCGTATTTATATTCCATCGTGCCGCTATCAAGTATCTGATACACGCCTAAAGTAGGTGCTTTTTCACAATCCTCTACACCGATTTTAACACAAAGATAATCATATACAGACTCAAAAACATATCCCGGCATAAAAGCTGCGGCATCTTCAATGTTTTGGCGATACACGGGTTCGGACCAATCCCATGTTACAAATTTAGGATCCATGGGAACAAGCGACGAATTGTCATATGTTACAATGTCTGTTGTTCCGTTTGCGATATTTTGATTATAGAATTTTGCAAAATCTGCATGTTCCTGAATATACACCGCATCTTCAGGTGCATCTTCTCCCAACATGCCATCTACAATTGTGGTAGTCTCAAAACCTTTTTCAAACACATATCCATCTGTCGCTTCTATAGGTTGTGCCGAAATATTTACAGATGTAATCATTACCACCGTTAAACACATTGCTAAAATCTTCTTCAATTTCATAAAATTTTCATCCTTTCACAATTTCATTTTTTCTTTTGAGTTTTTTCATCATCACTTGTACGCCACTATGTCGCTCAGGTCATAAAACGATTCCGCTTTTTTTCCCTCGGAATCATAAACAACGTAAACAACCATCAGTCTGTAGCTGTACCCTTTTTCGACTTGATATTTTTCATCAAGCGATACTCGTATCGAACCGTCTCCTTGCCATGTTTCTACATTTTTCCACATACCTACGTTTTGCTGGAGTTGCATTGTCATTTTCAAAGTATAATCACCCGCAACTTTAGCATATGCATAACATTTTGCAGTACCGTCAGATTCAATACCGAAACTATACCTTTTGTCTGCCAATGCAATCGCATATAGTTCAATGCCGTCTTCTGTTTTTTGTGCACCTACAGGCAAAGCATGTGTTCCCGCAAGCGTAGCTATCACCAATGCAATTGCAATGATTTTCTTGATTGTGTTCATATTTTTCACCCCCTTTCAAACCCCTCTATATATATAACGTTTGAAAATGGCAAAAGTGGACAAAAAAA
>CAZRYW010000107.1:0-5576 GCA_964604405.1 uncultured Oscillospiraceae bacterium
TCAGTCCTGCCGCTTTTCTGTTTTCTTTAACAAATTCAGCAATCGGATTCATATTCTGCTCCTTAAACTTAATATCTATATTTATTTTACACCCTTTCGGGTGTGGTGTCAATCTTGTTTTCTGATTTTAAACCCCTAACGGGTATATTATTGCTCAATAGTCAGATAATATACCTTTTCGGGTATAAAACTAGAAACGATAATAATTAAATCTGCATAAAGAAAATGTGGTGTAACCTCGAAATAAGAGGTTACACCACATTTTCTGAAATACTTCCTTATTAACCCTGAGCGAAAGCTACGGGTGTCATGTAGTTATACTGCGGGGAAGAATTTGTCGATAATACCGATTGCGAAAATCAATATGATAATGATGGGGAGAACAATCGTCATATACCAACGCATCCAGGGCTTTACTTTCAAGCCCTTGCCTGTGTTAGCTTCCTGCGTGAAATTCTTCCAGCCCCAACCGCATTTGAGTGTGCAGAAAAGAATGAATATGAGAGAACCTATGGGAAGAAGAATGTTACTTACGAGGAAATCTTCGATATCCATTATGCCGCCGATTTTATCAATCGAAAATCCGCTCCATACGTTGAAACCGAATATGCAAGGTAAAATAAGAACCAAAATCGCAATACAGTCTATGACAGAGGCTTTTTTGCGGTCCCATCCGAACAAATCCATAGTACAGGAGATGATGTTTTCGAACACCGCCAAAACCGTGCTGAGTGCGGCAAACGTCATAAACAGGAAAAAGAGAACGCCGCATATTCTGCCGATGTAGGGGATGTGATTGAACACTTCGGGAAGTGTTACGAAGATGAGGGACGGACCGTTTGCCGTGTGGTCGATTCCGTATGCAAAACAAGCGGGGAAAATGATGAGACCCGATGTGAATGCAACGAATGTGTCCAAAAGAGCTATGTTGACACTTTCGCCCAAAAGCGCATGGTCACGGCCTATGTAACTGCCGAAAATTGCCATTGCACCGATACCGAGGCTGAGCGTGAAGAACGCCTGATTCATCGCCGCAACAACGACTTTTACAAATCCGTGAGATTTGAATGCTTCCACGTTGGGAACAAGATAAAATTTCAAGCCTTCGGCGGCACCGGGCAAAAATACGGAATTAACCGCCAAAACAAGCATGATTACCAAAAGTGCAATCATCATAACCTTTGATACTTTTTCGATACCTTTTTGAACACCCGCAGAACAGATTGCAAAGCAGGCAATCGTTACGATGGCGGAGATGATAATCATCGCCGTGGGGTCTTGGAGCATTGCCGAAAATTTACCGCCGATAGCTTCGGCACCGGTAACTCCGACAAAGTCGCCTGTGGTCATATCCAAGAAATACTGAACCATCCAACTTGCCACGGGAACGTAAAACATCATGAGAAGAACGTTGCCGAGTATTGACATGAAACTGTGAATTTTCCAAGGGGTTTTGCCTTTGCCGAGAGAATCGTAAATCTTGGCGGGACTCGTCTGTGCGGCTCTGCCCACGGCAAATTCCATTGTGAGGGCGGGAACGCCCATAATGAGCAGGAACAAAAGATAGATAAGAACGAACATGCCGCCGCCGTACTGACCTACCATCCACGGAAATTTCCAAACGTTACCTACACCGATTGCACAACCCGCACTGATGAGGATGAAGCCCAATCGGCTTTTGAGGTGCTCACGGGGAGCACTTTGCTGATTATTACTCATTTTCTGACTCCTTTTTAAAAAATAGCAAAAATATTATACTATTTTATAGGAATAAAGTCAAGAACAAGGAAAAATCCGGGAGATTTTGAAAGGGAAAACAATATTTTTCAAAAAAAATCGTATTTTGTAAAAATACCCTTTTACAATATTGAAAAAGTTTGATATAATAGCTTTTAGATTTTGTTAGGGTAGGTGCTTAGGGTGAAAAAGATAGGCTTTGACAATCAAAAATATTTGGAAACGCAGTCCGAACAGATTCGTAAGAGAATCGCACAATTCGGCGGTAAGCTGTATTTGGAGTTCGGCGGTAAGCTTTTTGATGACTTTCATGCATCGAGAGTGTTGCCCGGGTTTGCACCGGACAGTAAAATTCGTATGTTGCAGCAGCTCAAAGACGATGTTGAAATCGTAATTACGATTAATGCGGCAGATATCGAATCGAACAAAATGCGAGGCGATTTGGGGATTACGTATGATGACGATGTTTTGAGATTGATTGATACTTTCAGAGAACTCGGACTTTACGTGGGAAGCGTTGTTTTGACCCGTTATACGGGACAGAGCAGTTCAAACGCATTTTTGAAGCACCTCAAGTCGGTTGGAGTGAAAAGCTATTGCCATTATCCGATAGAGGGATATCCCTATGATGTGGCACATATTGTATCGGAAGAGGGATTGGGCAAAAACGAATATATCGAAACGACACGTTCGCTTGTTGTGGTGACGGCTCCCGGCCCCGGAAGCGGAAAAATGGCAACGTGCCTCAGTCAGCTGTATCATGACCACAAGAGAGGTATCACGGCGGGATATGCCAAGTTTGAAACATTCCCGATTTGGAATATACCCTTAAAGCATCCTGTAAATCTTGCATATGAGGCCGCTACGGCAGACCTTAACGATATTAACATGATAGATCCGTTCCATTTGGAAGCTTACGGAGAAACAGCGGTTAACTATAACAGAGACGTGGAAATTTTCCCGGTACTCAAAACAATTTTCAAAACGATTCAGGGAGATTGCCCGTATAAGTCGCCTACGGATATGGGCGTGAATATGGTGGGAAACTGTATTGTTGACGATGAAATTTGCTGTGAGGCTTCTAAAATGGAAATTTTGAGAAGATATTATACGGCATGCGTTAACAGACTGAAAGGTTTGGCCGACGAAACGCAGGTGAGAAAAATCGAGGTGTTGATGAACCAGAGCGGTATAACCGAAGATTTTTGCCCCGCAATAGGCGCCGCAATGAAAAAGGAAAAAGAAACGGGAGCTCCCGCAGGCGCAATGGTGATTCCCGACGGAAGAGTTATTACGGGGAAGACGTCGCCGACGCTCGGTGCGGCAAGTGCACTTTTGCTCAATGCATTGAAAGCTCTCGGCGGTATCAGAGACGAGGTTGAATTGATATCGGAAGCGGTTTTGAAACCCATTTGCGATTTGAAGACCGAATATCTCAAACATAAAAATCCGAGATTGCATACGGATGAAGTGTTGATGGCATTGACGATTTCGGCACTTACGGACCCTGTGGCAAAGCTGGCAACGGAACAGCTTCGACATTTGAGAGGAAGCGAAGCTCATTTTTCGGTAATTTTGTCGGACGAAGACGAGATGCTTTTGAGAAGACTGGGAATCAATGTGAGCTGTGCACCGAAATACGAAAACAAAAGATTGTATCACAGATAAAATAAAAGCTGTAGGGTTTTCCTACAGCTTTTAGCGTGTAAACGAAAACCACGCATAGTGGCGTGGTTTCAGACTGTCGATAAACATATTTTTAATGTAGCAGCGAAGGGTTTGGGAAAGAAGGTTTCCCAAAGAAAATCGGCTAGGCAATCGCATTGCCTAGCCGAAAGTGGCGATTTAAGGAGGCTTTAAGCCTCTTGCACGAGAAATCGCCACTTTATTCCTTGTAAAAAATAATAAACTGCGAAGATTGCCTTGGCAAGATTTGCAGTTGCGTGTCGAATTTTTCGACACGCTCAAACCACGCCATGGCGGGCGGATTGTTATTATCGTTAAAAAATATTGAGATGTTCGAGAAGAATTTTGATGCCGATTATAATAAGTATTACACCGCCGGTAAATTCGGCTTTGGACTTGTAGCGAGTGCCGAAATGGTTGCCTATGCGAACACCTATTGCCGAAAGCGTGAAAGTGATTACGCCGATAAAGAGAATGGCGGGGATGATTTTTGTGTCCATATCGGGTAAAAAGGCATACGAAACACCGACTGCCAGAGCATCAATGCTGGTGGCGATTGCCAGGGGAAACATTGATTTGAACGAAAAACCGTCAACCAATTCTTCGGATTCTTTGTCCAAAGATTCTTTCACCATGTTAAAACCGATAACACATAAAAGAACGAATGCAATCCAATGGTCGAAACTTTCGACGAGATGACGGAAGTTGTAGCCGACAAGATAACCGATGAGCGGCATAAGCGCCTGGAAACCGCCGAAATACAATCCGACTGTCAGATAGTGACTTTTTTTGACTTTTTGCACGGAAAGACCTTTACACATTGCCACGGCAAACGCATCCATGGAAAGCGCCACGGCCGTAACGAACAATTCAAACAGACTCATGATGCACCTCTTGTATAAAATAATGATGATATCTTACACCTTTTGGAGGATGTTGTCAAGAGATGTGTTGACGTAAAAAAAGTTGTGTGTTAAAATATCCCGTTGGAAAGGGCGGATGTGATATGACGGCACAGGTTTTGTGCAAAAAAACGGCAAAAAAAGCGTTGAGGTTTGCAAAGAAAAATACGGTGACGGTTATTGCAATGATTGCGGCGGCAATTACCGCTTTGGCGGTTCCTCCGGATGAAAAATATTTCGGATACGTTGATTGGAAAACAATTGCTTGCCTTTTTTCGGTTTTGGCGGTTGTGCAGGCATTGAGAAATATCAGATTTTTTTACAAAATAGCATCAAGCATTGTGAAATGTTTTAAAACGACAAGAAAGGTTGTTTTGGCGCTTGTGTACATAACGTTTATCGGCTCGATGCTGATAGCGAACGATATGGCTCTTTTGACGTTTTTGCCGCTGGGATATTATGTTTTGAGGACGACGGGAAAAGAAAAATACATGGCGTTTGTCTTTATTATGCAAAATATTGCGGCAAACTTGGGAGGGATGCTGACTCCTTTCGGAAATCCGCAAAATCTGTATCTTTATACAAAGTTTGATATTCCGACGACTGAATTTGTGAAAATAATGGCACCGCCGTTTGTAATTGCGGTTGTATTGATTACGATATGCTGCATGTTTGTAAAAAACGAAGAGCTTTGCGTGTCGGATGAAGAAATTGTGTTGCCCGTGAAAAAGACTGCGTTTTATATGATACTTTTCGTGCTGGCAATCGCAATGGTTTTCAGAGGCGTTCCGTACAAAACGGGAGCTGTTGCAATTGCGGCGGGAATATTTTTTGCGGACAAACGCGCGTTGAAAAAAGTGGACTATCCGCTGCTTTTAACGTTTGTGTTTTTCTTTGTGTTTGCGGGAAATATGGCACGGATAGATATTGTAAAAGAATTGTTTTCGTTTTTGCTCGACAAGAGCACGCTGCTTTTCTCGGTGATTTCGTGTCAGTTTATAAGCAACGTGCCGTCGGCGATACTTTTGAGTCAGTTTACGGATAATTACCGAGAACTTTTGTGGGGAGTAAACATAGGCGGTGCGGGAACGATAATCGCATCGTTGGCAAGCTTGATAACGCTCCGAGAATATACAAAAAGAAACCCCGGCAAAACAAAAGAATACATGCTGCTTTTTACGGCATTGCATTTTATGTTTGTTGTTGTTTTGACGGTTGCGATGATGGTTTTGAAATAGGAGATGCAAATGA
>CAZRYW010000108.1:0-5510 GCA_964604405.1 uncultured Oscillospiraceae bacterium
CATTCGATTCGTCGGGAACGAAATCGAAATGAATCCATTTGCCGTCCGCTCCGTATACGTTTTCGTCAATACCCTCTTGTGTCACTCTCCAAAATTTCATGTTATTGCCCGGCCAATCATCGTTTGCCGAATATATATACACAAAAAGATAATCTATCAGATTGTCCACATCAACCGCCGAGCAAAATTTTTCATAAACATCATCGCTTGCAAAATCGTTATCCAAAACAAGGCTCTTTACATATGCCCATTGTTCTCTGTAATATGTCTCGCCCAAAACGCCGTCCTTGTTTCCGTCCTCGGGACCCTCGGCATAGTCGATTTTATCCACATATGTTTTCCCGTTATATTCCGTATAGTCCGCAGCAAGCGTCCAATCTCTGTCAAACATTACAACATTGTCGGCATCAATCGAATAATGCGATGCAATATAATCTTTATCATACTGTTCTCTGCATTCGTACAGTCCCCAATATTCGCCGTTCAAAAACAGCACCGTCGGTACGCTTTGAGCCGTATCGACTCGTGTTTGCCGTGCTATTTTCTGTGCCAGCGGGTCTCTGAAATTCGTACTCGACCAATCCGATATACGAAACGTGACCTTTGAGTAATAATCCACATCTGCCGACGGAATAAGGTCATATTTGAGATACTTGCTCTGTGTCGGGTCTTTTTTCTTAAAATATATCCTCAATGATTTTTTCGGATTGCTTCTCGAACCGTTTCCCGAAACCTTCATCTCAATCATTCTGTTTATCTCGCTCTGACCCTCTGTCGTTATATAATGAAAAACTCCCGAAACCTTGTGTTCATACGCATAGTTTTGATAAATTCCGTTTTGAGAATCCCACAAATCATACGGCTCCGCAACAAGATTTACCAACGGATAATCTCCGACGTAGTCCCATATATTATCTCCGACAAAATACGTATTCGAGCTTACGTAACTTGTCTCTCCGTTCTCTATAACCGCCGCGCGAATCACCGTGCCTTTCGGCGGCAGAGTGTTTGATTTTTCAATCACAATCGGAGACGTGAATTTTTTCGAATTTACCGTCGGCACACTTCCGTCCGTTGTATAATAAATATCTCCCTCGCCCGTAATCGAAACTTCGATTCTTTCGTCGTATACTCCGCCGTTCAAATCAAACTGCGGAGCTTCGGGCGACGCACATATTTTAACAGCACCCAACAGCATCAAGACTATTGTGATTACAAAACTTTTTTTCATTTTCCCTTACCCGTCAGTTCAATATATTTTTCAAATCGAAAATCGGCTTACCGTTCTCATCATAATCTACTTTCATGATATGTGCATGACGGTTTATATCGTCCAAGGGATTTCCTTCGATTTTTTCAAAATCTCTCGCATGGAATACGCAAACGTCGCTTCCGTCCGTATCTTTAACAAAGCTGTTGTGTCCCGGTCCGTACACTTCAAGCGATTCATCCGTTTTCAAAACGGGCTGTCTTTCCTTGTTCCAATTGTTGGGGTCGAGAATTTCGTCGTTTTCGTCGATTGTGAGCATTCCCATGCAGTAGCACGCTCCCGTAGCACTCGCCGAATACGTCAAATAAATCTTTCCGTCATGCTTTAACACGGCGGGTCCTTCTTCTACCCACTCATCCACTCTTTCCCAGTCATATGTGGGCGTCGAGAGAATAACCTGTTTTGTCGCAAGGTGGTTGGGGCTCTTCATTTCGGCAATACAAAGATTGCTTATTCCTTTCCAGCAGCCTATTTTTTCTGCCCAAACCGCATAATATTTTCCCTTGTTTTCGAAAACCGTCATATCGAGACTGAACGAATTAAAGCTGAATCCGTCACCTTCCGCACTTTTCATTTCGCCGAGTTCTTCCCATTCGTCAGTCATCGGATTGCCCGAGCATTTCAAAACATAAGGGCGTATTCTCCAAATATTGTCGCTTCGACTTGCCGCAACATAAATGTAAAACGCTCCGTCTATGTAGTGCAACTCGGGAGCCCAAATATATCCCGACATATCTCCGTCTTCGTGCTTTTTCCAAATGATTGTCTCTTCCGCTTTATCCAAATCCAAAAGCGTATCACACTCACGGAGTGCAATATAGTCATATTTGGGGGCCGTTGCTATAAAATAATATTTGCCGTTGATTTTTGTCGCAAAAGGATCTGCGTTATGTTTAATCCAAGCTTTCATTGTTTTTCTCCTTCAATTCAATTTTCATCGTAAACGTCAAACTCTTGTCAAATCTTTCCGTATAAGTTTCTTTCACAACTTCTTCGTCAAATTTGTAATCAAAACTCATTTCTTCTCCATTATACACCACCCTGATAGGTTTTGTACAGTCAATAAATTCATTTTTCACATAAATTGCGTCAACATCTCCCGTTACAATGTAGTCGTTTCCGTCTTTTTTCACCGTAACGATTCCGTCATCCGCTTTTGATTCGACATAATAAAATCTGTCGCTCTTTTTCAAGGCCAAATTCCATTCAATTTCTTCGGGATACGGATTTCTGACATGCTTTTCCACCAATCTTATCGCATTCGTGTCGGCAAAGCTTCCGTCCTTGAGCTTTTGCGGCTCGGTTCCGTTATCGACAAAATTGTGCGGCTTGTTTTTGTGTATAAAAACTCCCGCAACATTATCTTTCTTTCCGTATTCTTCGGTAACAACATTTCTGTCGTATGCGTCATCGTTTTCTCCGCATTGAAGATACAAGGGCATGTTTTTAACATTCGTCAAATCGACTCCGTTGGGGTGTCCCGCACTCATGTTCGCCGCCGCAAAATAATCCGCCATCCTCGCCGTTATCTGATACACTCCGTCACCGCCTGCGCTGTAGCCCACAATATAAATTCTGTCGGGATTTATGTTATAAAAAATCGCAAGATTTTGCAAAAGTCGCTTGTAACATTCGTAGCTTTCGGGATTAAAATGCGTGTCCCATGTATCACGCACGCCTCTCGGCGCAATATAGATTCCGCAGTCAACGCTGCCTTTGTAATATGTCTGCATCGCTTTCCATTGCGAATCATTCAAATCGGGAGTATCGCTGCCACCGCCGCCGTGAAGTGCGATATATACGGGATATCCGTCAAGAGGTTCTTCTCCCATCACATTCATCGTGTATTTCATTGTCACATCGCCGCACGTTATCGCCTTTTCGGAAACCTCTTTTATCCTTTGAGGATTGTCTTTTTCTTTTTGTCTCAATACTTCCGTTTCGTAATTCATATAAAATCCATCCTCCGTATCGGATACCAAATTCAAAAACGATTCAAATTCGTCATATGAAATTTTTTCTTCATCATAAACCGTTTTTTCTTCGGATCCCATGGCTCTTGCAATTATCAAAGCTGTTTCCGCCGCCGTTATCGGTCTTTCGGGTTCAAACAATCCGTTTTCGTTGCCTTTCACCAATCCCGATTCAAAAGCGGTATTCACATATCCGTTATCGCAGTCTTCAAAGCATCGGTTCTCGCTTTCTTCTCGTCCTAGCTTTTTCATCACTCTCTCAACGGCTTCTTCACGAGATATGTAATACCATTTATCTGTTAGCACATTGTACTCTTCTTCGTCGAGCGGCAAAAATCCGCCGTGTTTGCTTCCCGTGGGCATCGTGATTGTGTCCGTCGCTTTCTTGAAATCGCCCGACGCTATATCTTCCGTCAAATACGGAACATATACCGAATAATCATCAACCATCAAAGCATACGTGCTGTTTGTTCCTTTCACAAGAAAACTTCCGGGTCCCTCACCGTTCGGTCTCAAAAAATTCTCCACCGTTTCATAAGGTCCCGAAGCATGATCCGAAACCATCATTTCAATATGCCCCGACTGTTTGTAAAAATGATAAAACTTTCCGTCGTTTGCCCTTATAATGTTCGAGTCGATTGCCGCAACACGGCTTCCGTCTTCTTTTGTCGGAGCAACAAACACCTCCGGTTCCGAAAACGAATAAAAATCTCTCGTTCTCGCAACATACACTGTATCCAAAGGATTCTCCATCGTCAAGTCCTTGCCGGAGGCATATACCAAATACTCCTCGGTATCGGGATCCCATATCGCCTCGGGTGCCCATGCACAGCCGATATCATCGTTCGCAAACTTCACCATTCTCTGGTTTGACCAATTTATCAAATCATCCGATTCCCAAACCATCAAATATTTGCTTCCCGCCAAACTCCACGGTCCCCATCCTTGAGAGTCTTTCGTGTTCAAATCAGTTGCGATCAGATAAAATTTGTCGCCCTCGTGACTGCGGAGCAAATACGGGTCACGAAGTGCGTATGTTCCCATCTCCGACTCTATTACAGGCTTGTTTTCGTTAAGGTCAAACCAATTGTAGCCGTCCTCGCTTGCCGCAATATGTATCGAAAGATGCTCATCGCTTCCGTCCACATTGCCTCTGAAATACGCATACAAATACCCTACGCTCTCGCCTACCTCTTTGCCTTTTTTCAAAACAGTTACCTCTTGCGTAAACACAGGCTTTACAAGTCCCAAATCCACAGTTGCGCGAAGCGTCACTTTCACATCCTCGTCACCTCGTCTAACTTGTCCTTTCGGAATGATGTACTCTCCGTTTACTTTGTCCGTCACACTCAAAACATCTTCATTTGTCGATTCCCATGTAACTTTTTTCCCGAAAACCGTATCGGGCAGCGTTACGTTTCCTTTTATCGCATCCGCATTTTTTATACTGAGTGCTTCTCGGTAATCCTCCGTTTTGTGTACAACCGACGGCTTTTTCGAAAGTTTCTTTATTTCGTCATCGTCAAAAACTCTGTCCTCAAAATAAATATCGTCAACGTATGCATTGAGCATAGGGTCTGCCGTAAATTGGCTTTTCCCTATATAGTTACTTCTCGTGTCGCCCAAATCGTTCAACGTGTATTCGCACTCTTTTTCGCATATCTTTTCTCCGTTAACGTAAATCGCAACCGTTTTACCTTTTTGTGTGAGCGCAACATGCATCCATTCATTCGCTTTTGTCACATTGAGAGCATCCATATTCCATTCGCCATTTCCGTTTATCTTGTATGCCACTCTCAAATTTTCCGTATTATACGGAATCCCGAAATACACATAATTATCGGTTCCCGTACCGAAATCGAATATTCTCTGCCATCCTTTTTCCAAACCCGTCATTTTTATCCATGCCGCAAACGTATAGTCTCGAACATTCAAGTTGATGTCATCGGGCATTTTAATATAACTTGTCCCTCCGTTAAACCACACGCTTTGTCCGTGTATTCCGTCGGCAAAATATGTCAGATTACAGCTTTCGTATTTCAACTTGTCGTCAAAAGTAATCCCTATCGTTTTTTCATCGGACTGCGCCGCAACCGATGACGAACCCAAAACGCAGGCACACAAAAGTCCCGCAAAAACTTTTTTCATAAAATCTCCTCCCTATATATACGTCAATTATATAATATTTCATTTCTCTTTGCAACTGCAATGCGGCCGTTTCATTTCGAAACGCCCGCATTGCAGTTGCATCGTTTATTCTATTGTTA
>CAZRYW010000109.1:0-5344 GCA_964604405.1 uncultured Oscillospiraceae bacterium
TTCTTTCCCAAACCTTTCGCTGTTACATTAAAAATATGTTTATCGACAGTCTGCGAGCTGATAAATTGTCAGCCCGCATTTTAATTACTCAACCTACTCAATATACAACAAAAAGTGATACCCGTATACAAACGGATATCACTTTTTTAATCATCAAAACAGCATTTTGCTTTTTTAATTATTCGGCAGAAACTTCTTCTTCAGCGGGAGCTTCTTCCGCTACGGGAGCAAGGAGAGCCTTGATGGAAAGACCGATCTTCTTAGCTTCCCAATCAGCTTCAACGATTTTAGCTTCAACAACCTGACCTACGTTAAGTACGTCAGCGGGCTTGCCGATTCTCTTTGTATCAATCTGAGAAACATGAATAAGACCTTCAACACCGGGGATGATTTCAACGAAAGCACCGAAAGGAAGAAGTCTTACAACCTTAACGCTCTTAACATCGCCTACAGCCATTGTGTTCTGAGCGATTACCCAGGGGTTGTCCTCTGTCTTCTTGTAACCGAGAGAAATCTTGCCTGTTTCCTTGTTTGCTTCAATAATGTAAACTTCCAAAACGTCGCCAACCTTAACAACTTCTTCGGGAGTCTTAATTCTTGTCCAAGAAAGCTCGGAGATGTGAACAAGACCGTCTACGCCGCCGATATCAACGAAAGCACCGAAGCTTGTGAGAGTCTTAACAGTACCTGTGTACTTCTTGCCGACTTCAACACTTGCCCAGAATTCTTCGCTCTTCTTAGCCTTTTCTTCCATAAGAACGCTCTTGATGGAACCGATAGCTTTCTTGCCTCTTCTGTCTTCCTTGATGTTAAGGATACGAAGAGAAACATTGTTACCTACCAAACCGGAAAGATCCGCAACAAATCTTTCTGTTGCCTGAGAAGCGGGAACAAACACTCTTGTACCGTTAACTGCAACAACGATACCGCGGTTTACGGCTTCGATAACTTTACCTTCCAAAATTTCCTGTGTTTCAGCTGCGTTTTCGATTGTAACCCAACCCTTGCGAGCGTCAACTTTCTTCTTGGAAAGCTTTACATAACCTTCTGCGTCGTTAACACGAACAACGAAAACTTCAACTTCGTCTCCAACCTTAACAACATCAGCGGGTCTTACATCGGGATCTTCGGAAAGTTCATCGGAAGGAATAATACCTTCACTCTTGAATCCGAGGTCTACATATACTTCTGTAGGTGTAACCTTAACAACTGTGCCTGTAACTACTTCTCCTGTATTTAAAGTTACGAGGGATTCCTCAAACGCCTCCGCAAAAGTAAGCTCTCCTTTTAAATTTTCTGCATTAACCATGGTTTTAAAAACCTCCTTTATTATCCAATCCGGTGTTGAGGCACCGGCGGTTATACCGATTCGTTCCCCCGGAGTGCAAAACTCCTCGGGCAGCTCCCACGCACCCTCAATCAATATGGTACGTTCACATCGCTCTTTCGCAATTTGATAAAGCTTTTTCGTGTTCGAGCTGTTGCGACCTCCGATAACAATGAAAGCATCGCTTTCATTGCTCAACTCGGCTGTACTTTTTTGCCTGTCATTTGTCGCACTACATATTGTATCAAAAAACACTACCCTATTGCAAGTGTTTTTTATAATTTTTACGATTTTTTCCCACAAATTCCTCTCAAAAGTTGTTTGTGACACTACGCAGACGTCTTTATCGACCAAAAAATCGACATTTACATCCTCTTCCGATGAAAAAATAACAGCTTCGTCGTCACACCATCCGTTAATCCCCATCACCTCAGGGTGTTTTTCGTCACCTATAATGACAATCTGCTTTCCTGCCGCATGGTTTTCCGAAACAATCCTGTGAATCTTTTTCACAAAAGGACACGTTGCGTCAATATAATCTATATTTCTTTTTTTGAATTCGTCTTCCACGCTTTTCGCAACACCGTGACTACGTATCACAATGCTGTCACCCGATTTTGCCTCGTCAACACTTTCGATAATTCTTACACCCTTTTTTTCGAGTGCCTCCACAACTTGTCCGTTGTGAATTATGGGACCGTACGTGGCAAT
Organism: uncultured Oscillospiraceae bacterium; assembly: GCA_964604405.1. Taxonomy (GTDB): domain Bacteria; phylum Bacillota; class Clostridia; order UMGS1883; family UMGS1883; genus RGIG1927. The sequence goes on from CAZRYW010000109.1 coordinate 2,039, forward strand.
GTTTTTTCCGTCCTTTATACCGTCCTCCGTCATTTTAAGTGCACGTGACACCCCAAAGCAAAATCCTGCGCTCTGTGCAATTTTCACACTCATTGTTCAACCCTGCTTTTTACAAAATCGGTTATTATCTGTACGCTTTCGCCCAAAGTCTGACCCGACGTATCTATCACAACGGCATCATCCGCCGCTTTGAGAGGCGATTCTTCACGGTGAGTATCCTGCCAGTCACGCTTTTCCATATCCTCCAAAACGCTCTGGTAGCTCACCTCTACGCCCTTTTCTTTCAATTCGAGATATCTTCTCATAGCACGATCTTCACTTGTTGCCGTAAGAAAAATTTTCACCTGTGCATCGGGAAGAACAACCGTCCCTATATCACGTCCGTCCATAATAACATCTGCGCTTCCGGCAATTTTTCTCTGCAATTGTACAAGTGCTTTTCTCACGCCTCCGATTGCGCTCACTTTTGATGCCGCCATCGAAACTTCGGGCGTGCGGATTTTTGTCGTAACGTCTTTTCCGTCAAGGAAAATCGCCTGACCCGTTTCCGTTATTTTAAGCTCGATATCTGTTTCTTTTGCCATTTTTTCAATTTCTTCGGCATTGTCGATATCCAATTTGCATTTGAGCGCCTTGTATGCCACCGCACGATACATTGCACCCGTATCAATATAAAGATATCCGAGCTGTGCCGCAACAAATTTTGAAATCGTACTTTTGCCCGCACCCGCAGGACCGTCAATTGCTATCTGCATAATATTCCCTCACTAAATAATAAATTTTTAATTTTTTATCACATGCTCTCTCCCGCAAGGTGACCTGTCGAAAATGCAATTTGCAGGTTAAATCCTCCCGTATAAGCATCCGTATCTATAATTTCTCCGGCAAAATACAACCCCTTAACGATTTTGCTCTCCATCGTTGACGGATCTATTTCTTTAACGCTGACGCCGCCCGCCGTTATTATCGCCTCGCTTATAGGTCTGAAGCCTTCGGTTTTAATTTTAATCTCCTTGATTGCGTCAACCAGTCCGCTTCGTTCCTCTTTTGTTATCTCATTCACCTTTTTCCGCTCGTCAATGCCGCTTCTTTTCACGACAAACGGTATCATCTTCTGCGGCAAAAGGTCATCGAGACTGTTTATAAAATCACGGTTGCGATATTTTTCGAAATCACGCAATATTCTTGCATCGAGCGTTTTTTTGTCCAATGCCGGTTTCAAATCCAGCACAAGAGTGTATTCTCCTGGTTTTCTCATATGCCCCGATGCCGACAAAATAATCGGCCCGCTCATTCCGTAATGGGTAAAAATCATCTCACCCAAATCAGTATACAGTTTTTTACCTTTTTCGTCAAGGAGTGTAACCGAAACATTTTTCAAACTCAGCCCCTGAAGCGAAGACACCTCACGTGCAACTATCGGAATAAGACTCGGTTTAAGCTCTGTTATGCTATGTCCCAGTTTTTGTGCCATTTTGTATCCGTCACCGGTTGAGCCCGTCAAAGGATAGCTCATTCCGCCTGTTGCCAAAAGCACTCTGTCGGCCTTCACATATCCGTTTTTGCATCTGACTGCACAAACCGCTCCTTCTTTTGTATCGACTTCATATACATGGTCGTGCACAATCCTCACTTTAAGCCTTTTCATCTCGTTTGAAAGTGCATCCACTATATCTTTAGCCTTATCGCTTTCGGGAAAAACTCTCATTCCTCTTTCAACCTTGAGCTTCACTCCCAAATTTTCGAAAAACTCTTTCACATCATAATTCGAAAAAGAATATATTGCGCTGTACAAAAACTTCGGGTTTTGCGGAATGTTTCCAAACAACTCCTCCGTATCGCAGTCGTTTGTCACATTACAGCGACCCTTTCCCGTGATTGCCAGCTTTTTTCCGAGTCGGTTGTTATGTTCTATCAACGTCACTTCTTTTCCCGCACGTGCCGCCGTAATCGCCGCCATCATGCCTGCCGCACCGCCGCCTATCACAGCTATCATAAAACCCCTCCTCTCTTTTTATTTTCCGTTTTCTCTCGCAACAAAGAAAATCCTCTCGCTCTTCTCATTCGGTGCGTCAAACGAAAGATTGTCATACACACCAACTACTTCCATTCCCGCCTTTTTCAAAAGCTCTTCTATTTCATCTGTTTCGTAAGAGCGTTCAAAATGCGTTTCATCGTAACGATAATACACATCATCGCATTTTTCGAAAAACGTCAAATCAAATCGGCAAATCCCCGCATCGTAATCAAAGCTGTTCTGCCACGAATAAAAAATATCCTCGTCATCGCTCACATATGTGTTGTCGCCCAAAATATTTTTCAGTTTGTACGCCGAATTTATATCAAAAATGAAAAGACCTTTCGGATCGAGATAATTGTTAACCAGCTTAAACACCTTCAAGAGATCGTCTTTATCCGTTATGTAATTAATACAATCGAGTGTCGATACAACCGTATTAACCGTTCCGTACAATTCAAAACTCGTCATATCCTGATTAAGATACAGTATATTTCTTTGCGCATCGTATGCCTTTTCTCTCGCAACGTCCAACATATCAACCGAAGAGTCAACGCCTATCATGTCAAAGCCTCTTTCGGAAAGCTCCTCGGTCATATTTCCCGTTCCGCATCCCAAATCGAGACACAATCCTTTTTCGTTCCCGAATTTTTTCATTATTTTTTCATAATAATCCGCAAATTCTTTATACGGCACATCTTTTTGAAGTGCGTCATACAAATAAGCAAAATCCTGATACATATTTTATTCCCTTTCAAGCTTTGCGTACAAGCCGAGCAGATTCTTTTTGCCTACGCTGTCAAACGCAATTTCGTAACGCACATCGTTACCGATGCTTTCGGCTTGCGTAATAAGTCCCGCACCGAATTTTTTGTGTCTGACTCTGTCTCCGACTTTGAACGTAATATTACCGGTAAGATCGGCTTTCTTTTCGCTTTTCGGCATAAGTGTTGTTTTTTCGATTCTCGGTTTTGTCGATATAAAATCAAACTCGTCCGAAAATCCTCCCGACGTGCTTCCCGAGGCAAACGGTGTTTTTTCGCTGTAGTCATAAACATTTTCCGGAATTTCATCCAAAAATCTGCTCTTTTGATACGGCGACGTTTTTCCGTAAACGGTTCTCGAAAACGCACCCGTCAAATAAAGCTTTTTCCTTGCTCTTGTAATACCCACATAGCAAAGGCGTCTTTCCTCTTCCAGTTCGCTCTCATCGTATATGCTCATAAACGACGGGAAAATGCCGTCATCCGCACCCAAAAGGAATACAACGGGGAACTCCAATCCTTTTG
>CAZRYW010000110.1:0-5277 GCA_964604405.1 uncultured Oscillospiraceae bacterium
CGGGTTCCTTTTTCTTCCCCCCGGTGCTTTTGCGACTTTCACATCAAAAGTACATCACCCGTCACATCCCTGTGACAACCTCCAACGCTCTTTCAAGAGTCTCTTTTTTCATTTTGTATCTCTTTTTGTCATTGACTTAGTTCAAAAAAAGCGAGGACGGCTTTTAGTCATCCTCGTTTTCAATTATTTAAAAAAATCAGTTATTGCCTCTTCTGTAGCTACCTCTCTTCGAATCGGTATTACGCTTAATATCCTGCATTCTTTCATCGCTGGTAGTCTTAAACTTTGCCATTTTTTCTTCAAAAGAAAGTGCCATAAACTGTTCGTCGGCTCTGCGTGTAAAATCAACTTCGGCAGGTGCACCCGTAAATGCAGCCGCACGGGGTCTTGCTTCAACAGCTTTTTTTATGGATAAGCTGATTTTCCCTCCGGGCTCCATTGTCAAAATCTTAACCTTTACAACCTGTCCCACGCTAAGATGCTCTTTAATATCTTTAACATAATTTCTTGCCACTTCCGAAATATGTACAAGACCGGTTTTGCCCTCCGGCAAATCGACAAAAGCACCGAAACCTGTTATACCCGAAACTTTACCCTCAACAATTGCACCAACTTCTAAAGCCATTTATGTACTTATCTCCCTTCAGTAATGCGGAACCAAAAAACTTATTCGGCAACCAAAATCTGTTCTCCCGGTTTGACCATGCCGAGTTCTTCACGTGCTTTGCGTTCAGCTTCTTCGTAGCTGAGGCTTGCATCTTCTCGATTAAGGTCATCGAGTCGTTCTTCTTTTGCCTGTCGCTCTTTTCCGAGTTCCTTTTTTTCGGCTTCGTACCTATTTATGGTACGTTGCTGAAATATCATCCAGACAATGAAAAATAATGCAACAACGGCAACAATCACGCCTGTCAAACCGACCGCATGACCTCCCAAAAAAAAGAGTGCTTTTTTGTTTTGTGCACCGCTTTTCTTTTGCATTACAATACCCCACTTTCTGTATAACATGGTTATTTTACATCACTTTTTATAATTTGTAAAGAGTTTTTATATCATTTTTCTTCGTTTTTTATTTGTTTTTTTAATTTTCTTTCGTCTTTTCATCACTTTTGCTTTTTTTCGATTCAGTTTTGCGAAAAAAGCTACTGTTTTCTCCTCCGCAAACGCAATCGGAGTGATTATTATCCTCAAAACCAGCATCGTCGGCTTGTATATTATTTTCGCACAAACCTTTGCCAAAAGCACGATTTTTTCCGTCAAATATTCAAAAACAATCTCGTCTGATCTCGAAAAAAATCCGTACCAAACTCCCATCCCGAACAAAAGCCCCATTATCTGATAATACCTCAACGCTCCGAAATTGTATTTCACCCCTGCATAAAATATTATCAAAAAAGCCATGGCAAAATATGCCGTATCGCTGATGTTTATTCCCAACTGCGATTTAATATATTTTTTCCTCAACACCGAAAAAAGGTCATACAACATCACGCACACTATTCCGAAAGCTATGTTGATAAAAAACACTCTCGCCTGTCCCGCATCCGATACAATCATTTCAATATCCTCCCGATAATCCCCTCTTTCTTGCTGCGACTGCTTTTCGTGTATTGTATCGAGTCAATCCTTTCACTTTCTATCACAACATCTCCCATCTCGCTCGATACCTCACGCACTCTCATATTGTTTCCTTTAATAACCATCATACATCCGTCCGCAACAAGCGTAACCTCGTTTTCGTTAAAGCTCACCACTTCTTCGCACGATGAAACCGTCACCTTTTGCCTCATTTCCATTACAACATTATGTATTTTTTCTTCCATGCAAAAACCCCCTTTGAATATTTTTATTCAAAAGGGGTTCTGTTATGCCTCATTTCATCCGAGAAGTTTTTTCAAAAACTGTCCCGTATACGATTTTTCACATTGCGCTACTTCTTCGGGCGTTCCGCAAGCGACAACTTCTCCGCCGCCGTTACCGCCCTCGGGACCCATATCAATGATATGATCTGCCGATTTTATCACATCGAGATTGTGTTCTATAACAACAATCGTATTTCCGCTTTCAACAAGCTTGTCAAGCATTGTAATCAATCTGTGCACATCCGCCGTATGAAGTCCCGTCGTAGGTTCGTCGAGTATATAGATAGTTTTTCCCGTAGGTCTCTTCGCAAGCTCCGTCGCCAGCTTCACTCTCTGCGCTTCGCCACCAGAAAGCGTTGTTGACGGCTGACCTATTTTAATATATCCCAGTCCCACATCGGCAAGCACTTCGAGCTTTCTGCGAATTTTCGGAATACTTTCGAAAAACTCTATTCCCTCATCAACGGTCATTTCCAAAATATCGGCAATGCTCTTTCCTTTAAACTTCACTTCCAGCGTTTCACGGTTGTATCTTTTGCCCTTGCACACCTCGCAGGGCACATAAACATCCGGCAAAAAGTGCATTTCAATCTTCAAAATACCGTCACCGGCACATGCTTCGCATCTGCCTCCGCGCACGTTAAACGAAAACCTTCCCGCCTGATATCCTCTAGCCTTTGCGTCTGTTGTCTGTGCGAAAAGTTCACGAATATCGCTGAAAAGTCCCGTATATGTTGCGGGATTGCTTCTCGGAGTTCTGCCTATCGGCGACTGGTCAATATTGATAACCTTGTCCAAATTTTCCAATCCCTCGATGCCTTTGTGCTTTCCCGCCACCGTATGTGCACGGTTCAGCTCATATGCCAATCTGTTATACAAAACCGAATTTACCAAACTCGACTTTCCAGAGCCCGATACTCCCGTCACGCACACAAACTTTCCGAGAGGTATCGTTACGTCAATGTTTTTCAGATTGTTCTCCGCCGCACCTTTCACGACAAGTTTTTTTCCGTTACCCTCACGCCGTTTTGTCGGAATCGGAATACTTCGTCTTCCCGAAAGATATGCACCCGTAAGCGATCTTTCGCATTTCATTATATCTTCACACGTTCCCTGTGCGATAATTTCTCCGCCGTGAACACCCGCATTCGGTCCCACATCAACAATATGGTCCGCCTCTCTCATCGTGTCCTCGTCATGTTCCACCACAATGAGCGTATTTCCCAAATCTCGAAGTCTCTTGAGCGACTCCAACAGTTTTCCGTTATCACGTTGATGCAACCCTATACTCGGCTCATCCAAAATATACATAACTCCCACAAGCCCCGAGCCTATCTGGGTTGCAAGTCGTATTCTCTGTGCTTCGCCGCCCGAAAGTGTACCCGACGAGCGTGTAAGCGTCAAATATTCCAATCCGACATTCTGCAAAAATTCCAGTCTCGAAACAATTTCTTTTATAATCTGTTCCGAAATCGTCTTCTGCATATCCGACAACGTATCGGGAAGTTTTTTGATAAATTCAATCTCGTCCGAAATTGCCATATCGCAAAGCTCATGAATGTTTTTTCCGCCAACCGTCACGGCAAGCGTTTCTTTTTTCAGCCTTTTTCCCTCGCAGGCGTCACACGGAATTTCACGCATCAGATTTTCGATATCCATCTTCACCCAATCCGAATTTGTTTCGTCATATCTGCGTTGAAGATTGTTCACCAACCCCTCAAACTGTATGTTTCTGTGACGCACCGACCCGTTTTCGCTTATATACTCAACCTCAATCGTTTCGTTTTTTGTACCGTAAAGAATAATCTGTATAACCTCACGGGGCAAATTTTTAACAGGCGTATTAAGGTTGAATCCGTATGTTTTGGCAAGTGCTTTATACACCGCATTTGCCGTTGACGTATCCTTGTCCGCAGCTCTCCAGCCGCTTACCGCAAATGCTCCCTCCAAAATCGAAAGCTCACTCGATACCAAAACAAGTCTCGGGTCAATCTTTTTCAAAACTCCCAAACCCGAACAAACAGGGCATGCGCCGAACGGACTGTTAAAAGAAAACGTTCTCGGCGAAAACTCATCAATACTCACCGAACAATCGGGGCACGCATAGTTTTGCGAAAAAAGAATTTCTTCCTCGTCCGTCAATACAATTACAAGTCCTCCCGCCAAATGAAGTGCCAGTTCAAGCGACTGCGTAAGTCTGCTTCTGATTTCTTCTTTTACGGTCAGTCTGTCTATGACAATTTCAATATTATGCCTTTTTTGCTTGTCGAGAGTGATATTTTCGCTCAATTCGTACATAATGCCGTCTGCACGAACTCTCACATATCCGCTTTTTTTCGCATTTTCGAAAATTTTCAAATGCTCTCCCTTTTTCGCACGTATAACAGGCGACAAAATCTGCACCCTCGTCCTTTCGGGCATTTCCATTACTTTATCGACAATCTGATCAATCGTCTGCTTTTTGATTTCTTTTCCGCATTTGGGACAATGCGGAACTCCGCATCGTGCGTACAAAAGCCTGATATAATCATAAATTTCCGTAACGGTACCGACAGTTGATCTCGGATTTTTGCTTGTTGTTTTCTGGTCAATACAAATTGCCGGTGACAACCCCTCTATTTCATCAACATCGGGTTTTTCCATCTGTCCGAGGAACTGGCGTGCATATGCCGACAAAGATTCGACATATCGCCTTTGCCCTTCGGCAAATATCGTATCAAAAGCAAGACTCGTTTTGCCCGAGCCCGAAACTCCCGTAAAAACCGTCAGCGTATTTCTCGGAATTTTCAAGCTGACGTTTTTCAAGTTGTTTGCTCTCGCACCTTTCACTACAATATAATCACTTATCATTTTTTTACCCCTTGTCTCTTTTGAGCTTCAAAATCCTGTCTCTTATCCTTGCCGCATCTTCAAATCTCAATTCTTCGGATGCTCTCATCATTTCAATTTTCAGCTTTTCGATAATCTCCGCATTATCTCTCGGTTTTTCGTCATCTTTTTCTTCATGCACCGCCGCAATCGTTTCGTTAACCGCTTTAACTATTGTCTTCGGAGTTATATTGTGCTCACTGTTGTAATCATCCTGTATTTTTCTTCGTCTTTCGGTCTCGTCGATTGCTCTTCTCATCGAATCGGTTATGTTGTCCGCATACATAATAACCTCGCCCTTTGCGTTTCTCGCCGCACGGCCGATTGTCTGTATCAAACTTGTTTCGCTACGCAAAAATCCCTCTTTGTCGGCATCGAGTATCGCAACAAGCGACACCTCGGGCAAGTCCAATCCCTCTCTCAAAAGGTTAATACCCACCAAAACGTCAAACACGCCAAGTCTCAAATCGCGGATAATTTCCATTCTTTCCATCGTTTCAACGTCCGAATGCATATATTTCACTCTCACGCCCATACCGGCAAAATAATC
>CAZRYW010000111.1:0-5277 GCA_964604405.1 uncultured Oscillospiraceae bacterium
ACCAGTTGTCGCCGAATGTGCGGTATAAATTATATTTGTGCCACGAAAAGAAAACTTCGTCGGATTTTTCGGGCAAAAACCAACCGGGTGTGTCTTTGTCGGGCAAGTAATCACAGAAAGCTTCGATGCCTGTGAGGTTACAGTCGCCGTCAACTCCGACACAATCGAGTCCGCAACTGAAAAATGCGTATCCGTCGGGATCTTTTAACCAGAAGCGTTTATCGTCTTTTTCAAGTGCGAAAAAGCCTGTGGGTTCAAACCGTTTTTTTAACCAACCTCCGTATTGAGAAGAATCTTCGAAGGTAGCGGTTTCTTTGGAATATTCTGCGAGGAGATAGTCTTTGAGTTCATCCTCGCTTTTTGTTTTGCCGAACCAATCGGTAATTTTTTTCTGTCCGAGCGTATCGACGAGCTTTACGTCGGGAACGGAATATTCGGGTTCGATTGCGGATATGTAAGAATCATCTATTTTGAGCGAAACATCCTCGGGAGAAGGGGCAACTCCGAACGCAAAACCTGTAAGGTTTTTGAGTTTTACGGGAGTTCCGAGAACCACGGTTTTAAGTCTTCCGGGTTTTCTTTTTAAGAAGAGAACCCCGCCTTCGGCAGATTCTTCTTTGAGAGAAACTAATGTTTTCACATGAGGAAGAAGTCCGATTTTTACGGTTATGTTGTTATTGTTGCTGTCGAAAAAATCAAGCGTTACGCTGGTTGAATATTGGGAAAGATTTGTAACGACAAAAACGATATACTCGTTTTTGTCACATTCGTGTGAACAAATATATCCGTTGCGACTCTCGAAAAAAAGCTTGCCGCCGTTTTTTGAAAAGTTGTAATTTTCTCCGTCGAAAGTAACGTTTTTTAATTGAGCTTCGTTAAGATTTACTTTTTTCATTTTCAAAATCCTCTCATTTGTTTAATAAATTTTCACCGATTTTGTAAACGTCTCCGGCACCCATCGTAATGAGAAGCTCGCCCTCATTCAACACGTTTGAAAGATAGGCTTCAACATCCGAAAAAGAGGGGAGGTAAACCGAGTTTTCAATCTTGTCGGAAAGCTCTTTTGCACTGACAAGCCCTGTGTCTTTTTCTCTTGCCGCATATATATCGGTTACGATAACATTTGCGCCGCTTTCCGAGAATACTTTGACAAAATCATCAAAAAGAGTTTTTGTTCGAGTATACGTGTGCGGCTGAAAAACGCACCACACTTTTTTGTAGCCCATTTTGTCGGCGGCCGAAAGAGTCGCCTTGATTTCGGAAGGATGGTGTGCATAGTCATCGACAACCAATGCACCGTTGAAAATGCCTTTTTTCTCGAATCTTCTGTGAGCTCCGACAAATTCGCCCAATGCCGATACTATCGTGTCTTTTTCGATTTTGCAATTGTCTGCAATGGCAAATGCCGCCAATGCATTGTAAACGTTGTGTATGCCCGGAACGGCGAGAGAAACAGATGCGTAATATTCGCCTTTTTTTGCAATGTCGAAATTGCATCTGTCTGTTTTGTCGTGAATAATATTGTATGCCTTATAATCACAATCGTTTTCGATTCCGAAAGTGATAATGTTTTTGTCAATGCCGTTCAATGCTTTTTTTACATTTGCGTCATCGCTGTTTGCAACGACAGCCCCGTCATCGGGAGTGAGGAGAGCAAGTGAGTGAAACGTGTCGATGATATCGTCGAGATCTTTGAAAAAATCCAAATGGTCGGCTTCGATATTGAGCATAAGAGTGTATTTGGGGAAAAATTTGAGAAAACTGCGGTGATATTCGCAAGCTTCGGCTATAAAAATATCTTTCTTGCCGACACGCAAATTGCCTCCGATGAGGTCGAGTTCGCCGCCTATGGTAATTGTGGGGTCGGAATTTGAAGAAAGAAAAATCTGAGACACCATGCCTGTTGTGCTTGTTTTTCCGTGCGTGCCCGAAACGGCAATCGGAGTTTTGTATCGTTTCATAATCGCACCCAAAAGCTCCGCACGGTCAACAATTTCGATTCCGAGCTCTTTTGCTCGGATGATTTCCGGATTATCGCTCTTTACGGCCGCCGTATGTACGATAAGATTTTGATTTGTGATGTTTGACTTGCTGTGACCTATAAAAATTTCGGCGCCTGCTTTTTCGAGATTTTCGGTAATATGAGAAGATTTCATATCGGAACCCGAAACAACACATCCGTCTTCCAAAAGAATACGAGCCAAAGCGCTCATGCTGATACCGCCGATACCTATAAAATGTATTTTAAAACCTTTCGAAAGTAAATTTTCGTTCATCGTTATTCCTCCAGTATGTCCTATATAATAATATTATATCAAAAAATTTCATAAATTACTATTGAAAATTTCTCTATATTTTGATATTATACAATTATAGAGAAAAAATCAAGTGTATTTATGCAACTTGATTAAAAAAATAGGAGGGATTTATTATGCAGATTACTGACATTAAAGTAAGAAAAATAACTTCCGAAGGAAAAATGAAAGCTGTTGTATCGGTGACGCTCGATAATATGCTTGTTATTCACGACATAAAAATTATCGAAGGCGTGGAAAAAATGTTTATAGCAATGCCCAGCAGGAAAAATGCCGAGGGCGAATATAAAGATATTGTTCATCCGATTACAAGTCAGCTTCGAGATACTCTTCAGAGTGCTATTTTGGAAAAATATGATGAAATATTGAACGAACAATTGGCTGATTGATAAAAAAAGAAAATCAGGCAGGCCGCTTTGCTTGCCTTTTTTCTGCGTTTTGTATTAAAGAATTTTCAGGAGATGTTTATTAGATGAGTTTTTCCCTTGTTGTTCTTGCCGCCGGTGAAGGAAAACGAATGCAATCGGATAAATCGAAAGTAGTTTTCACCGTGTCCGGTAAGGAAATGGTAAATCACGTGATAGATGAAGCCGTTAAGGCGGGTGCGGATGATGTTTGTGTCGTTGTCGGACATAACGCAGAGCAGGTTAAATGTGCGGTAGGAGACAGGGCACAATTTGTTACCCAATACGAGCAGCTCGGTACGGGGCATGCGCTCATGCAGGCAAAGGATTTTGTGAAAAATTGCAAAACGGTAATGGTGCTTGCGGGAGATACGCCTCTTATTACGGCAGAAACTTTGAAAAATGCTTATTTGAATCATGCGGAAAATAAAAATGCATGTACGGTTTTGACTTCCGTTGTTGACGAACCTTACGGTTACGGACGAATAGTTCGTGACGCAAACGGAAATGTTGACAAAATTACGGAACAAAAAGATGCTTCCGAAGAAGAAAAGAAAATTAAAGAAATCAACTCGGGGATGTACTGTTTTGAATCCGAAAGCCTTTTAACGGCTCTTGAATCTATTACAAACAACAATGCTCAGGGCGAATATTATCTCACGGATACGCTTGAAATCATGAAAAAAACAAATTTGAAAGTCGGAGCGTACATCGTTGAAGATTCGTGTGAAATTTCGGGCGTAAACGATCGTGTTCAGCTTGCGAGAGCCGAAAAAATCATGCGTGAGCGAATTAACAAAAAGCTTATGCTTTCGGGCGTAACAATTATCGACCCCGAAAACACATATATTGATGACGATGTTGTTATCGGTCGCGACAGCGTGATATATCCCGGAACAACAATCGAAAAAGGCTCTGTCATCGGCAAAAACGTTACAATCGGTCAAAACTGCCGCATTGTAAACAGTAATATCGGTGACGGATGTGATGTTTATATTTCTACTGTTATTGACAGCAGCATAGGTGAGGATTCTCACGTCGGTCCGTATGCTTATTTGAGACCGAACAGCTCTGTCGGAAAAGGTTGCAAGGTTGGCGACTTTGTCGAACTCAAGAACGCAAGTTTGGGAGACGGAACAAAAGCAAGCCACCTTACATATATAGGTGACGCCACGGTCGGAAAAAATGTTAATTTCGGCTGCGGTACGGTTATTGTTAATTATGACGGAAAGAATAAATACAGAACCAATATCGGCGACAACGCCTTTATCGGTTGCAACTCGAATCTTGTTTCGCCCGTCACGGTTAATGATAATGCGTATGTTGCCGCAGGTTCTACCATTACGGATGAAGTGCCCAACGGCTCGCTTGCAATTGCCAGAAGCCGCCAGGTGGTAAAAACCGATTGGAAAGATAAAAGACAAAAGTAAAAGCATTAAACGGAGGAGTAGCAATGTTACACAACGCTAAAAACATCAAGATCTTTTCGGCAAATTCCAATCCGAATTTGGCCGCAAGTATCGCAAATCATTTGAATTTGCCCCTTTCGGCAAACAAAGTAGGCAAGTTTTCGGACGGTGAGGTTTTCGTAAACTTGGACGAAACGGTACGCGGCAGCGACGTTTTCATCATTCAGTCCACATGTGATCCCGTAAACGATCATCTTATGGAATTGCTTGTAATGATTGATGCTTGTAAGAGAGCATCGGCAGGCAGAATTGTTGCTGTTATGCCTTATTTCGGCTATGCGAGACAGGACAGAAAAGCAAAGGCAAGAGACCCGATTACGGCAAAACTCGTTGCGAATTTGATTACGGCGGCAGGGGCTACAAGAGTTCTTACAATGGACTTGCACGCAGCTCAGATTCAGGGATTTTTCGATATTCCCGTGGATCATCTTTTGGGTGTGCCGCTTCTTGCGCCTTATTATCTTGATAAATTCGATTCTATGGAAGATGTTGTTGTTGTATCTCCCGATTTCGGCAGCGTGACAAGAGCAAGAAACTTCTCCAGAATTATAGATGCACCCGTTGCTATTATAGATAAGCGTCGTCCCAAGCCCAACGTAAGCGAGGTTATGAATATCATCGGTGATATCAAGGGCAAAAAGGTTATTTTGGTTGACGATATGATCGATACGGCAGGTACGATTACTCATGGTGCCGAAGCACTTATCGAAAAAGGTGCAAAGGAAGTTTACGCTTGCTGTACACATCCCGTGCTCTCCGGCCCCGCAATGGAAAGAATTGCGGCTTCGCCCATTAAGGAGCTTGTTGTACTCGATACAATCGAACTTCCCGAAGAAAAGAAAGCTCCCAACATAAAGGTTCTTTCTGTTGCGAAGCTCTTTGCGGATGCTATCGAAAAAATCTATGAAGACGAATCAATCAGCACTCTTTTTGCTCCTCCGATTAAATAATCAGCGTTTAAGAGTCTGGAATATTCAGTTGAATTTATATGACCGGTTCGGATTTGTCCCAACCGGTCATAAGTTTTGAAAAAATATACGAATACTCTAAAAGGATGGCAAAATCATGTATCTTATAGTCGGACTCGGT
>CAZRYW010000112.1:0-5244 GCA_964604405.1 uncultured Oscillospiraceae bacterium
TGCCTAACGCCTGTGAAACAAAAATTATAGCTACATTTAATGCCAGAAGCCTTTTGAACTTTTTTAATGAGCGTTGCTGTGAAAGAGCTCAGTGGGAAATACGCGACATGGCTTGTAAAATGCTTGAATTGGTAAAGAAAGTCGCACCCACCGTGTTTAAACATGCGGGTCCTCCGTGCGTTTCGGGAGCGTGTCCCGAGGGACAAATGAGCTGTGGAAAAGCTGCAGAAAAAAGAAAAATGTTTTTAGAATAAAAAAAGTGCGGTGTGAACCGCATCGCACTTTTGATATATGCGCTTGTAGCTCAGCGGATAGAGCACCGGCCTCCGACGCCGGGTTGTCGTAGGTTCGATTCCTATCAAGCACGCCAACAAAAAAGTACGCATACCGCTTTTGCGGTATGCGTACTTTTTTTGTTGTAATCAGTTCAATATGATGATGGATTTTTTTGAGAGAGGGGTTAATGTTTTATCGTCCCAGCAATAAACATAGGCTGCTTGGCAATCGGAAATCTTATCGAATGTTACTGTTACGGTTTTGTCTTTTTCGAGAGTTACCGTTTGGTTTTTTGTGGCGACAAGCATGCCGTTTTTATTATAAAACGCACAAATCACGGAGTATTTGCCGTCTTTTTCAGCTTGAACAGATACGGAAACCTGTTCGTTTTGAAGTTTGGAATCCGAGAATTTAACCTCAAATCTGTCGGAAAAAAGCTCGCCTGCAATACACGTTACATCCCAGAGGTCGTTTACGCCGGAATATGTTTTTTGAACGGCTTTTACACCGTCGGTGCCGTTTCCGCCGAAAGAAAGGCACAGTCCGCTTGCACGATTGACAAGTTTGTAATATACGCTCTTGCCTACCGTTACGGGTTCGAGTTTCCATTGCTGATTTTCGGAGCCGTCGGAATCCCATTGAACAGCTTCGGCATTTTCGCTGGTCGAGCCGCCGTAGATTCCGAGTGCTTTTAAACTGTTGTAATTGATAAATGTGTAGTAGCCGTCACCGCAAGGCTTCAACGTCCAGGTCTGATCTGCCGTTCCCTGATCCGTCCAACCGATGATTTTGGCACCGTTGTCAAAGCTTGCGCTGTAAACAGACATTGTTCTGCCGCCGGTATATGCATGAAGTTTAACGGAGACTTCGTCTGAATCGGTGCTGTTTTCCGTAAGGCTCATATCGGGCGATGTGTAAAAATCGGTGTTGTCGCCCATGATACGGAAAGTGGAGATGGAATGAGCGGGAACGGTGGGTTTGGCTTTTATACCGCCGATGTTGATTGCAACGGGATAATCAACGCTGCCGCTGTTTTTTACAATGAGTATTATTTCGCCGTCGGGGTTTTGGAAAGCGATTTTATCGCCGTAGTTACCGCCCGTTTTGATGCGTCTTGCACCGGGGGCTATATAATACGAAAAATGTTTGGTGAGGTAGTACTGCGGGTTGTAGCTGATTGCGTTGGTGGAAGAGTGAACCGTGATGGGGGCATTTTGATGCCATGGATTGGGAGATGTGTTTTCGCCCTTTTCGTCGAGTATCATGTTCCAGAGCATATAGCTCGAAACGCCTGCATCGAAAAACTCTTTGAACGTGTCGAACTGGTCTTCGGCATACTGCCAGTTGTTGCTGCCGCCGCCGCATTTGGTTTCGGACTGCATGAGGTCAAGAGCGGGGAATTGGCGGTGAACTCTTGTTGCGAGAGGCGCTGACCACCATTGGAATCCCACACCTTTGATAATTGTGCTTGTAACAGGATCGTTCAATGTGGGATCGGAGCGGTTTGCCTGTGAGTCCGTGAAAGTACCGAGGTAGATATCGGTGTTTTCGGAAAGTCCCGCTTTTTCGAATGCGGGATAAAGATAATCCCTGATAAATTCGTTGAGCTGCTCGCCCGTCCATATACATGATGAATATGCCGTGTTCATTGTGGGTTCGTTTTGGGGCATTACCATGTACACGTTGTGACCTTCGGCACGGTAAGCTTCGACGTATTTTACAAAATAATCGGCATATGTTTTGAGAATGTTTTCGTCCCATATGATAGTGTTGTCACCGTGCTGGCCGTAGATTGTTTTGTTGTTTTTCATCCAAGACGGAGGCGACCAGGGTGAACCCCAAATGGGGAGGTTGGGGCGCACCTTTTCCGCCGCTTCTATAAAGGGAAGCATATATTCTCTGTCTGACTCGATTGAAAAATAATCGAGGTTGTAGTCTGTTTCGACGCCGTCGGGGAGCTCATCGTAGCTCTGCGAGCGATTGATGGAAAAGTCGGAGTTGCCGAGTGCCATTCTTCCGACGGAAAGATTTAATCCATCCGAAGAAAAGAGGTCGTAAACGATTTTTTCGCGTTGTTCATCGGTTAGGTCTTTCATTGCTTCCCAGCCTCGTTCGTTGAAGCAACCGCCGAAAGGCGTATCCGAAAGAGTTTGGTAACGGGTTGTGGGGTCGATGTCGATATATAAATGTGTGTCATCGTCCCATGCGGTTGTTGAAAGAGTACCTTTATCGACCCAGCGAGCCGAGTCGGTAGTACATTGCCAATACATAATATCAGTCTCCTTTTGAGCATAAGCTTTTGGTGCTGCCGAAAGCCCGAGCAGGCAGGCTGTGGCAAGTGAAATAACTTTTTTCATATTTTTACGCTCCTTTCACAACAATAATACATCTTAAAACGTTGATTTAAAAGTAAAATCATGCTAAAATATAGACAAATATTGCGCAATGAGGTGATTTGGTGCTACCTTTTTTTGAAAATAAAGATACGGAGCTTTTTGTGTTCGAATATTCGGAATTCGGCTTTGCCCCACATTTTCATCCGTCGATTGAGATTGTGTGCTCGTCGGAGGGGGAGATGGGGATTGTTGTTGACGGTGAGAGGCATATATTGCACAAAGACGAAATCGGAGTGATATTTCCCGACAGAGTGCACCGTTACGAATATATTCCGAACACGAATTCGAGAGGATATCTGATGCTTTTGAGCGGCAATTTGATGGGGGAATACCGCACGATAACGGAAAACGGAACTCCGATAAACTGCATAATAAAAAAAGAAGAACTCGAAGAAGATTGCATTGCGGCAATGGAAAAACTCAGAACGATGCAGGATGCGAGTTTGGAGAGGCAAAAAGCGTATGCGAGGATGGTGCTGTGCCATTTGTTTGAAAAAATCGAAATAAGAGAAGGTGTAAAGCACGAAGAGGCGACGTTGTACAAGCTGGTAAATTACATGGAGCAGCATTTTGCCGAAAACATAAGCTTGGAGAGCGTTGCGGATGCGATTTATGCCAATCGTTATTCTTTGTCGAGAATTTTTTCGTCGCAGCTCGGAATGAATTTTAACGATTATCTGAACAGCCTGCGAATAAGGCGTGCGATTGAGCTTGTCGAAAAAGGGGAACGCATTTCATCGGCGGCTTTTGAGGCGGGATTTAACAATCTGCGAACGTTCAATCGGGCATTTTTGAAATTGATGGGAAAAACTCCGAGCGAATATTTGAAAAAGGCTTGACAAGAAAAAAATGCCATGATATAATATTATACTGCACAATAGACTGGATGCGTATGCTTTTTTGAGTTTTTTGTGCCGAAAATATGACAAAATAAGAGCTTTTTACACACTCGAAACTTGTACATTCTATACACTTTTCGAGGCAATAAGCATCGTTTTTATGCTTTTCGGGGAACACCCGAAACACCAAGTGTAAATCTTTTAAAAAATTTATTTTAAGAGGTGATTGGTTTGCATCCGATAAAATTAGGGAAAAACGAAAGAATGAGCTTTTCCAAGATTCAGGAAGTATTGGAAATGCCCAATCTTATCGATTTGCAGAGAAAGAGCTACGAATGGTTCATCGCCGACGGTCTCGGTGAGGTTTTCCGTGACGTATCTCCCATTACAGATTATTCAGGCAATCTCAGATTGGAATTCGGTTCTTACCGTTTGGACGACGAACCCAAATATTCAATCGAAGAATGTAAAGAACGTGACGTTAACTATGCGGCACCGCTCCGTGTTAACGCAAGACTTATCAATAACGAAACAGGCGAAATTAAGGAACAGGAAATTTTCATGGGTGATTTCCCCCTTATGACAGAACAGGGCACTTTCATTATCAACGGTGCCGAAAGAGTTATTGTTACACAGCTTGTTCGTTCGCCCGGTATATACTACGAACAGAAGTTTGACAAAAGCGGTAAAAAGCTTATATCCTCGACGGTTATCCCCAACAGAGGTGCTTGGCTTGAATACGAAACAGACAGTAACGATATTTTCCACGTGAGAATCGACAGAACGAGAAAGCTTCCCGTGACGGTTCTTATCAAGGCTCTCGGTTTGGAATCCGATGCGGAAATTTTCGAATTGTTCGGTGACGATATCCGTCTTCGCACAACACTCGACAAATATCCAACAAAGAGCAGAGAAGAAGGTCTTCTCGAAATTTACAGAAAGCTTCGTCCCGGCGAACCTCCCACGGTTGACAGCGCAACGACGCTTATTACAAATCTTTTCTTCGACGCACGTCGTTATGACCTTGCAAAGGTCGGCCGTTACAAGTACAACATGAAGCTTGCAATGGCAAGAAGAATCGCAAACCACGTTGCGGCGGAAGATATTATAGATCCCGAAAGCGGCGAGCTTTTCGTTCAGGCAGGCGAAAAGATTTCCGTTGAACAGTCCAATCAGATTCAGAACGCAGGTATCAACCGTGTGATTTTGAAAATCGAAGACCGTGATGTTGTCGTATTCGGCAATAACATGGTTGACCCCAAGTACTTTGTTCCGTTTGATGTAACGGATATCACAAAGGAAAAGGTATCGAAAAAAGTTCTCGACGAAATTTTGGAAGAATATTCCGACGAAGCGGATATCCGCAAGGCTATGGAAAGAAGAATAGACGAGCTTGTGCCCAAGCACATCACAATCGACGATATCTTCGCTTCCATCAACTATGCATCCAATCTTGCCGACGGCATCGGTCAGGATGATGATATCGACCATTTGGGCAACCGTCGTCTCCGCAGCGTTGGCGAACTTTTGCAGAACCAGTTCAGAATCGGTCTTGCACGTATGGACAGAGGCGTTAAAGAAAGAATGAGCACACAGGAGCTTGACATCGTTACTCCTCAGTCTCTCGTGAACATCCGTCCCATTGTTGCGGCAATCAAGGAATTCTTCGGTTCTTCTCAGCTTTCTCAGTTCATGGATCAGACGAACCCTCTGGGCGAGCTTACTCACAAGAG
>CAZRYW010000113.1:0-5231 GCA_964604405.1 uncultured Oscillospiraceae bacterium
CCACTTTATTCCTTATAAAAATAACAAACTGCGAAGATTGCCTTGGCAAGATTTGCAGTTGCGTGACGCTTTGTAATCACAATACTTTTTTGTAACCGCCGCTTCCGTGAGAAAGACAACGGCTGACTCTGGAAATGGTTGCCGTTGAAGCGCCGGTTGCTTCGGTAATGGAGTTGAAGGATTTTCCGTCGTTGAGCATAGACGCAACCTGCAACCTTTGTGCGAGAGAATGAAGCTCTTTAACGGAACAAATATCTTCGAAAAAGGCACGGCAATCCTCGGGAGTTTCAAGACGGGAAACAGCCTCGTACAAAATGCCCATTTCTTCGGTATAGAGTTGTTTTGTATCTGTATTCATTTATAGCACCTCTCAGGCAAGTTTTTGAAGGAAAGCTTTTGTTCGGGGATTTTGAGGATTTTTGATAACCTCGTCCGGAGTGCCTTCTTCGGCGATGATTCCTTTATCCATGAAGATGATTTTGTCGCTCACGGAATAGGCAAAATCAATTTCGTGAGTGACGATAATCATTGTGATGTTTTCCTGTGCGAGTGAACGAATGACTTTCAAAATTTCTCCCGTCAACTCGGGGTCGAGAGCACTTGTGGGCTCGTCGAAAAAGAGAATACGGGGTTTCAATGCGAGAGCACGGGCAATCGATACACGTTGTTTTTGTCCGCCCGACAGTTGACACGGAAAATTTTGAAGCTTTTCGGATAAACCGACGCTTGCAAGAATTTCACGAGCTTCTTTTTCGATTTCGGCATAAATTTCGGATTTGTTCTTTTTAAAATCGGTACGCTCTTTTGCAAGAAGCTTGGGAGCGAGAGTTACATTGTCGAGAACATTGTATTGAGGAAAAAGATTGAAGTCCTGAAAAACAAGTCCGAGCTGGAGCTGCTTTTGACGCAACTGTTCGTGTGTGTATTTTTCGGTTGATTCCGCATCTGTGAAAAGATTGCCGTCAAGATAAACTTTGCCGCCGTCGGCGGATTCGAGCATGTTGATGCAACGCAGTAAAGTGGTTTTGCCGCTGCCGGAAGAACCGATAATCGAAACGACTTCGCCCTCGTTCATCGAGAAATTGATATCTTCCAAAACTCTTGTTTTTCCGAAATGTTTTGAAAGGTTTTTTACTTCTAAAATATAATTGTTATTCATGGGGCACCTCAATTGAAATAGCTTAATTTCTTTTCGATTTTGGAGAAAAGAATGGTAAGAATACCGTTGAATGCGAGATAGAAAACGCCTGAATAGAAAAGAGGCCAAATCACACCTTCGCTGTTCATAAAACGCTTTGCATTCCAGGTGATTTCATAAATCATAATGGTGTTTGCAAGTGCTGTATCTTTGACGAGCGTGATAATTTCATTGCTCATGGGAGGGACGATGTGCTTTACAACCTGCAAAAGAACAACTTTGAAAAACGCTTGTGTTTTTGTCATTCCGAGAACCTGGCAAGCCTCGTACTGACCCTTGGGGACAGCTTCGATACCGCCGCGATATATCTCGGAGAAATAGCAGGCATAGTTGAGAACAAACGCAATCATTACGGCAACAAAAGTATCCATGCCTCGGATTCCGATAAGTCCCGGACCGAATCCGAAAAGGATGAGCTGAAGCATGAGCGGTGTGCCTCGGATTACCCAAATGAGAGCACGAATGGGAAGTTTGATAATTGAGAACTTGCTCATTGAACACAAAGAGAGCAATAATCCGAGGGGAAGTGCCAATAAAAGAGTGAGAATAAAAATCTGGAGTGTGGTTGAAAGTCCTTCGAAAAGACTTAAAGTTACCGGAATAAATAATTCGCAAAATTTAGACATAGTGGTTAATAGCCTTTCAATATAGTATTTTCGATACAAATCGGAGATCTTTTTAACCGACCGAAAAGGCAGAAGAAAATCTGCCTTTTCAATCGTAGTTTTTAAAAATTTTGTGATGTGTAATCAAAATGCAAGAGAGAGAGAATACTTTTCCGCCAATGCAGTCAAAGTACCGTCTGCCACAAGTTCGTCAATCGCATTGTTGACTTTTTCCAAAAGCTCTGTGTCATCGGTTCTGAATGCGATACCGTATTCTTCGGATGAAAGTTCGATGGAATATGTGTAATCTTCGTAATCGGTACCTTCGGCAGTCATTGACTTTGCCATTGTGATGTCGATAACACACGCATCGGCTCTGCCTGCTTTTACTGCGAGAAGCGCATCAAGCTGAGTTGCGGCTTCGATGTAGTTTGAATCAAGTCCGTTTGCCATGATTTCTTCTTCGCCCGCACTACCTGCTTCGGCTGTGAATTTGAGTCCTTTAAGACTTTCGATATCGTTGTAGTTTGCGATAACATCTTTTTTCATTACAACGACCTGAGCGTTCTTTACATATGCTTTGGATACGATGGCATTTGCTTTAACTTCGTCTGTGATTGTCATACCGTTCCAGATGCAGTCGATGTTGCCTGCGTTAAGCGTTGTGAACTTCGTGTCCCAGTTGATTTCGATGAATTCGGGTGTGAGCGAAAGCTTTTCGCATACAGCTTCGGCAAATTCGGTATCGAATCCTGTGAGAGTTCCGTTTTCTTCATACTTCATGGGCTTGTAAACGGTGTAACCGATTTTGAGTGAATCAGAGTTGCCCGAAGAGCAAGCCGCAAGAGAGAAGATGAGGCATAATGCCAATGCAAGAGATAAAATTTTTTTCATGATAAAGACCTCCGATAAATTATATTTTTTTCGTTTTTAAAAACTATGGTGCTATTGTAGCACTTTAGTCTGCTAAAGTCAATAGGAAATTTAAAAAAAATTTAAATTAATTTGCGTATGATAAATATGTGTGATATCATATAACTAAAAGCGGGCTTTGCTCGCAAAAATGAGGAGGGTATGTATATGACAATTTTGGTTTTGGCGGCTTGGGTTGTAATTTTGGTTTTGTGGTTTGTATCGGAGCAAAGACGGTTGGTGGCGTTGGATGAAAACATCAACAATGCGATGGGACAAATAGGAGTGCAGCTGTCTTCACGCTGGGATGCGCTTACGGCACTTTTGGATTTGACAAAAGGATATGCCGAACACGAGTACAAGACTATTTCGGAAACGACAAAAATGCGTTCTTCGATAGGAAATACGAGCAGTGCAAAGGATGTGGAAAAGCAGGATAACGTTATAACGGAAGCTATGGGGAAAATTATGGCTGTGGCGGAAAGCTATCCCGAACTTAAAGCAAACGAAAATTACATCAAAATTATGGACAGCGTGAATATGTATGAAAATGCGCTGCGTCAATCGAGATTGATTTATAACGACAGCGTTACAAAGCTCAATCGTTCGATAAGAATGTTTCCGACGGTGTTTGTTGCGGGATTGTTGAACATTAAGGCACGTGATTATTTGTCAGCAGACGAAAAGAAAGCAGATATGCCGAGCATGAAGTGAGGAAAACTATGAAGTGCATAAAGAAAATTGCGGTGATATTGTTTGCATTGTCAATAATATCGGCAATAACCGTTTCGGCAAAAAACAATGTATCGAGTATTGATATTTCGGTTTTGGTGCGAGATGACGGGAGCGCATATGTTATTCAGACGTGGGAAGGCAGTTTTTATGAGGGAACCGAAAACTACATTGTGATAAACGATGAGGATATTTCGATTTCGGATTTGAAAGTGAGCGATGACGACGGAGAATATGAGTTTTCGGAAAATTGGGACGTTGAAGCGGACTTTGATGAAAAAGCACGAAAATGCGGTTATCACAGGAACGGAAACAGCGTGGAATTGTGCTTTGGAATAACGGAGTACGGAGAAAGAAAATATACTATCGAATATGTTGTTGACGGGTTTATAAAAAGTTACTCGGATTTTGACGGAACGAATTTTATGCTGATAAATCCTTATATGTCAACTTTTCCGACGAGAGGTTCTTTTGAAGTGAAAATTGAAAACGGAACGTGGCTCAACGAGAAAAATGCGGGAATATGGGCATTCGGCTACAACGGTGTTGCGGAGTTTCAAAACGGAAGAGTTTTCGGATACACAACGGAAAATCTTGAAGGCAACAATTCGATGATACTGCTGATGAAACTCGACAAAGGAATTGTTTTTCCGTCGATGAGCGAAACAAAAACGTTCGAAGAGGTCAAAGAAAAAGCTTTTGAAAACAGCGATTACACCTCGAAAATGAGCGTTTTCGATATTGCAGTTATCGTTCTACTGACAGCGGTTTTCATGATTGTGATAATAAGCGTACTTTTTGTTGTTATAAAACGCAAAAGAGATATAAAAAAGTTTTATAAAGCTGCGCAGTATTTCAGGTCTGTTCCGAATAACGGAGATATATGTTTGTCGTATTATTTGTCGCAGGCATTTGATGTGACAAAAGAAAAAAGCCTGATATCGGCGGCGCTGATGTTGTCGATGATAAACAAAGGTTGCATTGTGCCCGAAACAGAAGAAAAAGGCGGATTTTTGAGAAAAACGAAAAAGACGGTAAATATGTCGTTGATAAAAGAACCCGAGGACGAAAAAGAAAAAAGGCTGTACAATATTTTAAAATCGGCGGCAGGGCAAGATGGCATATTGCAGGAAAAGGAGCTCGAAAACTATTCGTATCATCATCCGAAAGAATTGGCGGATATGATGGATGATTTTAAGACGGACGGCGAAGCGTCATTTATCAATATGCGAGGTTTTGCGAAAAGGAGTTTCAATACCGTAAAGAGTTTGAGCGATATCGGCAAAAAAGAACTCGGCGAAGTTATTGGACTGAAGAAATATCTCGAAGATTTTTCGCTTATTGCCGAAAGAGAAATAACAGAGAGCGTTATTTGGCAAGAATATATGGTCTATGCGACACTTTTCGGCATTGCGGATAAGGTGATTGAACAATTCGGAAAGATTTATCCCGACAGAGCCGACGAAGTTAATCAATACGGCGGCAATGTGATTTTGGTAAGACACTATTGCGGAAATATGTATTCGGCAACGCAAAGAGCATTGAGCGAGCAAAGAGCGAGCGGTGCAGGCGGATTTTCGTCGGTAGGCGGAGGAGGCGGATTTTCGGGCGGCGGCTCGGGAGGCGGAAGCCGATAAATACATAGTATATATTTCGCACCTTTTTGCGTAAACGAAAACCACGCCATAGTGGTGTGGTTCAATATAGGCAATGAATGAAAACATGAAGGTGTCACAGAGTGTGACGGCAATGTACTTTTGATGCCAAAAGTACCAAAAGCACCG
>CAZRYW010000114.1:0-5180 GCA_964604405.1 uncultured Oscillospiraceae bacterium
TGCCCGTGAAAGTGTTTTTTAAAAAATTTGCGATGATTGCAATTACAAGTATTGTATCGCTTTCGTTAACGGCGTTTATCACGATTCCGACATATACGGCTCTTCAACAGACGGTTGCGGCAGAGCCCGATACAAAAACGGATGACTCTACGCTTGTCGAGAAAATAGCAGATTATTTTGAAGAAGTTAAAGAAGATGCGGGCGAAGTTTTGGGCAGATGCGCATCCTTTAATGAGCCCATGCCGAAAGAGGGCGCACCGAATGCCTTCAGCGGATTGATATCCGTTATATTTTTCGGATATTTCCTCTGCTCGAAGAAAATTAAAGTAAGAGAGAAAATCGTGACATCATGCGTTATGTTTATAATGTTTATCAGCATGGTGATAGAAGATATTGACCTGATTTGGCACGGAATGCATACGCCGAACATGGTGCCGTACAGATATGCGTTTATATTTTCGTTTGTTATGATTTCAATGGCATACAGAACGTTTGTTGCCGAGTTTACAAATGTCGAAGAGGGCGCAAGAGAGAAAAAGTTTCCGAAAGCATTGGTACTTTCGTTGATTTTTACCGCCGGTGTAATCTATTTTGCATATAAGGAGTCGGTGTTGGGAACTGCTATCGGTTCATGCGTTTTGGCTCTTTTGTATTATGTGATGATAGAGTCGTTTTTTGACGAGCAAAATGAAAAGATGAAGAGAAAATGGGCATTGACTCTTTGTGCTTTTGTTGTTGTCGAGGTTGTTATAAATACAATCATTGCCGTACCTACGGTAAGACTCACATCTTATGATACGTATTACTACAGAGGGGAAGAAATCGAAGATTTGCTCGATGAGGTGGATGCGGATTCGAATTATTCGAGAGTGGAGACAAGTCAGGATTATATTTTGAACGACCCCGCGCTCTACGGTTATAAAGGAGTGTCCACGTTTACTTCGACTGCGGATGCCGATGTGTCGAAATTTATCGAAACATTGGGTATTTGCGGAATACCCGGATCAAACAGATATTATTATGAGACGACATCGCCGCTTACAAATGCGTTTTTGGGTATTGAATATATAATTTTCAAAGACGATATGGAAAACCACAACTACTATCTTGATCGTGTGGCAACGCAATCGACACGTTATAAAAACGACAAGGGCGAGGACAGAGAAACATATCAGCATATCTATAAAAACACACAAACGCTCCCGATCGGATTTATGACGGAAGAGACTCTTTTGGCCGAAGAGGGAATTGTCGGAAATAATGCATTTGAAAAACAAAACGACCTTTTCCGAAAAGCAACGGGATTGGACGGCGATTTGTACACGCAGATTCCGCTTGTTACGGAAGAAACCGAAGAAATGCACTACTACGTTGAGGGGAATGTTGCGGTTTCGGGAAAAGCCGAAAAGGGTTCGTTCACGATTAAAGATACGGAAAATCAAAAAGATCATGAGCTGAAATTTGTTGTTGATGTTGAAAAAGATGTGCCGATTTACGCATATGTAAAGGGCAAAAACTTTAAGAATGTTAAGACAAACGGCACTACGTACAAGTTGCAGGCAAGAGGATATATTTTCCCTGTGGGCATATTCGATGAAGGTGAAGACGCAGAGTTTGATTTTAAATTCGATTCGTCTTTTAAAGAGTCGTGCAGATTGACGTTTTTGCTCTATAAACTCGACGAAGATTTGTTCGAAGAGGGAATGGAGATACTGCGTGACGAGCCGTTTGAAATCGAAAAGTACGAATCAACTTTGATTGAGGGCAGCATCGACGCCATGGAGGACGGAGTATTTTACACTTCAATACCTTATGACGAGGGATGGACAATGTATGTGGACGGTAAAGAAACAGAAATTACCCCTCTTGAAGATGCGATGATTTGCGTGCCTTTGACAAAGGGAAAACACGATATTGTATTGAAATATTCGCCTGTGGGATTTACATTGGGAGTATGTGTTTCAATTATCGGATTGGCGATATTTGCGGCAGTTGTTGTGACGAGTATTTTGAAAAAAAGGAAGCGAAATGATGGACAAGATATCGATAGTAGTACCTTGCTACAATGAAGAGTTGTCGTTGCCGTTCTTTTATGATGAGATAACACGTGTGTCGGATTTGATGAAAGACGATGCCGAGTTTGAGTTTGTTTTCGTAAATGACGGATCAAGCGATAAGACGGTAGAAGTATTGAGAAAATTGAATAAACTCGACGAAAGAGTGAAGTACATCTCTTTTTCGAGAAATTTCGGAAAAGAAGCAGCTATGTATGCGGGTTTTAAAGAAACATGCGGAAACCTTGTTGTTGTAATGGATGCGGATTTGCAGCATCCGCCCAAATTTATTCCCGAGATGTATGACGGAATAAAGAAAGAGGGGTATGACTGCGTTGCGACAAGACGTGTGAAAAGAATAGGAGAGCCTAAAATAAGGTCATTTTTTGCAATGCGTTTTTATGATATTATTAATGCAATGAGCGATACGAATATTGTTCCCGGTGCTTGCGATTACAGGATGATGACTCGTAAAATGGTTGACGCCGTGCTGGAAATGAGCGAAGTGAACAGATTTTCGAAAGGAATATTCAGCTGGGTGGGTTTTGACACAAAATGGATTCCTTTTGAAAACGTGGCGAGAGTTGCGGGCGAAACAAAGTGGTCGTTTAAAAAGTTGTTTTCGTATTCGCTTGACGGAATAACGGCTTTTTCAACAACACCGCTTCAGATATCGTCTTTGTTCGGTGTGCTGTTTTGCATACTGTCGTTCATATTCGGAATAGTTACCGTGATAAAAACGCTGGTGTTCGGCGAAAGCGTTGCGGGATTTCCGACGATTATGTGCGTTATGCTGTTGATAGGCGGATTGCAGTTTTTGATGATAGGAATACTCGGTCAATATTTGTCGAAAATGTATGTTGAAACAAAAAAGCGACCGATATATATTGTCAAAGAAACGGAAAAGGACAACGTATGAGAAATTATTTTGATAAAAAATTGATTAAGTTTGCACTCGTGGGAGTTTTGAACACGATAGTCGGATGCACGATTAATCTTGTTGCTTTGAATATTTTGCATTTGCCGTTTTTGTTGGCGGGAATTCTCAATTATTTGCCGACAAGCGTTATGAGCTTTTTCTTGAATAAGTATTTTACGTTCAAGAGTAACGGTGATATTAAGAAAGAGGCTTTGCGTTTTGCGTTGAATGTGGCACTTTGCTTTACTTTGGCATACGGCATTGCGGAGCCTGTTACACATTGGGCGCTTTCTTTCGCACCGAACGGATTGTTTGATTCGGTGCGAACAATTACGCATGGATTGTTAGATGACACTCAAAGCATTATTGATAATATAGCAACACTTGTCGGAATGGGTCTTTTTGTGGTGTTTAATTACACGGGACAGCGATTTTTCACATTTAAGGTTGAACAATGAGGGAAATTTCCCTCATTGTTTTTTGTATCGTAATTGACAAGATAGGCGGTCGTTGATATAATAATTTACATAAAATGTAAGCGAGGGGATTGTAATGAAAACATCGTTGACAGAAGATTTTCAAAACACAATAGCGAAATTTCATATATGGAACAAGAGCATACTTGATATTCTCTCAAAGCTCAGTGCAGCATCGGCAAAGGTGGAAAGAGCTACGGCAAAAGCTGTGACAGGTTGCGGATGCATTGAGATTGAGGGGAAAAAGAGCGTTGTTACGTTTGAAAAAAAGGAAAATGACAGTCAGATAAGAGGGACGTTATGCGAAGAATGCAGATCTGAACTCGAAAGGGAAATAGGAGAAAACCTTTATTATATGATTTCATTGTGCAACGCATTGGATTTGAATATTGATAAGATTATTATTAAGGAATCGGAGCGAGTGAAGACACTGGGAAAGTATAATTTGATGTAAAAAACTTGACCGCAGATGAATATTGCCGTACAATATAGTAGGTGATTGCATGAATTACGAAAGATTGAGAAATTTGACTTTAAGTGCGCTTTTTATTGCATTGGGAATTGTTTTGCCGTTTCTGACGGGACAGATAAAGGAAATAGGCAACATGCTTTTGCCGATGCATATTCCGGTATTTTTGTGCGGCTTGATTTGCGGAAAACGTTACGGAGCTGTTGTGGGAATAACCGTGCCGATGTTGCGAAGTGTGATTTTTTCGATGCCGGTGTTTTATCCTGCGGCATTGGCGATGGCATTTGAATTGGCGACATACGGATTCACGGTAGGTTTTTTGTATGAAAAATCGCCGTGGAAATGCATAAAATCTTTGTATAAGGCGATGCTTGGGGCAATGGTTACGGGAAGAGTTGTTTGGGGATGCGTTATGACTCTTTTGATGAATATGAAGTCGGCACATTTCGGATTTTACGCTTTCTTGTCGTCGGCGGTGATAAAAGCGATACCGGGTATAGTTTTGCAGTTTGTATTTATTCCTGCGGTGATGGTTGCACTCAAAAAAGCAAAGCTTGTGCCGCTGATTAAAATTCGGGAGAAAGAATATGATAGAAAAAACAGTTGAAAAAATCGAAAATCTTTTGCGTGAAAAGGATTGTATTATAATCGGAATTGACGGCAGATGCGGAGCCGGAAAAACAACTCTGGCAAAGAATCTGTCGCAAATTTTCGATTGCAATGTTTTTCATATGGATGATTTTTTCTTGAGAGACGAACAACGAACGGAGGAGAGACTTGAAACTCCCGGTGAGAACGTAGATCATGAGAGGTTTTTTGAAGAGGTTATTCGTCCGCTCTTGAAAAGAGAAAACTTTTCATATATGAAATATGACTGCAAAAAAAGAGGATTTTCGGAAAGAGTTTTTGTGAACGTAAAAAAGATTAATATAATAGAGGGGTCATATTCTTGCCGTGATGATTTGGCAAAATACTATGATTTGAAAATTTTTCTGGATATTGACGGCGAAAAGCAACTCAAACGCATTGAAAAGCGAAATGGGAAAGAAGCTTTGAAAGTTTTTCAAACAAAATGGATTCCTTTGGAAGAGATGTATTTTGAGACGTTTGCAGTTAAAGATAAATGTGATATATATTTGAAAAGCGAGAAAGATTGAGCATTTTAGACTATTCTGAGCGTGTCGAAAAATTAGACACGCAACTGCAAAGAATGCCAAGGCAATCTTCGCAGTTTGTTTTTTTACAATGAATCACCACTTTCG
>CAZRYW010000115.1:0-5113 GCA_964604405.1 uncultured Oscillospiraceae bacterium
GAATTTGATATATCGAGAAGACGATCGTTGGGGATAACAATAAGAGTATCAACGTTCTTTCTGAGCTCTTCAATACCTGCAAGAGCCTGTGTCATTCTCTTCTTTCCTTCAAAAGCGAAAGGCTTTGTAACGATACCTACCGTAAGAATACCCAATTCCTTTGCGATACCCGCAACGATGGGTGCACCGCCCGTACCTGTACCGCCGCCCATACCTGCGGCAACAAATACCATATCGGCATCCTTGATAGCCTGTTCGATTTCGTTTCTTGTTTCTTCTGCGGCTTTTTTACCGATTTCGGCTTTACCGCCGGCGCCCTTACCGCCTGTGAGCTTGTCACCGAGCTGTATTTTCTGTTCTGCGCTGCTACGCAAAAGAGCCTGCTTGTCCGTATTAACACAAACAAATTCAACACCCTTAATGCCGGCTTCAATCATTCTGTTAACAGCGTTGTTACCGCCGCCGCCGACACCGACAACCTTTAACTTTTGAGCAAGATCCATAGTATCCGCATATTCCATTCTCATAAGGAGACCCCCTTAATATATAAAAATCTTAATTATCCATTGATACATAATAACATTATAACACACTGTTTTTTCATATTCAAGCAAATATTTAATTTTTTTCACTTTTTCTACTGCAACGTGTGCCCGTAGGTATAATTCTCCGAAACCATATTCAATTCGCCCTCTACGTCCTTACCCATCGAGTCCGTAAGTGCTTCTATAAAGCTGAATTTGTGTTCATAGTCCGTTGTGCTGCCGAATTCTATTCTCAGCTTGTCCCTGTGCATAATCGAAATATATTCCGTTTTTGTTATGTCAAACACGGTTATATCTTCGGTCATGTTACGCTCTTCGAACGTTTTCACAAAACGCATCAGCGTTTCGTATCTCACGCTCTCTTTGACTTCGATTTTTTTGCCCACAACACATTCGCCGTTTATCGTAATCCCCTTTACAACGGGAGCTTTTCTCGATGCAGGCACTTTACTCACAATGCAAAGCACCTGCCCGCCATCATTGATTCCGACAAGTTTTTTATCCCATTGCACGTATGCCGCAACCTTGCCCTCTGTCACCTCTATTTTGATTTTCGACGGAAGCTTTCTCGAAATTTTCACATTTTCGATATAGGAAACTTTCAAAATTTTTTCTTTTGATTTTCCCAAATTTACGGCAAAAATGTTTTTGTTTTTACTGATTCCGCTTGCCGATATTATTTCGCTTGTCTTGACCGTGTCGTTGCCCGTCACTTCGATTTTGCCTATATTAAATATGGGCGTCAAAAAAAGCAACACAAACGCAAACACCAATGCCGCAACCGAAATCAAACATCCGGGGCGTATTGGTCTTTTTTGTTTTTTCCTTTTTTTTGTTTTTACAGGTCTTTTTTTGTACTTTTCATTTGTTTCTTCCATCGCTCACTCCACCCGTATATTCGCACCGATATTTCTCAATTTTTCCTCAATTTTTTCATATCCTCTTATTATGTGCCCCTCATCCGAAACCCACGTTTCGCCTTTTGCGCCGAGTGCCGCAACAATAAGTGCCGCCCCGCCTCTCAAATCCGGCGCATAAACATGAGCGCCTTTCAGCTCCCTGTTTCCTCTTATTACGGCGGTTCTTCCCTCCGTAACAATATCCGCACCCATCAGATTCAAATCATTTACAACATTAAATCTGTTTTCGAAAATATTTTCCACAATCACGCTTGTGCCGTCCGCTTTTGACAAATGCGGCAAAAACACCGATTGTGCATCCGTGGGAAAGCCGGGATAAGGCATTGTTTTTATCATGCTTGCGCTCTTGATTTTTTTCGGAGCTCTTATATATCCCCGATCTCCGAAAAATTCTATCCTTGCGCCCTCTTCCCTCAGTTCGTTTACAATCGCCGTCAGATGCGTTTTGTTGACGTTTTCCAGTTCTATTTCCCCTCCCGTGGCCATCGCCGCGCACAAAAAAGTCGAACATTCTATTCTGTCGGGAATTATCCTGTAGCAAACGCCTTTCAAACTCGGCACTCCGTCTATATGTAGCGTGCCGGTTCCGCCGCCTCG
Source organism: uncultured Oscillospiraceae bacterium (assembly GCA_964604405.1). GTDB lineage: Bacteria > Bacillota > Clostridia > UMGS1883 > UMGS1883 > RGIG1927. The sequence continues at coordinate 2,063 of CAZRYW010000115.1, forward strand.
GATTTTTGCGCCCATAGTGTTCAAAAAATTTACCAAATCCACAATTTCGGGCTCTCGTGCGGCATTTGTAATGATGCTTTCGCCTTTCAGTTTCACCGCCGCCAAAATCGCATTTTCCGTTGCACCTACGCTCGGAAAGTCCAAATGCACATTTGCACACTTTGCTTCCGATGCGTCTGTATGGATAAAACCGCCCTCTTCCGTCACTTTTATGCCCAGCTTTTTCAATGCCTTCAAATGCAAATCGACAGGTCGCTGCCCCAGCGAGCACCCGCCCGGCATACTGACTACCGCTTTTCCCATCTGCATCGTTACCGCACCGAGAAAAATAATCGAGCTTCTCAAAGAGCGCATCAGCTTTTCGTCGATTTCCCATCCGTAAGCCGACGACGAATCCACTCTTACAACTCCGTCCTTATACTCCGCCTCGCAACCGAGGTTTTTCAATATTTCAACAGTCGTAAAAACATCTTTCAAGTCGGGACAGGAGTGTATTTCGCATTTATCCGCACACAAAACACTCGCCGCCAAAATCGGCAGTACGCTGTTTTTCGCCCCCTGGATTCTTACTTCACCCTCAAGGGGTTTATCGCCTTCTATGATGTATTTCAAAAGGACGCACCTCCCACATAATACATTACATATTATGCAAAAGGATTTTATTGTGACAATCAACAAAGAGACTTGATAATTTTGTATATTTTGTCACAAGCATCTCTCTGTCCCATTTTTTTCGAATTTTCTCTCATTTTTTCCAACTTTTCGCCATCGCAAAGTATGTTTTCAATGCTTTCTTTGAGTGTTTTTCCGTTAAGTTCCGCTTCCGTGAGCACGCTTGCGGCACCGTTTTTTTCAAGATAACGTGCGTTTTGCTCCTGATGATTATGTGCCACATACGGACTCGGAATCAAAACCGACGCTTTTCCGAGTGCGTTCAATTCGCTTATCGTTATCGCACCCGCTCTGCAAACCGACAAATCCGCAAAATCCAACAGTTCGTTCATATTGTAAATATACGGCATCAGTTTGAGATTTTTCATGTTCTCAAAATCAACATTTTTTTCTTTCAGGCAATTTACCACTTTTTCGTAATGTTTCTGCCCCGTTGCCGCCACAATATTGAATTTGTCAAACCCCGCCTCAATCATTTCAAGCAAAGCATCATTCATTCTTTCCGCACCCAAGCTTCCGCCGAAGAAAAGCACCGTCGGTTTTTCGTCAAAACCCAACTCGCACCTGATTTTTTCTTTATCCGCTTTTTCAAACAAGTTCGGTCTCAAAGGATTTCCCGTCAAAGCACATGCTTTTACGTCAATCAGATTTTCCGTTTCCGGAAAGCTTATCATTGTCACATCGGCTTTTTTGCCGAGCATTTTTATCGCCAATCCGGGATAAACGTTTTGTTCGTGAATCACCGAGGGGATTTTTCTCTTTTTTGCGGCATATACCGCAGGTGTACAGGCATATCCGCCCGTCCCCACAACAACGTCGGGGCAAAATTCGTCTATGATTTTCACCGCTTCTTTTCGGCTTGTCACAAACTCCTTGAAAACTCTTATGTTTTCAAGCGTCAGTTTTCTCTTTAGTCCCGAAACCTTTACGAATTTAATATCAAAGCCTTCTTTCGGAACAAGAGTTTTTTCCAGCCCTCTTTCCGTCCCGATAAAAAGAAACTCGCTGTCGGGTTCTTTTTCTTTTATATATTTTGCAATCGCAACAGCGGGATTTATGTGTCCCGCCGTTCCGCCTCCCGATAATAAAACTCTCATTTTTCCAATCCTCCGGACGATTTATAGTTTTGTCTCGAAATCGACAACAGCATACCTATCCCCATCAGCGTTGCCAGCATACTCGAACCGCCCGACGAAAAGAGCGGCAGCTGCATACCCGTTGAGGGAATAAGCTTTAACACAACGCTCATGTTTACCAACACCTGAAATCCGATAAGCACCGTAATTCCGAACGCCGTATACGTTCCGAACGAGTCACGGCAATTCATTGCAATGCTTATGCCTCTCCAAATCACAATGCAAAACAGTATAATTATCAGTACCGCACCGATAAATCCCAACTCTTCACCGACTATCGCAAAAATGTAGTCGTTTTCCGCTTCGGGCAAATAAGAGTATTTTTGTTTACTGTTTCCCAGCCCCTCGCCGAAAAGCCCGCCGCTTCCGACAGCCAAAAGCGACTGCTTCGTCTGCCAGTCTATGCCCTGCGAGTTATCGCCGAAATTCAAAAAGCTCGTAATACGGTCAACTCTGAAACCCGTTCCCAATATTACCGCCAACATACCGCCCGCACCGAGAGCGCCTATGGGAATTATCTTTTTCCAGTCAACTCCCGCCGCTACAATCATCGCAAAGCCTATAAACATATGCACAATCGCCGCCGATGCATGACGCTGGATTAACAAACATTCCAAAACGGGGATTGCAACTCCCGCAAGATTGGTCAACAGCTCATTCCACGATTTTATTTCACTTTTCTTTGTTGCGGCAAATCTCGCCGCAAGCCATATAATCATTATATATTTCGAAAACTCCGACGGCTGTATCGTACCGATACCTATACTTATCTGTCTTCTCGCACCGTGCGAGTCAACTCCGATAAATCCAACCAATATCATGACGATGGTACTTATTATGTACAAAATACCGCTGTAGGGTCTTATTTTTCTGTAATCGAACTTTGACAGCATAAACATAAACACCAATCCCACAGATGCCAAAGCCGCCTGTTTGATTATCGGAGAATACACCTTGCCGTTTGTCATGTTTGCCGCACTCGATACCGAAAACAGCATCGTCAATCCCACAACAAGCAGAATCAACGCCGAAAACAAGAGCGTAAAGTCTATCCCCGTTATCAAGGATTCACGTTTCTTTTTCAATTTTACAACATTGCTTTCGCTCTTTTTTTTCATCTAAGACTGTCCTTTCATTATAATCTGAGTCCCAAACAACATATCGCCGACAAAATAACCGTCACCAGAGTAAACACTCCGACGATTTTCGTCTCTTTCCAACCGCACATTTCAAAATGATGATG
>CAZRYW010000116.1:0-5099 GCA_964604405.1 uncultured Oscillospiraceae bacterium
GGTTCCTCCAAAGCACATACCGAATCGAGTATCGAAACATGCGGTGCCGAAGTTCAAAAGGGTAATCCTCCCGAAGAGAGAAAAATCCAGCGTCTCTTCCGCAACAAAGAACTCACAACAATGATAAAGCGTTGTAATGACTTCGGTGCGGGCGGCGTTTCCGTTGCCATCGGCGAACTTTCCGACGGTCTCATCATCAATCTCGATGCCGTTCCCAAAAAATACGACGGTCTCGACGGTACCGAGCTTGCAATCAGCGAAAGTCAGGAAAGAATGGCTGTTGTTGTCGCTCCCGAAAACGTTGACAAATTCATGGCGTTCGCTTCCGAAGAAAACCTCGAAGCAACACGTGTTGCAACCGTTACCGACGATAACCGCCTCACAATGGTATGGAGAGGCAAAACAATCGTTTCCGTCAGCCGTGACTTCCTCAACACAAACGGTGCCGAAAAGCACGCTACCGTAAAGGTTTCCAAACCCGCAGGCAATATTTTCGAAAAGAAGTCCTGCGATGATATAAAATCCGAATGGCTCAAAACCGTTTCCGACCTCAACGTATGCAGTCAAAAAGGTCTCATCGAACGATTTGACTCTTCTATCGGTGCCGCAACAGTCCTCATGCCTTTCGGCGGTAAAACACAGCTCACACCCGTTGACGGTATGGCTGCAAAAATCCCCGTAATGAGCGGCAAGACGACTACAGCTTCGCTTATGGCGTACGGTTTCAACCCCGACATTTCGACCTTCTCGCCTTTCCACGGTGCACTTTACGCAGTTGTCGAATCCGTTGCAAAGATTGTCGCACTCGGCGGTGACTACAAAAAAGTATATCTCACATTCCAGGAATATTTCGAACGTCTCCGTGACGATGCTTCCCGTTGGGGCAAGCCCTTTGCCGCACTTTTGGGTGCTTACACGGCTCAGATGAAACTCGGTTTGGGCGCAATCGGAGGCAAAGACTCAATGAGCGGTTCGTTCGACGATTTGGACGTTCCTCCCACTCTCGTATCTTTTGCCGTAACCGCAGAGCATGTTGACAACATCATCTCTCCCGAGTTCAAAAAGGCAGGCAACAAACTCGTTTTGGTAACCCTTCCCATGGATGACGAACTCGTTTGCGACTGGGATGCACTTGATAAAAACTACAGCACAATTCACAAGGCAATTGTCGATAAAAAGATTGTTTCCGCTTCCGTTATCAAGGCGGGCGGTGTTTGCGAAGCTGTCAGCAAGATGTCGTTCGGTAATATGATCGGTGCAAAATTGGATTGCGATTCTTCGCTCCTCTTCTCGCTTCTTCCCGGTGCGATTTTGGCGGAATGTGAAGACGTTTCCGCACTTTCGGGTATCGACTATACCGTTATCGGCGAAACATGTGCCGAAGAAACAATTTTCGTAAATGATGTATCCATGCCCATTTCCGAAGTTCTCGCAGCTTGGACAAAGCCCCTCGAAAAAACCTTCCCCACCAAAGCCAAGGAAGAAACAACTCCCATCGTTGATTACACATACGATAAGAGAAGCATCCACGTTGCGAAAAACCGTGTTGCAAAACCCAAGGTATTCATTCCCGTATTCCCCGGCACAAACTGCGAATATGACTCCGCGCGAGCATTTGTCAACGCAGGTGCGGATGCCGATATATGCGTATTCAGAAACCTTACGATGAACGATGTTACAGAGTCTCTCCGTGAATTCGCAAAGCGAATCGACTCTTCTCAGATAATCATGTTCCCCGGCGGTTTCTCCGGCGGTGACGAACCCGACGGAAGCGGTAAGTTCATTGCAACCGCATTCAGAAACGCATGGGTTAAAGAAGCCACAATGAAACTTTTGAAAGAACGTGACGGTCTCATTTTGGGTATCTGTAACGGCTTCCAGGCTCTCATCAAGCTCGGTCTTGTTCCTTACGGCGAAATTTGCGATATGACCGATGACAGCGCAACTCTCACCTTCAACAACATCGGTCGCCACGCTTCCAACATGAGCTACACAAAGGTTGTCAGCACGCTTTCTCCCTGGTTCAACGAAGTAAACGTGGGTGATGTTCATGCCATTCCGATTTCTCACGGTGAAGGCAGATTCGTCGCTCCCGAAGCTCTTCTCAAAAAGCTTATCGAGCAAGGTCAGGTTGCAACACGTTATGTCGATCTTTCCGGCAACCCCACTCACGATATCGCGTTCAACCCCAACGGCAGTTTCGATGCCATCGAAGGCATCACATCTCCCGACGGCAGAGTTTTGGGTAAGATGGCTCACAGCGAACGTAAGGGCGATTTCGTTTCCAAAAACATTCCGTTCTCCAAGGATCAAAAGATTTTCGAGTCCGGCGTAAATTATTTCAAATAATCAGTACAAAATACCATATTTTGAGTGATTTTAACGTTGACTATTTGTGGAACATGTAATATAATATTATAAATAGACTTTCGTCTTGCAATAGCACCTCATGTCTATGAGGTGCTATTGTGCTATATCAGAACATTTTTTGAAAGAAGGCATTTTTTATGGAAAGAGTTTACAACTTTTCTGCCGGTCCTTCTCAGCTTCCGCTTTCCGTATTGGAAGAAGCTCAGAGAGACCTGGTAAACTACAAAGGCACAGGTATGTCCGTAATGGAAATGAGTCACCGCAGCAAAGATTTCGAATCAATCATCTACGGTGCCGAAGATCTTCTTCGTTCCCTCATGAACATTCCCGACTCTTACGAGGTTCTGTTCCTCCAAGGCGGTGCTTCTACGCAGTTTGCGATGGTTCCGTTAAACCTTTTCAAAAACGGTAAAGCTGACTTTGTCATCACAGGTCAATGGGCAAAAAAAGCATGTCAGGAAGCAGGCAAATTCGGAACTGCCAATGCAGTCGCATCGAGTGCGGACAAAACATTTTCCTACATCCCCGACCTCGACAAATCATCTTTCACTCCCGATGCCGATTATTTTCATATCACACATAACAACACGATTTACGGCACAAAATGGAACACTCTTCCGGACACGGGTTCCGTTCCCCTTGTCGCCGATATTTCTTCCGATATCATGAGCGAACAGCTTGATGTTTCAAAGTTCGGCATTTTGTATGCCGGTGCACAAAAAAACGTCGGTCCCGCAGGACTCACGATTGCCATTATCAGAAAAGACCTCATAGGCGATCCCATGGACATCTGTCCCACAATGCTTTCCTACAAAACTCATGCCGACGCAAGAAGCATGTACAATACACCTCCCTGCTACTCCATCTATATTTCCAAACTTGTATTCGAATGGGTCAAGAGCATGGGCGGCGTAGCCGAGCTTGAAAAGCTCAACCGTGCAAAAGCTGCCGTATTGTATGATTTCCTCGACAATTCTTCCATGTTCAAAGGTACCGTTGTCGCAAAAGACCGTTCTCTCATGAACGTTCCTTTTGTAACAGGCAACGAAGACCTCGACAAAAAATTTGTTGCCGAAGCCAAAGAAGCAGGCTTTGTAAACCTCAAAGGTCACCGTTCCGTCGGCGGTATGCGTGCAAGCATCTACAACGCAATGCCCATCGAAGGTATCCGTGCTCTTGTTGATTTCATGGAAAAATTCGAAAAAGCGAACAAATAAAATTCCCCTATTTTAAAGAAAGGTGACCGAAATGTATAATATTTTAACTTTGAATAAAATATCTCCCGTGGGTATTGCAAAACTCACAGACAATTATAAGGTTTCCGATTCAATCGAAAACCCCGACGGCATCTTGCTTCGCAGCTTTAAAATGCACGACATGACTCTCCCCGAAAGTCTTCTTGCGGTTGCACGTTGCGGTGCTGGTGTCAACAACATCCCTCTCGACGCATGCTCCGATAACGGTATTGTTGTTTTCAACACCCCCGGTGCCAATGCAAATGCCGTAAAAGAGCTTGTTATCGCATCTTTGTTTCTCACTTCCAGAGACATTGTCGCAGGCTACACATGGTCGCAATCTTTGACCGAAGATATTGCCGCAGCTGTCGAAAAAGGCAAAAGCCGTTTTGCAGGTCCCGAAATCACAGGCAAAACTCTCGGCGTTGTGGGATTGGGCGCTATCGGTGTTTTGGTTGCAAATACAGCCGTTGAACTCGGTATGAATGTTGTCGGTTACGATCCTTTCCTTTCCGTGGACGGTGCAATGCATCTCAAAACGAGTGTAAAATATACAAAAAATATTGATGATATTTATACCTCGTGCGATTATATCACACTCCATGTTCCGCTCAATCATGCGACAAGAGGCATGATTAACGCACAGGCTCTCGCCAAGTGCAAGAATGGTATCAAGCTTCTCAACCTTGCCCGTGCCGAACTTGTTGACACCGCCGCTGTCAAGGATGCTCTTTTGACAGGCAAAGTATCCAAATACCTCACAGACTTCCCCACCGAAGAAACAGTCGGAGTCGAAAACATTATCACCATTCCTCATCTCGGAGCATCAACTCCCGAAGCCGAAGATAACTGTGCCGTAATGGCAGCGGGCGAGCTCATGGATTATCTCGAAAACGGTAACATCAAAAATTCCGTCAACTTCCCCAACTGTTATCTTCCCGATAACGGCAAAGACCGTATCTGCGTAATCAACAAAAACATTCCCTCTTCCATTGCACTTATCGCAGGTGTTCTCGGCGAAAAGGGTATCAATATCGACCACATGGTAAATTCCAACAAAGGCGATAACGCATACACCCTCCTCACAATCGACGGAAAAGCCGACGACAGCATCATAGATGCCATGAAAGCCGTACCCGGTGTCCTGAGAGTACGAATCATTAACAAATAACAAGTTTATTACAATGAAATGCCACACGCAATAGCGTGTGGCATTTCATTTTCGGGTATAACCCTAATAAACCTTCACACTTTACAATCAAAACAAATCTCATTTCACTTCAGCTGCGTTTTTGAGCATTTGCCCCTGCCGTCAGAAATTGTGAGTATCATTTTCCGCTTCTTGCGAACAATTTCAGTCCGATTAGGTCGCTGAGTGCGACCTTTAAGGACGGTGACGCAAAAGGGGCAAAGTGCGAAAAAACAAAACCCACTATTTTCACACAGAAAAGCCTACTTCAATCTTCGCCCTGCGAGGCCGTTTGGGGAGTGGGA
>CAZRYW010000117.1:0-4987 GCA_964604405.1 uncultured Oscillospiraceae bacterium
TCAAGCTGATTGCAACATCGGGTCCTTCGGCAGACGGTACACACTACAACAATGCGTACAACTGGCTTGAAACACATAAGGGTGAAGAAAACTTTGCATATGCGGTTGACGAACACTATTACAAAAGTCCTGAGTGGTTTCTTGCGAATATAAATCGTTATGATACGTATGACAGAGACGGTTTTGCTGTTTTTGCGGGTGAATATGCGGCAAACGGCAGTTACGGAAATACGTTGTATTCCGCACTCAGCGAGGCTGCGTATATGACGGGATTGGAAAGAAACGCCGATATCGTTAAAATGGCAAGCTATGCACCGCTTTTGGCGAAGAACGGATACACTCAATGGTCTCCGAACTTGATATGGTTTGACAACACGACGGTTTACGGTTCGCCGGATTATTACGTGCAAAAAATGTATTCCGAAAATAACGGTACGTATACGGTTGAAAACTGCGTGACAAAAGAAGATGAAAAAACGTGTTTCCTCGGAGTGGGTACATGGTCAACGAGCGCAAAGTTCAAAGACATTACACTTACGGACGATTTGACGGGCGATGTGAAAACGGTGAGTCTTGACAAAACGGCAAGCGGAAACTGGTCAAGTGAAGACGAAGTTTATTATCAGGACGATACGGGAGTGAACGGTGCGTTTTATCTTGCGAAAAACGATTGCGAAAGTTACACTTTAAGTCTCAAGGCAATGAAAACGGGCGGTAAAGAAGGATTCCTTATTCCTGTTCAATATGTTGACTCGGATAATTATATTTTCTGGAATATTGCAGGTTGGGGAAACACAAAGAGTGCCGTGCAGAGAGTATCAAACGGAGAGAAAACAACAATAACGTCGTCGATTGATACCGTGCTGGACGAAAATATTTGGTATGACGTTAAAATAACCGTGAAGGACGGGTATATGTATTGTTATCTTGACGGTGAACTCGAATTGACAGCATACATAAATAAAACCGAAGGTGATGTTTATTCGACGGTTTCGGTGGACGATAAAACGGGTGATATTATCGTGAAAATCGTAAACGTATCCGAACAAAAGGCAAAAGTGAATATTGCCATAGAAAATGCAAAATACATCGCCGATGTATGTGACGAATACGTTTTGACGGGAAATGCGAAGAGTGCAAAGAACAGTTTGGAAAATCCCGAAAACGTTTCGATTGAATACGGCAAATATACCGATGTATCGGAAAATTTTGTGTACGAAGCGGAAAAATTGAGCTTTACGATATTGAGAATTCACACAACGGAAAAATATGTGACGGAAATTGAAACGATAGAGTTGAACAATCCCGATAATCTCCCCGACAAAGTGAATGTGACGTTGTCCGACGGCAGCATTGAGGAAAGATGCGTGACATGGCAAAAGACATCCGACGGTGCATATTATTACGGCGGAGAATATATTATCGAGGGCGAAATTGAAAAAACGCACGAGAAAGCTTATGCAAAACTCAATATCCCGACACACGGAACCGTTACGTTCACGGGAGAAAATACGGCACTTGTTTATACCAGAGACGAAGCTGTGGTAAAAACGGCGATTTACGACAAAGACGGATGTCTTGTGACGGTTAAAACCGAAACGGTGAACGGCGAACAAGAAGTGACGTTTACTGTTCCCGACGGCGGAAAAGTAAAAATTATGCTGTGGGGAGAAAACATGGTTCCGTTGGAGGAAACGTTTGAAAAACAATAAAGAATCAAACTGAAAGAGAGGTTTCCCTCTCTTTCAGTTTTGGTATGAAAATAATTGACACAATAGGTTATAAATGGTAGAATATTAACGAAAACAAAGGGAAAAAAGAGAGGAGAAGGAAAATGAAAAAAATTGTTTCGGCGGTTTTGGCAACCGCAATGAGTGTAAGTGTGTGTGCTTTTCCCGTGAAAGCGGAAAAGTCGAATGTTTACACAAAACCGGAGTATGAAGAGGTAATTGACACAATCGAAACGGTTAACGATTATTGGATTACGTCAAACAAGAATAATCCGGGTTCTTCGTTTTGGGAAAGAGGAGCGTACAATACGGGCAATATCGAAGCATATGCGTTGACCGGTATTGAAGAGTACCGTGACTATGCGACAAAATGGGCCGAGAGAAACATGTGGATGGGTAACCGCAACAAAGGTGACAAAAACTCGTGGACATGGGGATATACGGGAGACGTTAATTCCACAGGTGCGCTTTTCGGCGACTGGCAGACGTGTTTTCAGACGTTTTGCGATTTGTATAACTTTGACGAAGTAAAAAATGAGAGCAAAATCGCAAGAGCGAAAGAGGTCATGGAATACGAAATGAGCAAGAGCGAAGACTCGTTTTGGTGGTGGGCTGACGGACTTTATATGGTAATGCCCGTTATGGTTAAGTTGCATAACATTACGAACAACGAGTTGTATTTGGATAAGCTTTACGAATATTACAAATACGCAAGAGAATTGATGTATGACGGACCCGGAGGAATTCCCGAAAGTGCAGACGGATATACGTCTTCGGCAAAACTGAAAAACGGTGCGGATTATTCGAACGCAGACGATTACAAATACCTTTTCTATCGTGACGCAAACTATGTTTATCCGCTTCATCCCGTATCGGGCAGCGAAACAACGAAGAATTTTTGGGCAAGAGGCAACGGTTGGGTATTTGCGGCACTTTGCAAAGTGCTCCAGGAAACACCCGATGATTGGCAGTACAGACAGGAATTTGAAGATGCGTATCTCGGAATGGCAAAGGCTTTGAAAGATTGCCAAAAATTTGATGCTGACGGCAACGGATTTTGGACACAGTCTGTTTTGATTCATAATTACAGCTGTGCGGATTACAATCTCGAAGGTTACGAAACGAGCGGTACGGCATTCTTTACATACGGATTTTTGTGGGGTATCAATGCGGGACTTCTTTCCGAAGAAGAATATCGTGATACCGCAATAGCAGGTTGGAATTATCTCACAAACGTAGCCGTGGGAGAAAACGGCAGAGTTGGTTACGTTCAATGGGTTGGCGGCGAAGCGGGAAAAGCCGCAACACGAGAAAACACGCAAGATTTTGCCGTGGGCGCAACCCTTCTCGCAGGTTGTGAAATGGCAAAATACGTAGGCGGTATGCAGGGATATTTTTATCCGTACTTACAGAAGCGAATGGTAAACATGGTAGGATTGCAGATTGATTCGCCTTTTGTTTACAAAAACAGCAATGTAGGTGCGATTGATTCAAATAACGAAAATGTTGTTCCCGTGATAAAGAACGATCGTACACTTGTTCCCGTGAGAGTAATCTCCGAAGGGTTCGGATGTGACGTGACATGGGATGATGCAACAAAAACAGTTACGATTAAAAATTCGGATACCGAAATAAAAATGCAGATAAATAATAGCGTCTACAGCGTAAACGGCGTGGAAAAAACTCTCGATGCGGAACCCGAAATAATCGAAGACAGAACGTTTGTGCCTATTCGTGCCATTGCGGAAGCTTTGGGCAAAATCGTTTATTACAATGACGATGAAAAAATGATTGTTATCGGTTATAAGAACGATGTTTTCTATGATTGTGAAGAAAACATGGAAAAGATGCTTTCGGATATTTTGAAAACAGGCGAAAAGCCCGAAAAGAATCCCGTGTTTAAGGATTTGTGCGGATTGCCCAAAGAGCTTAAAGATGAAGCTCTTATCAAAGCGGTTTCGGCAACGAGCGAGGTTGAACCCGAAAACTTTAACAGCGTGAAGATGAGTATTGACGGCGATACGGGAACGCGTTGGGCAGCGGATAAGGAAGCCGATTTGATTGTTGATTTCGGTTCGGTTCAGTATATGGATAAAATCGGTATCAACTTCTGGAAAGGAAACAGCGGAGTGCGTACAACAAAATTTGATTTGTACGTGTCTGCGGACGGCGAAAACTATGAAATGATTTTTGCGGGCGAAAGTCTCAATAACGTGGATTTCAATATTCTCGATTGCGGAAAAGAAATCAGATATGTCAAGCTTCACGGATACCACAACAGCGAAAACAACTGGGTAAATGTGTTTGAAATTGTCGGTTACGGAAAAGGCACAAAAATGGAAACAAATCTTAAATAAGAATATTTAACGAAATAACGGCAGAGGTTTTAGCTTCTGCCGTTATTTTTTGTACGAGGGATTTTTAACGAAACGTAAACAATGAGTTAATAAAAATTTGTTCGGTTGACATAAAGTTTGGCGGGTGATATACTACATTGGTGTGAAAAAATGAGGTGAAAGAATGGATTTGTTGATTAAATTTATTGTCTGCTTTATAGCGGGTGCCGGTGCGGGAATCGGCACGGGATTTGCGGGAATGAGCGCAGCTGCGGCGATAAGTCCCGTACTTATTGCGTTCTTGGGCATGGATGCGTATGAAGCTGTGGGCATTGCACTCGCAAGCGATGTTTTGGCAAGCGGTGTCAGCGCATATACATACGGCAAAAACAAAAACCTTGACATTAAAAACGGTATTGTAATGATGATATCGGTATTGGTGTTTACAACGGTGGGAAGCTATGTGTCGAGCCTTTTGGAAAGCAGTACGATGGGAAGCTTTTCGGTTGTTATGACGATGCTCTTGGGCGTGAAGTTTATTGTAAAGCCTGTCATGAAGACAAAGAGCGCAATGGAGCAAATTTCGAAAAAAGATCAAATTGTGCGCTCTGTTTTGAGCGGTGTTGTGATAGGCTTTATTTGCGGATTTGTGGGAGCCGGCGGCGGTATGATGATGCTGTTGATGCTCACAAGCGTTTTGGGTTATGAATTGAAAACAGCTGTGGGTACAAGCGTTTTTGTTATGACATTTACGGCGTTCACGGGAGCTATGAGCCATTTTATCATAGGCGGAAAACCCGATATGCTTATATTGGTGTTGTGCGTTCTTTCGACGCTTTTGTGGGCGAGAATCGCCGCAAAGATTGCAAACCGTGCAAAGCCCGAAACGTTGAACCGAGTTGTCGGAGTGGTGCTTCTTGT
>CAZRYW010000118.1:0-4917 GCA_964604405.1 uncultured Oscillospiraceae bacterium
ATATAAATAATCCGAGTCAAATCCCATAAGCAAAACTGTTTAGAATTTTTCTAAAAGGAGCGAGTGGGATTTATTTTTGCCGCTTGAGTGCATTTTTGGTACAAAATTACAGTATCGGTATAGTATCACTCGCACAATCGGCGGAATTTTAACCGAAATACCAACGCCGATATTTGGCTCTTTTAAGCTGTTTAAAATATTGAGAAGCTCTTTATCCGATGTGTCGCTGATTTCAGCGGCACATTTTTCTTTTAGCTATGGGCGTGATCGTATGCCCTGCGGATTTCTTCCGGAAGATGTTCGGGAAGCAGTTTTCGTAGTTCCGTATCGTCGCCTTGCTCAATGGCTTGCTCATAGAACCAGCATTTGAATTTAAGCATATCAAGCACCTTGTTCAGATGTTCGATTTCTGCCTCGACGGTTGCCTTTTGCTTTAGAAACAGATCTCTGCGTCTCTCGTAAGTGGTCGGCCCCTGCTGACACCAATCAATGAATTGCTTAATGTCTTTAATCTCCAAACCGGATTTTTTCAGACACTCAATGATACGCAGGGTTTCGATTTCTCTGTCTCCAAACTTGCGAATGCCGGATGAGCGTTCCAGCCCCGGGAAAAGTCCTTGTTTATCGTAATAACGCAAGGTGGAAATGGGCAAGTCAAACATTTCCGATACCTGTCCGATATTATACATGCTGTTCCTCCGAAAAAATATTTACAATTATTTTTATAAAATCTATTGACCTAAAGTCAAGTTTAGGTGGTATTATTATAGCAGGATTTTCGTAACGATGCAATAGATAACCCGAAAATCGGGAGGAGTAAAAAAGATATGAAAAAGAAAATGTTGATCGTTTATTATTCCGTATCCAACGGAAACACAAAGCGGATTGCGGAAGCAATGCAAAAAGTAACCGATGCGGATATTGTTCGTATTGATACGGTAAAGCCTTATACGGGTTCTTACGATGAAATCGTGGATCAAGGACAGCGTGAGGTGAACTGCGGGTATCAGCCTGAAATCAAGCCGCACTCTGTCAATGTGGCGGATTATGATGTAATTGCCGTCGGAACGCCGACGTGGTGGTATACTATGGCTCCTGCAATGCTGACTTTTTTGAAGTCATGCGACTGGAGCGGTAAAACCGTGATACCGTTCCAGACTCACGGCGGTTGGCCGGGACATACCTTAAAAGATATGAAAAATATTTGCAAGGGTGCGACGTTTGTCTGCGAAAAGGATATCGGATTTGATTCTGAGGGCGGTGCCGAACTTGTAACCGAAGAAGCGGAAATAGAAGCGTGGCTTGATAAAATCAAAAAATCGGAGGATTGAAGTATGAATTATATTACCCTGTCAAACGGAGTGAAAATGCCGCAGCTCGGCTAGGGTGTGTATCAGATAACAAAAGACGAATGCGAACGCTGCGTAAGCGATGCGTTGGAAGTCGGATATCGACTCATTGATACGGCACAAAGCTATTTTAATGAGAAAGAAGTGGGAAATGCATTCAAGGACGGAGCCGCATTGAAATAAAATTCGAAAAAACAACCGCTCCACATATAGGGAACGGCTGTTTTTTGCATATAGATTGCAGGGGAAAGATATTCAAGGTTTGGTTATTGTGGAAATTGATTGAAAATAGTACGGGCTTGTTTTTTGACGATAGAGCATAAGAATACCTCGAACGCACAATTCGACCGCCATGGCTATCCACATTCCGTGCAGTCCGAACGGTTTGACGAGAAAACAGGCAAGTCCGATTCGGACAATCCAGATACTGGCTAGATTCATAATGCTCGGAACAAAAGTATCTCCTGTGCCTCGGAGAGCACCTGCCGCAACGATGGAAATGCCGAAAAACGGTTCGGCGATGAGCCCTATGCGGAGAACTTGTGCCGACAACTCCCGTACGGTTGAATCGGGCGTCAAAATCATAAAGACGATGGGGCATATTAAAGCCATTACAGCTCCCGTCAAACCCATGAAAATGCCGCCCATTGCAGTACAGATATTGCCGTATCGTTTGGCAAGGGGCATGTCGCCGCCGCCTACGCTACGACCGACAAGAGTGGTTGCGGCGGAACCGATACCGTAACCGGGCATATAACAAAGACTTTCGGCAGTTACGGCAAAGGAATTGGCGGCGATGGCGACGGAACCCAAAGGGGCGATGATTTTTGTCGAAACAACCATTGCGCCGTTCATCGCAATTTCCTCAACGGCTACGGGAAAACCGATTTTGAATGCTTTTTGCAATATTTTTCGGTCAAAGTGCCATTTTTCACTACGCCGCAATCGAAGAAGCGGATTGGAAACGCAGGAGAACCATGTCATAATCAACGAAATAACAACACAAGACAATGCCGTGCCGATTCCCGCTCCCAAAACTCCGTAAAAAGGAATGAAAACGGCGTTAAAAATTACGTCCAACAGACACATGACGGCATTTAAGATACTCGGAGTTATCATATTGCCGCTGCATTGCAAAAAAGATGAGCTGAGTGAATTGAGCTGGGAAAACGGGAGCATTAACGCAAAAACAAAAAAGTAGTCGGAAGCGTTTTTTCGTATGCCGATATCGCCGCCGAGCCAAACGGGAAGAGATGTGCTGATTGAAGCACAAAGAAAAGCGAGTAAAACGGACAAAAACAATGCGGTGAGCAGTCCGTGGCGCATAACGTTTTTTGCATCGGAGTATTTTTTTGCACCGATGTGATGTGCGAGCTGGACGGAAAATCCTGCGGAAACAGCATATGTGATGCCGCTGCAAAGCCAGGTGCACGGCGACACCAATCCTATTGAAGCGGATGCGTCAAGCCCCAATGAGCCGACCATTGCGGCATCGGTATATTGCATGATGATAGTTGTTATTTGACTCAAAATCGCAGGCAAGCTCAAATGCCACACCTGCGAAATTTGAGATTTGATGTCGGTTTGATTTAGTCTCATTGGAAGAGTCCTCCGATGTATGATGTGATTTTGTAAAACAAAAATAACGGTCAATTCATGATAACATGATAGCCGAGTTTTGTCAATTTAGGGCAAAATTACCTTGACGGTCAAAAATTATTTACAATCTTTGGATAAATTTTTTAAAAAATGGTGTTGAATAACGGTTGAAAACACGATATAATAGTATTATCAGGAAAATAGACATCTCGGTGTATACTGCATTTTTATAAAGAAAGGATGATTATCCAATGAAGCAGATTATTTGTAAAGTTGAGTACGATACGGATACCGCAGAAGTAGTTGCAAGCTATACAAGCGGTGAATTCGGTGACGCTACAGGTTATGAAGAAATTCTTTATGTAACACCCACAGGTAAGTATTTCCTTTATACTAACGGCGGTGCGGAATCTATCTATCCTACAGAAAAGATTACAAGAATGTCTGAAGCTAAGGCTAAGGAATGGAAAGCGGCTCACTGATTGAGCGTGGAATGAAAAGGGCTGTCCCTCTTTGAGAGACAGCCCTTTTCGTATATGTGTTTATGTGTGTGCTTATTTGATTACAACTTCGATTGCCGTTGATTGAGGGGGAAGCGAAAGCGTAACGGATTCCGGATGCGTTACGGAAACTTCGGTGTTGACCTCGATATCGTCGAACTTGTAAATTCGTTTGTTGATACTGTGGTGAAAACGTGTTTCGTCACTGACGTTAAACTGCATTTCGTTGCCGTCTGCGTCTTTTACGATAAAGTAATTTTCGCCCACTTCGACAACGCTGCCTTCTGTTACAACGTTTTCGGCTGTAACCTCGGGTTCTTCCAAGAAGATGACCTCAATTGCGTAGGTCTGAGGAGGAAGAGATGCGGTCATAACGGAGTCGAGATAAATTTTTACGTAGTTGCCGACTTCTAAATCGTCTGCCATGTAACGGCGACGGTTTGTTTCGTGACGGAAACGTGTATCGGCATCAAAGCGGAACATTACTTCGCCGAATTTTTCGGTATCTGCCATAAAATAGTTTTCGCCGATTTCGGTAACCGTTGCACTTGAGGAGTATTCTTCGTATGCTTTTCTCATCTCGTCAACGTTTGTGAAAAAGTCTTCGGGAGCATAAGTTGTGTCATAATCGAGAGTTATTGTGTCGCCGACAGCCTCGTTTACCACAAAACCGCCGTCACGAATAACAACTGTTTTTGTATCTTGAATCCATGATACTTCGTATCCTTTGTTTTCGAGCGTTGCACGCACGGGAAGTATTGACTCGGAGGCAAATGCGGAGGTTGTCGCAAGCGTTGCCGCACAAACGGTAAGAGCTGTTACTTTTCTGAGCATTGTCATATAATCAAATCCTTTCGGTGTTATGTAGAGGGAAAGGGCACCCGGGACTCCGCGTTGGAGGAGGGCGGAGCCCTCAGGAAACCTTATTTGGAATAACTGTGCAGAAAGCGTGCCTTTCGGCTGCACGTCGAGGCTCAGTTGCCCCAAATTCCCTGTTTTGTTGGGTAAGACTTGTTTGGTGCCTTACATCTATAATACTTTTTTGAAACGAAAAAAGTTGCACGAAATTGAAAAAATTTTTAAAAAAACATCCGTCGATAATAAAAATGCCTTATCGACGGATGTTTTTTGTGTGTAAACGAAAACAATGCCATAGTGGCGTGGTTCATATAGGCAATGCCGATGAAAATCTGAAGGTGTCACAGAGTGTGACGGCAATGTACTTTTGATGCCAAAAGTACCAAAAGCACCGGGGTTCCGATTCCCCGGACCCCAAACGGCCTCGCAGGGCGAAAATTGAAGTAGGCTGTTCTGTGCGAAATGAATGGGTTTTGTTTTTTCACACTTTGCCCCTTTTGCGTCACCGTCCTCCATGGTCGCACTCAGCGACCTAATCGGACTGAAATTGCTCGCAAGAAGCGGGAAATGATGCTCGCAATTTCTGCCGGTCAGGCAGCAAAGCGTTAAAA
>CAZRYW010000119.1:0-4896 GCA_964604405.1 uncultured Oscillospiraceae bacterium
CTTTAACTTCCAGTTAATTTCTACTTTAGTGTAGATAAGGATGACGTGAGAAGCATAAAGCTCTTTAACTTCCAGTTAATTTCTACTTTAGTGTAGATGAAATATCAAGCATGGGCGTTCCTCCCTTTAACTTCCAGTTAATTTCTACTTTAGTGTAGATAACTGTTTTTGCAAGCATTTCCTTGTTGCTTTAACTTCCAGTTAATTTCTACTTTAGTGTAGATAACAATAATTCTTATGTATAACGCTTTCCTTTAACTTCCAGTTAATTTCTACTTTTGTGTAGATGTATGTTTGATCCTCATACATTCATCTCTTTAATTTATGGTTGATTTGCAGATATGAATGAAATGTTTTTGTGCATTGAAACTACGGCGTGAATAAAAAAAGACAGTCAGTGCAGACTGTCTTTTTTTGGTGGAAAAAGATAAACAAGCAAGAAAGATATATCTCTGTTCAGTTTTAATCTTTTTTTGTTGATTATTTTTAAAATCATGGTATACTGTAATATAGATAAATATGGCAAGGAGGTGCGTTTATGGAAAAATGGGTTTCTGTAGACGGACTTAATATAAATTATACAGACGTGGGAGAGGGAAAATGCATTGTTCTTTTTCACGGATGGGGTGCAAACAAGGAGGCTTTTACGCCGATTATCAATAAGCTTTCGCAGTATATGCGTGTGGTGGCGCTTGATTTCCCGGGGTTCGGAAAAAGTGACGAACCGAAAGAAATTTGGGATGTTGATGCTTATGCCGAATTTATGAAAAAGTTTTTGAAAGAGACGGATTCGGAGGGCGCAATTTGGCTCGGTCATTCGTTTGGCGGGCGGGTGATAATAAAGCTGTTTTCGAAAGCGGATAAAAAACCCGAAAAAATTGTGTTGGTTGACAGCGCAGGAATCAAACCCAAAAGAGGCTTTGACTATTATTTGAAAGTTTATACATACAAGGCCGGCAAAAAAATACTTTCGCTTCCTTTGATAAACAAAACGGGATTGTATGAAAAATGGGTAAAAAATGCAGGAAGCAGCGACTACAAAACTCTCAGCGAAAACATGAGAGGGACGATGAGCAGGGTTGTGAACGAAGATTTGAGAAGTTATTTGAAAGATATATCGTCTCCGACGCTTTTGATATGGGGTGATAAAGATACGGCAACTCCTTTGTCGGATGCTCATATTATGGATGATTTACTTCCGGACAGCGGAATTGTTGTTTTGGAGGGTGCGGGGCATTTTTCGTATCTCGACAGACCCGGAAAGTTTTTTGCGGCACTTGAATATTTTGTAAAGTAAGCGGTGATTGAATTGACAAGAGGATTTTTGAATATTGTAATGTATATAATCGTTGCGGTTATCCACGGTTGGGTGGTTATGACGGGCAACGTCAAACACGGCAATCATATGCTTCAGTTGAATTCGTATTTTAACGGGAGATATGCGTCGTATTTGAAGAAAAATATTTTGAAAGAAATTGATTGGAAAGCGGTTGTTGCACTTGCGGGATATGTGTTTTTGATGTCGGGACCGACTCCCGCCGTGAGTGCATATGCTCTGATATATGTTGTTTGCGACTTGTTGAAGCCGAAAAAAGAAGAGAAAAAACCGCTTGTAATGACACAGAGAGTTAAAAGGCTTACTGTGACCGAGGGGATTTTGTGTGCTGCGATATTGGCATGCGGACTTTGGATAAAATCCGTTTATGTGCCGATTTTGCTCTTTGTGACGGCGTTTTTCACGCCTTTAGCGGTGCTCGTTGCAAATCTCATAAACCAACCTATTGAAATGGCGATAAGACAAAAATTTGTGAACAATGCGAAAGCAAAGCTTGAAGCGATGAATGATTTGAAAGTAATCGGAATTACGGGGAGTTACGGAAAAACAAGCGTGAAGAACTTTGTGACAACGCTTTTGGGCGAAAAATACAATGTTTTGATGACACCGCACAGCTACAATACAACATTGGGCGTTGTGCGAACGGTGAACGAAATGCTTACACCTTTGCATGAGGTTTTTGTTGTGGAGATGGGTGCAAGACGTGAAGGCGATATAAAAGAAATTTGCGATATCGCACATCCCGAAACAGCAATACTCACAAGTGTGGGGGCGCAACATCTCGAAACGTTTAAAACACAGGAAAACATAACAAAGACAAAGTATGAGCTTGTAGAGCACGTGGGTGACGGGAAAAAGTTTGTCAATTATGACAACGAGATTATACGCAGTCACGAAAAGAAAACAAACACGATTACTTACGGAACAAGTACGGATTGCGATTATTATGCGAAAAATATTAAATCCACTCCGTCGGGAAGTGAGTTTACGATTGTGACTCCCGAATGTGAGATTGATGTGAAAACAAAGCTTTTGGGCAAGCATAATGTGATAAATCTTGTCGGAAGTGCGGCTGTGGCGATGGAATACGGAGTTGATGCCGAAAGTATCAAAATCGGTATGAGAAGAATCGAAAGCGTTGAACATCGACTGGAGATTAAAAAGCAGCCCGATTGTACCATTATAGATGATGCATACAACTCAAACCCCGAGGGTGCAAAGAGTGCCCTCGAAACACTTCGTGATTTTGAAGGTACGAGGATTGTTATCACACCGGGCATGGTTGAGTTGGGCGAAAAAGAAGAAGAGGAAAACGAAAAGCTCGGTGCAATATGTGCAAAATGTGCGGATTATGCGATTTTTGTCGGAGAAAAACAGTATCCCGCTCTCAAAAAGGGCGCGGATTCGGTAAGATGTGATGATAAAATAATCTGTGTGGGCGACATATACGAAGCATTCAATGTGATGAGAAATATTGAGGGCGACAACAAGATAGTTCTGCTCGAAAACGATTTGCCCGATAATTATCTGTAAGAAAATTGTGGAAGGGGATTTTAAATATGAAAATATCCGTAGGTGTGTTGTTCGGAGGAAACAGCGTTGAACATGAAGTTAGCGTTATAAGTGCGTCGCAGGCGATGCACGCTTTGAATCGTGAAAAATACAATGTTGTTCCCATATACATAACAAAAGATTGCAAATTTTACACAGGCGAAGCGTTGCTTGATATTGCCAAATACAAGGATATTCCGAGTCTTTTGAACGAATGTGAAGAAGTGGTCTTGAAAAAAGGATTGAACTGCGTTGAGCTTGTGAAAGTGAAAAGCGGAATTCTTTCCAAAAAAGTTGCGGGAGTATGCGATATGTTTATTCCCGTGGTTCACGGAACGAACGTTGAAGACGGTACGTTGCAGGGATTTTTGGAGATGCTCGGTGTGCCGTATGCGGGATGCGATGTGACAAGCTCGGCGCTCGGCATGGATAAATACGCTATGAAGTGCGTGCTTAAAGATGCGGGAATCAACGTTTTGGATGCGGTATGCTTTTATTCGAGAGAATATTTTAAATCGAGTGACAGCGTTGTTGAAAATATTGAAAAGAAGTTAAAATATCCTGTTATCGTAAAGCCTGTCAACCTTGGATCGTCTGTCGGCATAAAGGTTGCAAAAAACAGAGACTCGCTCAAAGAAGCTATCGAAGAAGCGGCAACTTTCAGCAGAAAGATTTTGGTTGAGAGAGCAATCGAAAAGCTCAAGGAAGTCAACTGTTCGGTTTTGGGTGATTACGAAGAGGCACATGCAAGCGTTTTGGAAGAACCTATTTCTTCGGGCGGAGATATTTTGGACTTTAAGGATAAATATCAGGGCGGAAGCAAAAATTCGGACGGCGGAAGCAAGGGAATGAGCGGAAGCAGCAGAAAAGTGCCTGCCGAAGTCACCAAAGAGCAAGAAGAAAAAATCAAAGAAATGTGCTTGACGACTTTTAAAGCACTTGATTGTAACGGTGTGGCTCGTATAGACGTTATGATTGATGAAGAAACCGACGAGATTTTTGTGAATGAAATCAATACAATACCCGGTTCGCTGTCGTTCTATTTGTGGGAAGCGGCGGGAATCGGTTTTGAAGAACTGATGGATAAGTTGGTTTATTTTGCTCAAAAGAGGAGCAGAGAAAGAGCGAAAATCAGTTTTTCGTATGATACGAACCTGTTGAGCGAATTTGGAGCAAGAAGCCTGAAAAACGGATGCAAGGGTGCAAAAAACTGATGCACGATGATTTTTTACATGGAGGGAATTCGTTTTGAATACGCATGACAAAAAAATCAGGTTGACGGATAAAATTTCGAGAGAAGAGTTTTCGACCGATGAAAGCATGGATTTGAACAGTTGCTATGAACAGACGGTTGCGGAATTGGGACTTCAGCAGACAAAACGCGATCAGATAATTGCTTTTTATCTGACGATTCTCAGCTTTGTAATACCGAGCGTGATTTCGTTGGAGATTTCAAATGCTCCGAAAGCGGTGGCGTTTGAGGCGATGTACGTTATAGGGATAATATTTTCGCATGTGATATTGAGGTATCGAATATATAAGGAAGTATATTGGATTGCATGCAGAGTTATTGCGAAAATGCACAGGTTGAGTCCCGAGAATCGCACGAAAAAGAATATATACATACTTTTTTACAACGTGATGAAAGAAAACCATTCGGTTGTGGTCTATAAAAACAATAAAGTAAGTATACTTTCTTCCATGAAAAAGCAAATCAACAGCGCCGAAACGCTGCTTTACGAAACACCTGCATTGTTTGCGTCTTTTGTGGGTGCAATAGGCGGATATTATGCGTTCACGGAAAATGCGATTGTCGGAGTTGCGATTTGGTGCGTAGTTGTTTTGGCGTTCGGAAAAATCAATTATGCGTATACGGCAGGTCTTTTGAAACTGTATGCGGCACTTGACGAAGAAAACGAAGAAGAAAAACTGCGTAAACTGGAATCGACATTCGAAAAAGCATGGATGCTTGATTGCTATGTTGATGATGTTGAGGAAGAATGACAACA
>CAZRYW010000120.1:0-4817 GCA_964604405.1 uncultured Oscillospiraceae bacterium
GTATCACATAAAAAAAATCCTGTAAAGTGGATTTGATTTAAAAAACAAAAGAAGCAATTACCGAAGTAACTGCTTCTTTCTGGCGTGCTTGGAGGGATTCTCCCGTTTGCGGTACCCGATTTTGCAATTTTGCAAAGCAAAAACAAAATCGACCGCGGCACCGGCTGTGTGCTCGCTTAATCCTCCGCAGGAGGCGCTCGCTACTCGCCACCCCCTCAGGGTCGGGGGTTCGAAAGTGAAAATAAAAAAGCAGAACACATAAAATGTTCTGCTTTGGCGTGCTTGGAGGGATTCGAACCCCCGACCCTTTGGTTCGTAGCCAAATACTCTATCCAGCTGAGCTACAAGCACAAATATTAATGTTAATCTCAAACGCATAAACTATAATAGCATACTTTTTTTGAAAATGCAACTGTTTTTTTCAAAAAAATCAAAAAAATTTTCAAAAAAGCATTTGAGCCGAAATTTAAGCCGTAAAGACGGTATGTGTTTTGTTTGACAATATATATATGTAATGTTATAATTTAAGACAGATATTTATTGCATGTTAAAGGAGTATACAAATGAAAGTTGTAATACTTGCGGGTGGCTTCGGAACCCGTATAAGCGAGGAGAGCATTTTCAGGCCCAAGCCGATGGTCGAAATAGGCGGAATGCCCATCCTTTGGCATATTATGAAAACATATTCACATTACGGATTTAATGATTTTATTATTTGTGCGGGGTATAAACAGCATGTCATAAAAGAATGGTTTGCGGATTATTTTTTGCATACAAGCGATGTGACGTTTGATTTTACTCATGACGACAAGGTTATAGTACACAACCGTCATGCCGAACCGTGGAAGGTGACCGTGATAGATACGGGACTTAACACCATGACGGGCGGAAGAGTGAAAAGAATAAAAAAATACGTTGATAACGAACCGTTTATGCTTACTTACGGGGACGGATTGTGCGATATCAACATCAACGAGTTGAAAAAATTTCATGAAGAACACGGGAAGATTGCAACGATTTCAGCCGTGACAATGGAACAAAGATTCGGTATGCTCGGAATAGACAACGAAAATTCGATTTATTCGTTCAGAGAGAAAGCAGCCTATGACGCTGCGAGAATTAACGGAGGATACATGGTTTTCAATCCCGAGGTGTTTGACTATATAGCGGGCGACGAAACCGTTTTGGAAGAGACAACGTTGACAACGCTTTCGGAAGCGGGAGAACTCAAGGCATATATTCACAACGGATTTTGGAAACCGATGGATTCGAAAAAAGAGCATGAGGCTCTTGAAAAAATGTGGGCTACGGGACAAGCTCCGTGGTGCGTTTGGAAAGACTGATTCGAAAGAGGACAACATATGAAAAAACAGATAAGAAGCTCTTTTATACTTTTATTGACGGCGGTGATTTGGGGCGTTGCTTTTGTGGCGCAGGACGTCGGAGCCGAGTATTGGAGTCCGCTCCTTTTTAATGCGTTGAGAGGCTTTATCGGGGCGGCGGTGCTTTTGCCTTTTATTTTCGCAAGAGACAAAAAGAGAGGCGATTGTGCCGTAAAATGGAACGACAAAAATCTTTTGGCAGGCGGAGTGCTTTGCGGTATAGCGCTTTGTGTTGCGACGAATTTTCAGCAATTCGGTATTGATTTCGGAGTTGATGCGGGAAAAGCGGGGTTTATAACTGCTTTTTACATAGTTTTGGTTCCGATTATGGGAGCTTTTATCGGAAAAAAGTGCCCTGCGACGGCATATTTTGCGGCATTGGCGGCATGCTTCGGGCTTTATATTCTCTGTATTCCGAAAAATGCGGGATTTGCGGTGGAATTTGCCGATTTATTGGTTTTTGTGTGTGCGTTGGTATTTGCGGTGCAAATACTTTTGGTTGATAAATATTCGCCGATAACCGACGGAGTCAAGTTGGCATGTATTCAATTTGCGACGATGGGCGTAATCAGCCTTGCGATAAGCTTTTTGACGGGTGACGTCAGATTTTCGGCACAGCCCGAGGCTATGGTTGCGCTTTTGTATGCGGGCGTGTTGTCGAGCGGAGTTGCGTATACTCTTCAGATAATAGCACAAAAAGATTTGAATCCCACGGTGGCATCGCTTATAATGAGCCTCGAATCATGCGTGAGCGTCATTGCGGGTTGGATAATACTCAATCAAAAAATGGACGAAAGACAAATTGCGGGATGCGTTATTATGTTTGCGGCAATTATTTTGGCGCAGATTCCCGCACCGAAAAGGAGAGAAAAAGAATGAAAATAACAGTTACGAACAAAAAAGGTGTTGACGTTAATCCGGATATGATAGGTCTTTTCTTCGAAGACATCAATTACGGTGCGGACGGCGGTTTGTATGCGGAGCTTTTGGAAAACCGTTCGTTTGATTTTTTCCCGACAATGGAATTTGACGATATTTCTCCGCTTGAGGCGTGGGAGAGTGTCAACGGTGCGCAATTCACATCAGAGACGGAAAAACCCATGAACGATATCAACCCTCAATATGCTCATATCAAGGGCGAAGCGGGCAGCGGAATCGTAAATCGTGCATATGAGGGAATGTTCCTCGAAAAAGGGAAAAAATATGATTTTTCGGTTTATGTGAGAGGCAATGCAAAGCTTAAAATATGTGCAAAAAACGAAAACGTGATTTGTATGGAAAACGATTTTGAAGCAGAGGGAGACTGGAAGAAGTATTCTTTTGAACTTACTTCGCAAGAAACCGTGTATGACGCAAAGCTTTACGTAACTTTTGCAGAAGCGGGCGAGTGCGACGTTGACATGTTCTCGCTTTTTCCCGAAGATACGTTTAACGGCAGGAAAAACGGACTGAGAGCCGATATGGCACAGGCACTTTACGATATGCACCCCGGATTTGTACGTTTTCCGGGCGGATGCATTGTAGAGGGAACCGTTTTGGACAATCGCTACAGATGGAAAGACACGATAGGAAAAATCGAAGAAAGAAAAATCAACTGGAACCGTTGGCAGGACGGCGGCGTCGGCGTAACGGAACGCAATTATTTCCAAAGCTACGGATTGGGATTTTACGAATATTTTCTTTTGTGCGAGGATTTGGGAGCACAGCCTCTTCCCGTGCTCAACTGCGGCATGGCGTGTCAGTATAAAACGGGCGAGTGCGCTCCGATTGACGAGCTTGACGAGTATATTCAAGATGCAATAGACTTGATAGAGTTTGCAAACGGAGATCCCAAGACGAACAAGTGGGCGAAAATCCGTGAAGAAATGGGACATGCCGAACCGTTCAATCTCAAGTATCTTGCAATAGGCAACGAACAATGGGAAGAAAACTATTTCGAACGCTATGAGCTTTTCCAAAAGGCGATTGCACCTCTCTATCCCGAAATCAAGCTCATAACGTCGTCGGGACCGAGTGCTGCGGGCAGAGAATTTGACAAAGCGTACGAATGGCTCAACGGGAAAAAGGAAGATTTTGCGTATGCCGTTGACGAGCACTACTACGTTAAGAGCGAGTGGATGTTTGAAAACGCAAACCGTTACGACAATTATTCCCGTGACGGCGTAAAGGTTTTTGCGGGAGAATATGCGTGCCACATAGGCGATAATCAGCCAAAACCCAACAGCTTGGAAGCGGCGATTGCCGAGGGCGCAATGATGACCGGTTTTGAGAGAAATGCCGACGTTGTTGTTTTGGCAAGTTACGCACCGCTTTTCGCAAGAGAAAACTATACTCAATGGCGTCCCGATATGATTTTTGTGAACAACCACGAGGTTATGCTGACACCTTCGTACTATGTGCAGTCGATGTATACGAACAATTTGCCCGAATACACTCTTTTGTTTGAACGCGAGGACGATGACGAGGTTTACGTGAGCGTCGGAATGAAAAACGGGGAATATATTTTGAAGGTTGCAAACAGAGGCGGAAAGAAAGATGTTGTTTTGAATCTTCCCGAGGGTGTTGAAAAAATAGAAGAGATTATTCTCACGAGCGAAAATATGGAAGATGTTAATACAATGGATGACAAATTCCGTGTGGCTCCGAAAAAATTGACAAGAGATGTGAACGGAAGCAGCGAAGTGAATATTACCGTTGCGGCAGCTTCCTTTAATGTGTACAAATTGAAATAATCTGTTGACAAATGCAAAAAAACACAGTATAATAAGAACAGATGTTCGCACGAGGAGAGAAAATTAATGTCAATTGAAAAGAAAGAAGCTCTTGCGCTTGCAATGAGTCAGATAGAAAAACAGTTCGGTAAAGGCAGCGTTATGAAGCTCGGCAGTAACGCACATCTCAACGTAGACGCTATCCCCACGGGAAGCTTGGCGCTCGATATCGCACTCGGTATCGGAGGCGTTCCCAAGGGAAGAATTATCGAAATATACGGACCGGAATCTTCGGGTAAAACGACGATTGCGCTCCATATTGTTGCGGAAGCACAAAAGATGGGCGGCGAAGCGGCTTTTATCGACGCAGAGCACGCACTTGATCCCACGTATGCGAAAAATATCGGTGTTGATGTTGATTCGCTGATCGTGTCTCAGCCCGATACGGGTGAACAGGCACTTGAAATTGCCGAAGCTTTGGTGAGAAGCGGTGCACTTGACGTTATCGTTGTGGACTCGGTTGCGGCACTTGTTCCCAAGGCTGAAATCGACGGCGAAATGGGTGACAGTCACGTGGGTTTGCAGGCAAGATTGATGAGCCAGGCGATGAGAAAGCTTGCGGGTGTGCTCGCAAAGACGAATACTGTTTTTATTTTTATAAATCAGCTTCGTGAAAAGGTCGGCGTTATGTACGGAAACCCCGAAACAACGTCGGGCGGTCGTG
>CAZRYW010000121.1:0-4796 GCA_964604405.1 uncultured Oscillospiraceae bacterium
ACTAGCCCCTTATAGGGGCAGAGCAAGCCACCAGTTTAACTGGTGGTTTTGACTTGGGAAGCTTTCGCCGTTAGATTAAAATCGACAGTCTGAATTGCAAAAGATTTTGTCCTTGGGAAAAAATATTTGTTGAAAGTATGGGCGAAATGTATTAAAATATAATAAACAGTTATGTACGGAGGTTTTGAAATATGAGAAATAAAGTTGCAATCGGAGTTTCTGCCGCATTGGCGTTGTCGATGGTTTTTTCGGGATGCGAGAAAAACGTACAGAATCCCACGGATGAAACCGTGACGGAAATCGAAACCGAAGAAGTTATACCTATGATTGATGAAACAGTTGTAGAAAGCAGCGTGAGCGGTGCGGAAGTGATGAATCAGCTTTGGGCGACGAGCCTTGATGCATCTGCGGCAATTATTGACGGGTATCATGCACAAAGCGTTGATGAGGTTTTGAACAATTGGAAACAGGCACATATGCAAAAAAACGATCAGGGCATTGTCAACGGTAACGGTGCGTTGATTTACGGAATTTGTTCGCCCGATTTGAGACCGAGGTGCCTTGAAATAGTAAAAGAGAACAATTACGGAAGTTGGAATTTTTATTATTCGACGTATCTCGGAGCATCGGATCAAAGTTTGGTGCCTGCCGGAATGGTGTTTTTGCCGCCCGAACGACTCGAAGAACCCGGTATGATAAGGTATATTGTAGAGGTTGCTGAAATCAGTCAGAGCGGTGTGACGAGTAAATACCAGTTGTTTATTGATTTTATAGACGGAGGGTATTATCTTTCGGGAACAACATCGCCTTATACGGAGGATGCTGTTGACGCCGAATTTTTAGCGGAACAGGGAACGGAGATAATCGCAGAGTAATATTGTATTGAAATACTTTGGTGAATAATGTATAATTAGTTTTGTATGAAATTATATCAAAGTTGATTTAATCGGACAAAAACGGAGGAAAACATGAATAAATATACTGCAAAGAAAACAATTTGTGCGGCAATTGCCGCTTTGGCGATATGCATGACGGCATCGTGCGGTTGCTCGAAAAATGAAAATGTTTCGACGAAAGAACATGTTGCGGAAAGCATGGTGAGCGGTGCGGAAGTGATGAATCAGCTGTGGGCCGGAGATATTGACGAGTCTGCGGAAATAATCGACGGATACCATGCGACGAGTGTAAACGAAGTTTTGAATATTTGGAAACAGGCTCATATGCAGAAAAACGACGAGGGCATCGTCAACGGTAACGGTGCGTTGATTTACGGAATCTGTTCGCCCGAATTGAGAGAGGAATGTCTTGAAGAAATCAAGAAAATCGGATTGTGGAATTTTTATTATTCGACGTATCTCGGAGCGGCGGATCAGAGCTTGGTGCCTGCCGGAATGGTGTTTTCAAAACCCGAAAGGCATGAGGATAAAGATCGCATTTGGTATGATGTTGAGGTAAATGCGATTACATATGCGGGCGAGACGGAAAGATATGAATTGCAGATTGATTTTATAAGCGGAGGATATTATCTGACGGGTCGTACTAAGCCCGAAATCGTTGACAAGACAGAATAAGAGGTGAAATAAAATGAAAAAGTTTTTTGGATGCTTGATTGTTATGGCAATGTTTATATTGCCGTGCGGAGTTATGGCAAGTGAGTCGGATTCGTATGTGGAAGCAGTATTGCAAGCGGAAAATATCGAAGTCGGCGACCAGTTTTTGGTTAATATACGAAAGACAAATTCGGACTTGAAGTTTTTGACGTTTAGAATCAAGGGCTCTTTCAGTTCGGATAAGGCACAGGTTGTTGCACCTGTTTATACAAACGAAAAGCTCGGTGTTTTGACGAATAAATTCGACAACGAAAACGGAACGTTTGTGTTTGAGGGATATGATACGTCAATCAAAGGCACAAACGAAGATATTATATGTTCGATACTTTTTGAAGCGACTCAAGAGGGAGCGTTCGTTATAGAACTTGATGACGATTGCATGCTGGGAAAATATAACGAGAATGCTTTCTATTCCTTGGAGATGAAAGGGGTCGGCGCAAATATTTCTTCGGATACGGACGGCGACTATGTTAAGCTGATTGTAGACGCAGAGCCTCAAACGCCGTATGACGAATTGATTATGGGTCATAGAGCAGAAAAGGAAATCGTTGTAATGTACAAATTGGGCGTGCTCAACGATATTGCGGAGGAGACTATCGATACGGAAAAAAGCGTGACGAGAGGCGAGTTCGGAGCGATGCTTCAAAGAGTTTGCAAGTTGAAGAGCTCGGCAAATGTTGAAACATTTGAAGATATTGACTCGGACAGTTTTGTGTTTGAACCTGTTAAAATATTGAAAGCAAAAGGAATTGCGGTAGGTGACGGCGACGGCTGTTTCAGACCCGATGAAAACATTACGAGACAGGATGCGTTTACTCTTATTTTCAGAACAATGGTTTCGATGAACAAAGTAGACGAAAAAATCGACTCGGAAGAATATTTGACCGTGTTTGAGGATAAGGATGATATAGCGCAGTACGCAAAAGATTCGGTTGCGGCTATGCTCAGAGCAAAATTGTGGGGAGCGGGCGAAACAATGTGCAGCCCCGAAAGCGAAATGACTTTGGGTGAAGTTTGCGAAATATTGAACAGTCTTGCGGAGTTTAATATTTTGGTTTCGAGAAATTAATCGAGGGATGTGAATTGTATGTCACCTTGGATATGGCTTGTGATTGCGGTTGCGTTTATTATAATTGAGGGCGCAACAACGGCATTGGTCTCGATATGGTTTGCGCTGGGGGCATTGGCAGCGGGAATTTGCGCATTTGCCGGTGCGAGTGTGACGTTTTGTGCGGCTGTATTTGCGATTGTTTCGGCATTGATACTCTTCTTGTTAAAAAAATTTTATAACAAAAACATGGCCAAGCATCACGAAGCGACAAATGCCGACAGACTGATAGGAACAAGAGGAATCGTTTGTGACGGTATTGACCCGATAAAGGGAGTCGGAAGTGTTAAAGCCGACGGCAAAATCTGGTCTGCCAAAGCGGACGAATATATCGAAAACGGCGCTTTGGTTGAAATAGAAAACATCACGGGAGTTAAACTTGTTGTGAAGAAAGCGGAGGATAGAATATGACGGGTATTATTTGTTTTTTTACGGTACTGATTGTTTTGGCATTGGTTATTGTTGTGACAAATGTTAAAATCGTGCCTCAGGCAAAGGCAATGGTTATAGAAAGACTCGGCGCTTACAAAGAAACGTGGGGAACGGGGTTGCATATCAAAGTTCCGTTTATAGACCGTGTTGCCGCAATAGTGAATTTGAAAGAACGTGTTGCGGATTTTAAACCGCAGGCTGTTATAACGAAAGATAACGTAACGATGCAGATTGATACCGTTGTGTATTTTCAGATAACGGACTCGAAATTGTATTGCTACGGTGTTGAAAGACCGATGATGGCGATTGAAACTTTGACGGCGACCACGCTGAGAAACATCATAGGCGAAATGGAGCTTGATGAAACGCTCACGTCACGTGATATTGTAAACGCAAAAATGAGAACAATCCTCGATGAAGCAACTGATCCTTGGGGAATAAAAATTAATCGAGTGGAGTTGAAAAACATTATTCCGCCTGCCGAAATTCAAGATGCGATGGAAAAGCAGATGAAAGCGGAGAGAGAACGCCGTGAAGCGATACTCAGAGCAGAGGGCGAAAAGAAGAGCGCTATTTTGGTTGCCGAAGGTGAAAAGGAAAGCGCTATTTTGCGTGCGGAAGCTGCAAAAGAAGCGAAAATTCGCGAAGCCGAGGGTGATGCGGAAGCTATTTTGCAAGTGCAAAAAGCAATTGCAACGGGTATAGAGCTGATAAATAAGGCAAACCCCACAAAAGAAACAATTGCGGTGAGAAGTTTGGAAGCACTTGAAAAGGTGGCGGACGGCAAGTCAACAAAGCTTATTATACCGTCTGAAATTCAGAATTTGACGACTCTGGCGGCTTCGTTGAAAGAAGTTGTGAACGATAAATAATAATTGCGGGATGAGTATTGAATATGACAGAGAACAGTAAGAAAAAAACAAACATAAAATCAAAAGAGCGGAAAAATTCGCTCGAAAAAACAAGCTTTTTTGAAAAAGCGTTAAATACGATTAAAAGCAAAGGCTTTTTGTTGGGAGCGGCAGCATTTTTGCTGCCTGCTCTTGTGTTGTACATTGTATATGTGATTAACGGATTGCACCCTTTCGGTAACGGGCAAATTCTCGTGACCGATCTTTGGCACCAGTATTATCCTTTTTTGGTTACATTGCAGGAAAAACTGAAAGAGGGAACGAGTCTTTTATATTCGGAGACAATCGGGTTGGGTGTAAATTTCCTCGCACTTATCGCATATTACTGTGCAAGCCCGTTGAATATTCTTGTTTTGCTTGTATCAAAAGAAGGATTGCGAGATCTTGTGGCGATTTTGGTTACGCTTAAAGTCGGATTTGCGGGACTGTTTTTTTCGCTGTATCTCAAAAAAGTACATGACAGATACGAGTTTTCAACGATTGCTTTTTCGGCATTGTACGCGTTGTGCGGATATGTGCTCGGATATTATTGGAATATCATGTGGCTCGACTGTGTTGCCCTGTTGCCGCTTGTAATGCTCGGTGTTTATTCTTTGATTAAAGAAAACAAATATGCATTGTATATTGTTTCGTTGGCGGTTGCGGTGATTTCGAATTTTTATATCGGTTACATGGTGTGTTTGTTTACGGCTATATATTTCTTTGCGGAATGCATAAAAGAAAAACTGCCCGTGA
>CAZRYW010000122.1:0-4750 GCA_964604405.1 uncultured Oscillospiraceae bacterium
CAGCTGAAGTGAAATGAGATTTGTTTTGATTGCAAAGTGTGAACCCATTTATGGGTAGCAAGTAACAAATGCATGAACGGCAGGTCTATAATATTCGAATTTGTGCACCGCCGGTAATGATTCAGGTTTTGCCCTAAAATGAAATTCCACCCTTATCGACGGATGTTTTTTTGATGAAAAATATTGTGAATTTTACAACACGAGAGCCAATTGAGAGAGGGGAGTGGAATAAATATATTCTCTTACGGCGGAAAAATCCGAAGAGACGCTTCCCAAAATCAGCAAAAAGTCATATAAAACGGTCAAAAGCAATGCTGCGGAAACGAAACGGCAAGTAGCGGACGGGTGCTTTTCGTAAAGAAGGAAAAGAGTTGCCGCTGCCGCCAATACGAAGAACAATGCAAAGTCGGATGTATAGCGGGGGTATATACCGCCCGCCTGTATATCGACAAGGCACACGAAAAATGATGTTATGCAAAGAAAAACGATGAATTTGAACGGCTTTTCTTTGCGAATTTTATGAATCCCGCAAAGTGCCCACAACAAAGCGTGGGTAACGAAAATCCCGCCGTACATATTTTCACGGCTGGTGTATCCGATGTACTCGGTTTTGGGAACATCGGCGGTGAGAAACGGAAATTCGCTTGTTACGGTGGGGAGCCTGAAAAGATATTCGAACACTCCCAAATCCCAGCGTTCTGCGGCAAATCCTCGGAGGGTCATATCGGCGACCGTCAGGTTATATGCAGAACCGAAATCGAACGGGGATGAGAAACGTGCCGCATTATATGCCATGACAGCGATTCCGATAATAATATACGGGGCACAAAAACACAACGTGTTTGTAATGCCCGAAAATTTTTTGTCGGAGAGGCGAGATGATACGGAGAGCAGTTCTCGGTCACGGAAAACGCTGTTCCAAAAAATCACAAACGCTCCGCAGGAGAAGAATATGAGGTTGGGGCGGAGTGCAATAACGGATGCCATAAAAAGAGAACCGATAAAAAGCTTTGACGGTTTTAAAATACCGTCGTCCTGTTTTGCACAGAGCCAAAAATAAAACCCCATAATACTAAACGCAAGTGCACCCATAATCGGGATGCTGTAAAAATCGGGACGTTTTATCATATAAATAACGCCGCCTGATATTACGGTACAAACGGAAAGCAAAAGATAGAGCAGATAAGGAACCTGCTTTTTGTAATGCTTTAAAAATTCACGGTACAAAAGAAAGATTCCCGCTATGAGTACCCACGAAAAAATTACCACTCCCAAAAAGTTGGGGAAAGAGAATCCCAAAAGGTTGCACGGAAGATAAAAAAGAAGCACGGGGAGAACACCGAAATAGACGTAATATTTTCCCTCGTAATATGCCAAATCCCACGGCTGGGAGGCTTTTGAAATGCCTGCTTTTGACAAAACCTTTGAGCGTTCGGTGCGGTCATACGGGTTGTCCATGTCGATAAGCTCTTGAGGGACTTCTTTTTCGAGAGAGAGACTGCCGTTTAAAAAAGACTGCGCCAACTCGTTGTATTGATTGTGGTGCTGCCATTTTGGGGTAATAAAAGACGAGTTTCCGAAAGGGATGATGAGATATGCCAAGGAGAGAAGCACGGCAACCGAAACCGTGACGGCGTTTTGCTTGCGGGAAGACGGATTGTGAGCGATTTTCCAAAAATCTTTCGAAACAATCACGTAATAGACAAACATCATAAAGAGAAACAAAAGCACAACCCGCAAAGGCGAAAAATAGATTTTTCGCACAGTATTGAGAGATAAATCAGAAAGAGTGATTACCTCTTTTTTTGTTGTGTCGATATCGGGAATCGAAATGCGGATGGTGTGGACATTGCCTGAAAAATGCGTGGGGATAAACTGCGTTTGGGGTGCATTTTCGGACAGGTAACGTGTGCCTGCCGTGTAACGGTTGCAATTGGCATCATCCGTTGCCGAAATACGCAATGCGTGATATGTTCCGTCCGTTACAACATGAATATTGCCGACAAAAGAGTTTAAGTCGGTAATTTCGATGTAATCGGAAGCAGAGTCGAATACAAATTTTCCCGAATCAAGCTGTTCTGCCGTGGAAGAGAGTGAGTACGAGTCGATTTTGTCATAACTCAAGCTGCGAAAGGTTTCGTAATTAAAGCAGCCCAATTCGCAGAAAATACAGATTGCCGCAAAAAGTGCGGCGGGTGCCCAAAAACCGAAACGTTTTTTTAATTTGTCGGCAAAAAGTATGCCTGCCGCCACAATCACAAGTGCTACAACCAACATATGCTGTCACATAACCTTTCCGTTAAAATAATTTCGAAAAAATCAATCTTCGTTCGACATGTATTCGTATATTGCAACAAGCTCGTCACGTGCATCTTTAACGTAAGAGATAAGCTGGTCGTTCGGCTCGTCTTGCTCGATGGCGGAACGGATGACCGCAAGAGCGTTGTAACATGCGGGGGTGTACATATCGTAGCCTTCGGGGTCGTCTATATCGTATTTTAAAGAGAGAGCTTTTTTTTCGTCGGCAAGCATTCTTATTGCGGCGGGAGAATGTATCTCGAATGCGATAAGAACTTTGCCGAGTTCGTCGATATGTTTGCCCAATAAATCTTTGTAAGTCATAAAATCACACAACCTTATTCGAAAGTTTTTTGTTTTCGGATATCTTCGCCGAAAAACAGAATGGGGTCAAAATTGCCTATGAGGCGGGAAACGATGCGTTCGGAATAGCTCGATTTGATTTCCGAAAGATTGAGGTTTGTGGAAAAAACCATTTTTTTGCCTGTTAAAAGGCGTTGGTTCATAATCCTGAAAAGCTCGGAAACGGTAAACTGAGTCAAAAACTCGGCACCCAAGTCGTCGAGTATCAAAAGATCGGCATCGAGAGCTTTTTGCGCAATGTAGCCGCTCTTTTCGTCCCCTCTGCCGAAGTGGAGGTTTTCAAGCATCGGGAAAAGCGAATTTGCGCTGATGTACAAAACATCTTTTCCTCGTGCGAGAAGCTCGGTGGCGATTGCCGACGAAAGAAAGGTTTTGCCCAATCCGCTTGCACCGTAAAAAAGGAGGTTTGTGTCGGAAGAATCGAATTCTTCGACAAAATTTTTTGCGGTGCGAAGTATTACGGAAGCGTTTTCTCTCGCTCCGATACCGCCGCTGTTTTTGATGGAGTTGTCGTAATACGACAGATTGAATTTGTCAAAGGTTTGACCTGCCATGTGCCTTGTGAGATTGGCTTCTTTCAAAGCTTTGTTGGTGAGCTCGGTTTTCAAACACGTGCAGAGCTTGGAATCGACATATCCCGTATCTTTGCACAAAGGACACACGTAGGGCGGATTCAAATAATCGCCGCTGTAACCGTTTTCGGCAAGAAGACGCGCGATTTCGTCGTTTATTTGTCGGTTTTCCGCCATTATACGGCTGACGGCTTCTTCGACAGATGCGGATTCTTCGGCAACACGTGTAAGAAGCATCATTCCCGTTGCGGACAATCTGTTTTCAAGCTCCTCAATGCGGGGAACACGTTCGTATACTTCTCTTTTTCGGGAATTGATGAGAGCGATTCTGTCTTCTCGACGTTTTTCGATTACATCAACTGCATTTTTGTAAAACATGGTATCCCTCCGTTAAATTAATTCTTTTTCATTCGTCGTTCGAGGGCGAGACGCTCGATGTCGTCAAAATCGTAGTGCGAATCGGCCACAGGCTCACGCTGTGAAGCGGGCTTTGAGCCTTTTCTCGCATTGTCCGCCTCTTTCAATGCCGCCATGGTTTTGATGCCGTCCTTTGACCAGGAAACGAGAATTTTGTTCATATACTGAAAGCTCAATTTGCCGATGTTGAGGGTTGTTCGTGCATATGCCTCTTTAACCATCGCTTCGCTCATTCCGAGTGTATTTGTCCACTCGGAAATATATTCGGCTTCTTTTTCGGAAAAAGCTCTGCCGAGTCCGAACATATGACTGCAACGTTTGAGCATGCTGCGCTCTTTTTCTTTGCGTTTGATAACTTTTTCCGCCATGGTAACCGTTGTTATGCCGTCGTTTGCCCATGCTTCGGCAACGGCTTCCATGTATTTGATATTTTTGGTTTTGTCGTCTGCGGCGCAGTATTCGATAAGCATAAGCAAAACTTCGTATGAAAAAGAATACCACTCAAGAAAAGAATAAAGCGCTTTGATTTCGCTTTGAGTTAGGGGCTTGCCCCAAATGAGCTGCGCCATTTTCAATGTGTCGGACAACGACTTGTCGGAATCCATTTTTGCCGTAATCTCGTGCATTGATATGTCACGGCGGGAAGACGAGGGAGCGTTTTCGACTTTGGGTTCAATCTTTGACGGAGCCTTGGGAGATTCCTTTTTTATCTGAGGTTCGGAGTGGGTTGACAAAAACGTAACCGTTCCGTCCTCGCCCAACGAAATGAGCCCCGTTTTGACCCAGTATTTCCATGCTTTGATAACATCGGATTCCAAAATATCAAGAGCATCGGCTATCGAAGCGTTGTCGGAGGGTTTGTTGGAATAACAAAGTCCGAGAGCGTATATGTAGACCATAACGTGAGTCGGGTTTGCCTGCGGCAGATATTTGTTGATGAAATTGAGTTCTATGGGAACAATGGGATTGGATATTTCGATTTTAGCCATGATAAGGTTGCCTCCTGAAAAAGTCGCAAAAAAAGTCATAATAATATAGAATAATTGTATCACATAAAAAAAATCCTGTAAAGTGGATTTGATTTAAAAAACAAAAGAAGC
>CAZRYW010000123.1:0-4611 GCA_964604405.1 uncultured Oscillospiraceae bacterium
GGGAGACGGGGAGAACACTTTTCTCGATGGTTTGGATTTTTACAGCAGAGGAATGGGAGCTATCGGACTTCCGGGAGATTGGTCGAGTCAATCAAGGTTTGTGAAAGCTGTTTTCGTGAATGAAAATTCCGCAAAATTTGATACGGAAGGGGGGTGTGTAAATCACTTTTTTCATATGCTATCATCGGTAGAAATGCCGAAAGGCTGCGTAAAGTTTCAGGGAAAAGACGAAATTACACAGTATTCGTCGTGCTGTAACATGAAAAAAGGAATTTATTATTACAAAACATATGAAAATACTCAGATTAACGCTGTTTGTATGCACAATGAAAATATTGATGGCCGGAAACTTTTTGCGTTTGATTTGAAGAAAGAATGTGAAATAAACATACAAAACAAAAAATGAGAGAATACAGACTGTCGATAAACATACTTTTAATGTAACGGCGAAAGGTTTGGGAAAGAAGGTTTCCCAAAGAAAATAGGCGAGGCAATCGCATTGCCTCGCCGAAAGCGGTGATTCATTGTAAAAAAACAAACTGCGAAGATTGCCTTGGCAAGATTTGCAGTTGCGTGTCTAATTTTTCGACACGCTCAATATTCTCTCATTTGTTGCAGTGAAAATTTTATCTGTTGCCGAACTTTTCTTCGTATGCTTCCATACAAGAAGCTATGATTTCTTCGGCGGCATCTCTGCCGAGAACTTCTTTGACGGCAGTTTCTTTATCTTCGAGAATCTTATATACTTCAAAGAAATGAGTGATTTCTTTGAAGATGTGTTCGGGAAGATCATGCAAGTCTTTGTATGCGGAATATGTGGGATCTTTGAACGGAAGGGCGATTATTTTTTCGTCAACTTCGCCGCCGTCAATCATTTTGATAACTCCGATGGGATACACTCTTACCAAAACGGCAGGGTCTATACATTCCTGACAGAGAACCAAGACGTCAAGCGGGTCGTTGTCTCCAGCATAGGTGCGAGGAATAAAGCCGTAATTTGCGGGATAGTGGGTTGAGGTGTACAAAACACGGTCAAGAATAATCATACCGGTTTCTTTGTCAAGCTCGTATTTGTTTTTACAACCCTTTGGGATTTCGATGACTGCGACAAAATCATCTTTTTTAATTCTGTCCTTTGAAATATCGTGCCAAATGTTCATATTGGTACACCCTTTCTGCATTTTTTTGTTGTAAATTAACCTCTTATTTTTTTCGGATAATGGTTTTTCAATTGACCGTTAACCGATTTAAACCAACCTGTCGGATATTTGTCATAAAGCATTGCTCCCCATCCGTTGGGAAGAGAGGCATTTATGACATTTCCTTGATAATATGCCGTGATCTCTTCGTTTGTCAGAGTATGTGTTATTTTAAAATCATCTTTTTTCAAAGAGAGAGCAAGATGATGAGAAGGCTCGAATCTGTTTTTCTTGGTTTCACCCAAATGAAGCCCGGGGAGAATGATTTTGATGTTTTTAATGTCTCCGAAAAGGGGAGGCAAAAGATAAAGGTTAT
The DNA here is from genome assembly GCA_964604405.1 of uncultured Oscillospiraceae bacterium. Taxonomy (GTDB): domain Bacteria; phylum Bacillota; class Clostridia; order UMGS1883; family UMGS1883; genus RGIG1927. The sequence goes on from CAZRYW010000123.1 coordinate 1,516, forward strand.
CCCCGAAAGACACGAAATTACCTTGAAGGTTTGTATTTAAGTTGTTTTTTTCGAACTCTCTGAACAAAGTCGGAGCAGGAGTTTGTTGCTTTGAAAGACGTTCTTTTCGAGGTGCGTCACCGCATTTTAAAAGTTTTGCGGCGAAATGTCCTTCGCCTTTTTTTGTGTGAGGATAGATGTGCTCTTGAGTTTCGAGAGTAAACTCGGGATGCTCCGACAAAAAATAAGCGATGGTTTCTTCGTTCTCGCAAGGTGCAAACGTGCATGTGGAGTAGACGAGAGTGCCGCCGGGACGAAGCATTTTCGCTGCGGAATTGAGTATGAGACGTTGTCTTTGAGCACAGGCGATTGTGTGCTCGATGCTCCATGCGGTAAGAGCTTCGGGTTCTTTGCGGAACATGCCTTCTCCGGAGCACGGTGCGTCAACCAATATTTTATCGAAAAACTCGGGAAATTCGGTTTCCATAGAGTCGGGAGACATATTGGTTACAACTGTATTTGAAATACCCATGCGTTCGATGTTTTCACGAAGAATAAGTGCACGTGAACGCACGATTTCGTTTGATACCAAAAGACCTGTAGAGTTCAACTTGGAAGCAATATGCGTTGATTTCCCGCCGGGAGCCGCACAAAGGTCAAGAACAACATCGTTTTCTTGAACATCCAAGAGTTCGCCCGATATCATTGCGGAGGGTTCTTGAGAATAAAACAATCCCGCACGATGGCAAGGATGTTTGCCAAAGCCCGATGAATAGTAAAAACCGCTGTCGCACCATTTGACTCTTTCGGTGGCATGGGGGAAGAGCTTGATGAATTCGTCGGGGGTGATTTTTAATGTGTTGATACGCAAACCATGGTAAGGTTCGTTTGAATAAACCGATAAAAAATCCCCAAATTCGTCATTGAGCGTATTTTTCATTCTGTCTTTAAAATCAACCGGAAGTTCTATCATTTTAAAATACCGCTTTCGTCAATTTTTTTGATGGCACGCTCGGTTTCTTCGATCGTTTTGGTGAGCGCAAAACGTACATAACCCTCTCCGAGAGAACCGAAAGCGCTGCCGGGGGTGCAAAGAACGCCTGTTTTTTCCAAAAGTTCGAAACAGAACTTTTCCGAAGATGTGAATTTTGTCGGAATGGGCATCCATGCAAACATTGTACCTTGACTTTTGGAAACGTCCCATCCAATTTTTGCAAGACCGTTGCAAAGAGCGTCACGGCGAGCTTGGTATTTGGCACGTTGCTCTGCGAGAAAATCGGTATAATCGTAAGTTAAGGCGGTAACGGCAGCCTCTTGAATCGGTCTGAAAATGCCGAAATCATACTGACTGCGAAGCTTTTTTATTGCCTTGATAACCTCACGGTTTCCGATTGCAAAGGAGACACGAGCACCTGTGAGGTTGAAAGACTTGGAAAGAGAAAAGAATTCGATTCCGACTTCTTTCGCACCATCGTGAGAAAGAAACGAGCCGCCCACATGTCCGTCATAGATAATGTCCGAATATGCGTTGTCGTGTACAACGATGATATTGTGCTTTTTTGCCCAAGCAATAAGCTCATCGTAGAATTCGTCGGGAGCGATTGCGCAAACGGGGTTTGAGGGGTAAGAGACAATGATGTATTTTGCTCTTTTTAAAACGTCTTCCGGAATTTCGTCGAGCTTGGGAAGATAGTTGTTTTCCTCCAAAACGGGATAGTAATATTCTTCCGCACCTCCGAGGTAAGCTCCTGCCGAAAAAATCGGATAACCGGGATTCGGTAAGAGCGCGATGTCTCCTTCGTCGCAAAGAGCCATCGCCAAATGACCGATGCCTTCCTGACTGCCGTTGGTGCTTGCTATTTCGTCGGGGAAAATTTCGGTATTGAAACGGCGTTTGTAATATTTGCAAAGTGCGTCTTTAAGTGCGGGAATTTCGGTTAACGTATAGCCGTATGTGGTGGGATCGGATGCACCTTTTGCAAGAGATGCGACGACTTCTTCGGGAGCGGTAAAATCGGGAGTTCCGATTGAAAAATTGATAACTTCCTTGCCGTCAGCTTCCATTGCCAATCTTTTTTCGTCAAGAAAAGCGAAAATGCCTGTTTGAAATCTGTCGAGCCTTGTAGATGTCTTGATATTCAAAATTTATCACCTGTTTACATATAGTTTATTGCTATATTATCTCATATAATTTTACATATTTCAAGTGTTGATGCAAAAAAGTATTCGGTAAAAATGTATAATACACTATTGCAAAAAATCCGTTTTTTTGGTACAATTACATTATAATGAAAGATGGGGGTGAAATTATGAAAAAAGTTTTGAGTGTAATGCTCTGTCTTGCCATGATCATATCGGTAATTCCCGTAATGCCGACAATCGTGAGCGCGGCAAGCATGAGTGATGCAGACTTCTTTTCGAAATTTGATCTTACAACTTCCGGTATGGAAGATGTAAAAAGTGCCGTTGATAAAAAAGATTATTCTACGGCAAAGGCAGAATTCGTGAAGTATTTGTCCGAACGAAAGGCGAGTGGTACCGCCTCGGCATTTGCGGCTAATTCTTCATGGGAAAATTACGGGCAGGCAGTTTTGCCGCTTGATAATATTTTAACCGGTCCTTACGAATTCGATGTTTGGCTCAACCGTTTTACGGTAGAGAGTAAAGACTATACTCTCTATGAGGTTGATCTTACGGAAAAAACAAAAGAAGAGCTTAACAATCAGGCAATATCCGTTATGCTTTTCGAAAGACAGAAACAGGCATTCCCCGTGATTGTTGCAAGTAAGGAATATGACGGTTATGAACCCGTTTTGACGGTCGAAACCAAAGAGGGCAACGTGTATAATATAGTTGCCGATAACGACACGTACATCAATTCGGGCGCTACAGGCACGGTGTACGGCTCGGAAACAGAGTTGTACGTAAAAGAGCAGAGTGATTCTCTCTCGTCGCCTTTCGGAAGCCAGACGAGAAGAGCTTATATTAATTTCTCGCTTGCCGAAGCCGCAAATCAAACGGTGACAAAAGCTACAATGAAGCTTTACGCACGACTTGCACAGGATGCAACTGTTGATTCGTTGGATGTTCACGTGATAAGCGTCGGCGATACGATGT
>CAZRYW010000124.1:0-4605 GCA_964604405.1 uncultured Oscillospiraceae bacterium
GCGACCTGCGCATTACGAATGCGCTGCACTACCAGCTGTGCTACGCCGGCATCACACAGTTAGTAATTATACACCACTTTTTCGATTTAATCAAGAGGAAATTTCAATTTTTTTAAAATTTTTCAAAATTTATTTTGTTATTCGCTCAAACAGGTCAGCATAAGCCTCTTTTGTAAAGCTCATACCGTATCTTCCTCTGTTCTTATGCTTTGTTATCATCTCGTCGGTATAATCGTCCAACACATAGGCGCTGTAATATCCCGACTGCATATGTGTCATAATAGGTTTAATCGAAAAGTTTTCGCATCTTATCCCGTTTTCGTCTTTTATCAAATCAAAATCCGCCATCGCTCCGAGAGCTGTCTGATAGTCGTTTTGATTGGATATAAAATTTCCGAGCGAATAATACACGGGCACAGTACGTCCGTCAGACGAAGTTATCGTTTCAAGCGGCTGCACAACATGCGGATGATGCCCCACAATGACCGCAGCGCCGTTATCGGCAAAAATCTGCGCCCATTTTTTCTGGCTTTGCGACGGCACGTTTTGATATTCGTTTCCCCAATGCACAAAAACAACCGTTGCATCGCTCATTTCTTTTGCTCTTGTCATATCGGAGACGATTTTTTCTTCATCGAGCAAATCCACCAAATATTTTTTGTCGTTCGGCAACGAATACCCGTTCAACGAGTACGTATAATTTAAAAGTGCTATTTTGAGTCCGTTTCTCTCTATAATGTTTATCTCGTTTGCGTCCTCTTGGCTCTCATGTATTCCAAGCACTTTCACATCGGGATAATCGTTCCAAAATTCCGTTGTGTACAAGATTGCGTTCGTTCCTCTGTCAAAAGCATGATTGGTAGCATGCGTCACTACATCAAATCCCGCTTCGACTTCCGCCACACCGAACTCTTTCGGACTTCCGAACGACGGATATCCCGAGAAATTCGACTCTACGAATACCGTTTCCTGATTTACGCAGGCAACGTCCGCTTCGTCTATATATTTTTTAACATTTTCAAAATTTTGAGAAAAATCATATCCGCTTGCCGTTTTTGCCGCAGATACAACAGGCAAATGTCCTATCGTATCTCCAAACGCAACAAAGCTCACGGCAATCTCTCCCATATCAAATTTTGCCCGCTTCGTTTCATCGCAAACTCTTTCAACGACAATCGCCATTTCGGCTCTTGTCATATTTTCAAAAGGTCTGAAAGTATTGCTCGTCTTATCTCCCGAAAAAATTCCTTTTCTGTACAACGAATATATTTCTTTTTCCGAGTATACTCCTTTAACGTCGCTTACGGCACCCTCTACAACCTTATTTATACCTTCTCCCTCAACAATTTGCGAGATCATATATGCCACGTTGCATCTTGCCGCAGGAGCGTCCCAGTCTCCGAAATCATACGGAGCAACAGAGTTTTCGGTCACGTATTTTATCGGATTATCGCTCTTTACCCCGATAACCTTTGTTATGATATCGGCACATTCCGAAAGAGTAACAGCTTCGTCAACATCAAACTTTCCGCCATCGTAATTCATATACGAATTGTTAACGCACAATGCAACTGCGGTTTCGTAAAAGTCAAAATCTCTCACATCGGAAAACATTCCCGTCTCGTAACTTACGGACGCACTTTTCCCCGCACAGCCTGTAAGCAATATAACGGACAGTATATACGCAATCGTCTTTTTCATTATTATCTCCTAACCAAAATGGGGAACCGTAAGGCTCCCCACTTTCTTTCAAAGCATTTTATTTCAAAGCGTTTTCGATTCTTCTTCTCGTTTCGTCTTCTCCCAAAACCTGCTGAACTTCCCAAATATCGGGAGCGTTCATTCTGCCCGTCAATGCAACTCTCACAACTGCGGACACATCTCCCACATGTCCTTTGTACATATCGGGATTTTTCTTGTAGAGCTGAGGCTTGGGAGCAAATCCCATTTCTTCGCCCATCGCTCTGAGCTTGGGAAACCAGTCTTCCTTGCTGTCCGCATGGTTATACGTCTCCAAATACTTTTCGAGAATTGTCTTTCTGTCTTCTTCCGAAACGTTTTCGGGAAACGAGTCTTCAATCTTAAAAGTCTCGGGGAACATGAAAGAGTAAAACTCTTTACTCTGCTTCCATGACGAAATATCCTTTCTGGGCTTTTCTCCGCCTCTTCCGATGTTTATCACACCGAGCGTAAATTCGGGATCTTTCGTGAGAAGATTGTAATATTCTTCGTCACATTCCTTCGCCCATGCCGAAAGGTTATCATACACAACCTGTCCGTCAAGATGTGCGATATAGTTTTTCGATACATCGTTGAGCTTGTCCGTGTCGAAAAGTGCACCCGACACGCTCATTTTCTGTGTCGTAAACTTAAAGTTATGCACATCTTCATCCGGATTGTCTCTTCTCCATTCTTCAAAATTGGAGTTCAAAACAGTCAAAAGATATTCCCAAACAGCCTCCGGCAAATATCCTTCGTTTCTGTAAAAGTCAAGAGAGAACTCGGGGTCTTTTCTCTTCGAAAGCTTTCTCTTAACCTGTGTTTCCGCATCTATTTTCATCAATACCGCAGTATGGCAGTATATGGGAAGTTTAAAGCCGAAAGCTTCGAAAAGCTGATAATGATACGGAAGAGTCGCAAGCCATTCTTCGCCTCTTACAACATGTGTTGTACCCATAAGATAGTCGTCAACCAAATGTGCGAAATGATATGTCGGAATACCGTCGCTCTTCAATACGACAAAATTCATCTCGTTTTCGGGCATTTTGAGCGTTCCTCTGATTTCGTCCTCAACCTCGATGATTCTCGTGCTGTTTTCGGGAGCACGGAAACGCATTACATAGCTCTCTCCGGCATTAACTCTCTTTTCCACTTCTTCATACGACAAATTTCTGCACGTTGCCCACTCGCCGTAATATCCGGGATTAGCTTTAACTTCTTCCTGCTTTGCTCTTCTCTTTTCGTTTTCTTCCTCGCTGCAAAAACAAGGATAGCAAAGACCTTTCTTTGTCAAGTGCTTTGCAAAGCAACGATAAATTTCTCGTCTCTGTCTTTGTCTGTAAGGTCCGTAAATACCTTTTTCGCCGTCACAAGTCGCACCCTCGTCAAAGTGTACGTTAAAATATTTCAGCGAATTGATAAAGATGTCAACAGCGCCCTCAACCTCACGCTTATTGTCGGTATCTTCGATTCGAAGGAAGAACACGCCGCCCGACTGATGTGCCAAACGTTCGTCAACCAACGCACCGTAAAGGTTTCCCAGATGGATAAATCCCGTAGGACTCGGACCGAGTCTGGTTACTCTCGCACCCTCGGGAAGCTCTCTCTTCGGATACTTTTTTTCGTAAAAATCAATATCGCAGTCAATATCGGGGAATAATAATTCCGCTAACTTATTGTAATCCATACCTTAATCCTCTCACTTTCCGGGCTTAAAGCCTGTTTTAAGCGCTACCGTGCGGTTAAATACGCCCTCACACTTGGAATCGAGCGTAAAATATCCCATTCTCACAAACTGGAACTTTTCTCCGACCTTAGCGTCTTTGAGACTTTCCTCGATTTTTGCGTTAGGCATAATCTCCAAACTGTCGGGATTCAAAAACTCTTCAAAGTTTTCGTCTTCCAAAAGTGTTGCAACATTTTCTTTGTTGAAAATATTGTTGTATATTCTGACTTCACGATCCAAAGCATGTTCACAACTGAGCCAATGAATCGTACCCTTAACCTTGGGGCCTTCCGCTCTTTTTCCGTTGCCCGTCACCAAATCCGCCGAGCAAAGCAGCTTCACAACGTTTCCGTTTTCGTCTTTAACAACCTCGTCGCACTTGATGATATATGCGCCCATCAGTCTCACTTCGCCATCGGGCTTCAATCTCTGGAATCCCGGAACGGGTTCTTCCATAAAGTCGCTCTTTTCGATGTAAAGATTCTTCGTAAACGGAAGTTTTCTTGTTCCGAGTTCGGGTTTTTTCGGATGATTCGAAAGTTCGAAGTACTCGCATTTATCCTCGGGGTAATTTGTAATCTCAACTTCCAAGGGGTCAATTACGCAAACTCTTCTTTCGGCACTTTCGTTAAGCTCTTCGCATATGCAGTATTCCAAAAGGTTCAAATCCGCCATTGCTTCGCTTCTCGCAACACCGCTTCTTTCGATAAAATCAAATATCGCCGCAGGAGTATAACCCCTTCTTCTCAAGCCCGACAAAGTAGGCATTCTCGGATCATCCCATCCGTCAACCGTCTTCGTTTCCACGAGCTTTCGAAGATAACGCTTACTCATAACCGTGTATGTCATGTTCAATCTTGCGAATTCGTACTGATGCGGTTCTTTTTCAAAACCTACGTTTTGGATAACCCAATCGTACAAGGGACGGTGGTTTGCAAACTCAATAGAGCAAAGAGAATGAGTGATTCCCTCAAGTGCGTCCTGTATGGGATGAGCAAAATCGTACATCGGATAAATGCACCACTTGTTTCCCTGACGGTGATGTTCCGCATGCTTGATTCTGTAAATAACCGGATCGCGCATGTTCATATTGGGACTTGCCATGTCTATCTTGGCTCTGAGCGTTCTTTCTCCGTCTTTGAACTCACCGTTCTTCATTC
>CAZRYW010000125.1:0-4515 GCA_964604405.1 uncultured Oscillospiraceae bacterium
GAAATCGTGTAACGGTTAACCCCGTTCAAGAGTTCGAATCTCTTTCTCTCCGCCATGAAAAAGCACTTCGAAAGAAGTGCTTTTTTGTTATGTTGACGAAGTTTGGCGTTTATGATAGAATAGAGAAAATTGTCGAAAAGAGGAAAACTTTATGAAAAAGCTTGCCGAAAAAATTTTTTCGTGCGTTGTCGTCGGTTCGCTGACGGTGGGACTTGCGGTGGCATTGTTTGCGAAAAATGATATAAACGAATATGAAAACAGAACGACGGAAAAGTTCGAAACGTTGTCGGTGGCGGGATTTTTGAACGGTTCTTTTCAGGACGCTTTCGAAAATGCGATGTGCGACAGAGTGTATTTTGCACAAAAAATGAAGAAGCTTTACAATGATACGAAATCGGCATTTTTGAAAAGCATGATTGACACTACGGTGAAGGGCGAAGAATACAAGTACGTGAAAATAGGCGACAGAAACCTCATAGGCGACAACATTGTTTGGGATCCGAGTGTTTTCGAATGGCACGAAGCTCTTTTGAAAAAGAGAGCCGATATGTATAACGACTTGATGAAAAAACATCCCGAATGTGATTTTTATTTGTATTATATCGAAAAAGACACGGACATAAATTTTGAAACAGGCGAAAAAATGGGTGCGTTTGAGTATTTGAAAGAAAATCTCGATTTTGACAAAGATAAAATCGGAAGATTTGAAGTGTCGGGATTTGAAGATTTCAGTAAATACTTTTTCAAAACGGATCATCATTGGAACCATGAGGGTTCGTACAAGGCATACACGGATTTGCTGAAGCTTTTTGATATTGACGACGAGCCGATAAAACCGAAAAATCTTGTTAAGATTGCGGATGATTTTTCGGGAAGCAAAGCGGTCGGCGAAGCGGCGGGCTACAGCGAAGAGTTCTGGGGCTATGACTATGATTTCCCCGAGATGAAAGTGACTCTGACCGGTATTGATGTTGACGATTACGGTCAACGCGATGAGTATAATTCGGGAAGTAAAACGACCGAAAACCTCAGTTACACGGATTATTACGGTTACGACGAAGCGGATATTGTGCTCGATACGGGCAATGACGACAAGGACAATATCCTCATAATAGGCGAAAGCTACGACAATGCCGTGTTAAAGCTGATAGCATCGCATTTTAATCGCACGCATTGCGTTGATCTGAGAGGATATATCAGGCTTTTCGAAAGCTTTTCTTTGTCGGATTACATAAAGAAGAACGACATTGACAGGGTTGTTTTTATGGGAAATTTGGATTATATAGTCCTTGATTCTTTTGTGGTGGAGGATTAACATGGTATTTTCGAGTCTTTCGTTTTTGTACGGATTTTTACCTGCGGTAATACTTTTGTATTTTTTGTGCAAAAACAGAGTTTACAGAAATGTTGTTTTGCTGGCGTTTTCACTTTTGTTTTATGCTTGGGGCGAGCCGAAACTCGTTGTTTTGATGATTTTGAGCTCTTTGACGGCGTATGTGTCGGGGCTTGTGATGCACAGATGCGAAAGCAAAGGAAAATCGAAACTGAAAAAAGCGGTATTTATAATATCGGTAGTGCTTCTTACATCGAATTTGTTCGTGTTCAAATATCTCAATTTTGTGTGCGACAATGTGGGCAATCTTTTCGGATTAGATCTAAACATAAAGAAAATCGCATTGCCGATAGGAATAAGTTTTTACACTTTCCAGATACTTTCGTATGTGATAGATTTGTATCTGGGAAAAGTAAAGGTGCAGAAAAACCCGTTTTATCTGACTTTGTACGTGGCGTTTTTCCCCCAGCTTATAGCAGGACCCATTGTGCGTTACGAAACCGTTGAGGAAGAAATAAGAACAAGACAAGAAAGTTTGACGGATTTTTCCGAAGGCTTGGAACGATTTATAGTCGGACTGGCAAAAAAAGTTGTGATTTCGAACAATGTGGCACTTATTCCCACAATTGTCTACGGCGGAGACGCACAAGTGTACGGCACGCTGATGTATTGGTTGGCGGCAATCGGATATGCGCTGCAAATATATTTTGATTTTTCGGGTTACAGTGACATGGCGATAGGACTGGGCAGGATGTTCGGATTCCATTTCCTCGAAAACTTTAATTATCCGTATATTGCGACGAGTATTACGGATTTTTGGAGAAGATGGCATATATCGCTTTCGTCGTGGTTCAGAGATTATATTTATATTCCTTTGGGCGGAAACCGTGTGAAAAAAGGGCGATTTGTTTTTAATATCCTCGTTGTGTGGATTTTGACGGGATTTTGGCACGGAGCGGAATGGAATTTTATAATTTGGGGATTGTATTACGGCATTTTGCTTTTGACGGAAAAACTTTTCCTCGCAAAATACATAGATAAGCTTCCGAAATTTTTGAGATGGGTGTACAGTATGTTTTTTGTGCTCATCGGTTGGGTGATATTCAACCTGACGGATATGACACAAACGGTCAAAACGCTCGGAATGATGTTTTCGGCGGTGCCTACGGATTTTGCGGGAGTTATAGGAGCGAATACGGAAATTATGTTTGCGCTTTTGTTTTTGCCGCTCGGAATCATTTGCATGCTTCCGTGGAAAAACAAATTCGATTTTTCGCAAAATAAGGTAGGCAGAATTGCGATGATGATTGTGAAAACGGTTCTTTTGGCATTGTGCGTGATTTTTATAATAAGTTCGAGTTACAATCCGTTTATTTATTTCAGATTTTAAAAAAGGAGACTTGCGAAAATTTTCGCAAGTCTCCTTTTTGCTGTACTGATTATGGGACACCTTTCGGAATATAATTTAATCAAACGAAAGGGGTCGGTATTTATGAAAACGAACAGAAACGAAGATTTTGTTATTACGGACGGTTATCTTTTGATTATGGAAGAAAAAAGATTGAAAGAGGAGCGAAAGGCGTTTTTGTGGGACGTTGAAGACGACGGATATTACTTTGAAGAAAAAATGTGAGAAAAAAGTCTTTAAACCGCTTTTGGCATCTTGACAAAATAATGCAATAAGTTTAGAATGTACACATAAAATTCGCAACGGATAATCGGGTGAAAATATGCAAAATAAACTGACCGTGTACGACTACGGAGAGGATATTTTTTCCTCGGGAAAGCTGGAAAAAGAAAAGGATTTTATACAGCATGCGGACATAACCTGCTACGAACATTCGATAGCGGTTGCGACGCTCGGTTTGAAAATGGCAAACCTGTTGCCGATAAAAACCGACAAGCGGGCACTTGTCAGGGGAGCGCTTTTGCACGATTATTTTTTGTATGATTGGCACGATGCGGACGGAACACACAATTTGCACGGGTTTACTCACGGGAAAAAAGCCATGGAAAATGCGAAACGTGATTTTGAGATATCCGAAGTCGAAGCGGATATCATAAGAAAGCATATGTTTCCGTTGACTCTGATACCACCGAAATATGCGGAGAGTTTGATTGTATGCGTTGCGGATAAAATATGCGCGCTCAAAGAAGTTTTGCACGGAAAAACACCGAAGGGAGGAGCTCTGTGATGTTGACTGCGGTGGAAACATGGTTTTGTTGGTTTATGATTTATTCGTTTATAGGATGGATATACGAAACGATTTTGTGTTCTTTTTTGCAAAAAAGATTTGTTTACAGAGGATTTTTGATGGGACCGTATTGCCCGATATACGGATGCGGTGCGTTGATAATTATTTTTGTTTTGGGAAATATTCAAAACGCTCTTGTTATATTTTTGTTGGGAGTTTTGATGACTTGCTCGTTGGAATATTTTACGGGCTGGGCAATGGAAAAGCTTTTTCATGCAAAATGGTGGGATTATTCGAATATGAGATTTAATATCCACGGCAGAGTTTGCCTGTTGGGGGCACTTGCGTTCGGCAGCTTTTCGGTAATACTTTTGAAATGCGTGCACCCGCATATTGCAAGTTTGACGGGCAAAATCAATACGTCGGTATTGCACGCTGCGGTTGTTTTGTTGTTCGGTATTTTTGTTTTGGATTGTATATTTACGATAAGAGGATTTATACGATTTGAAGAAAAACTGAAAATGCTTACGGAAGAGTTGCACCGTCAACGTGAAAAGGTTGTTAAGTCGGCGTCGGGCGTGTTCTCCAAGTTTGCCGTGACGTTGACCAGCCACGAACGACGCATGATAGCGGCTTTCCCGAGATTGAAGTCGATACGATATAACGATGCGCTGACGGCGCTTCGCAATTGGAAAAAGAGTAGAAAAAACGATAAATGAACGTAAAAAAGCTTTAGAAATCGAGAGATCGCTAAAGCTTTTTGTGTAAACGAAAACCACGCCATAGTGGCGTGGTTCAAAAAAGGCAATGTTGATAAAAAGTTGATTTTGTCACAGAGTGTGACGGCAATGTACTTTTGATGCCAAAAGTACCAAAAGCACCGGGGTTCCGATTCCCCGGACCCCAAACGGCCTCGCAGGGGCGGAGAGTGCAGTAGGCTTTTCTGTATGAAGAGTGTGGGTTTTGTTTTTTAACGCTTAGCTCCTT
>CAZRYW010000126.1:0-4436 GCA_964604405.1 uncultured Oscillospiraceae bacterium
TTTCTAACAGTCGTGAAACAATCTCGCAAAAACTGAGGTGTGGTGCAAGGGTTAGCTGAGCTGTTGAATTGAAAATATAAGGCAATCCCTCAGTCGCGAGAGCATGACAACCCCTCCGAGTCGCTAAAGCGACTCACCTCCCCTTGCGCAGGTGAGGCTTTGCGCTTCGCTACAGCGGGAGGCGCAGCGGAGCGGATTCGGTTGAACTCTTACATGTGAGGGGTGAGTGAGTTATCGGCAAATTTGCGGAGTTGAAAAAACGATAAAAGTGTGATAGAATGCTTTTGAGTATCAGCGAATAAGTTAGGATATTTGGGAGGGAATTATGGCTTTTGATTTTAAGAAAGAATATAAAGAATTTTATATGCCGAAAAATAAACCTCAGATTGTGAACGTTCCGAAAGCAAATTATATCGCCGTTCGAGGAAAGGGCGATCCCAATGAGGAAGACGGAGCATATAAAAAAGCTATCGGCGTACTGTATGCTGTTGCGTATACGTTGAAAATGAGCTATAAAACAGATTATAAAATAAAAGGCTTTTTTGAATATGTTGTTCCGCCGCTTGAGGGATTTTGGTGGCAAGACGGAGTTTTGGGGATTGATTATGCGGATAAATCTTCTTTCAATTGGATTTCGGTTATTCGTTTGCCTGATTTTGTTTCAAAAGCGGATTTTGATTGGGCTGTTGAAACGGCAACCGAAAAGAAAAAGATTGATTGTTCTTCGGCGGAGTATCTTGCGCTTGACGAGGGACTGTGCGTTCAAATCATGCATTTGGGTTCGTATGATGATGAGCCTGCAACCGTTGAGATTATGAACGATTATTTGAAACAAAACGGGTATGTTAACGATATGAATAACGGCAGGTTGCACCATGAGATTTATTTGTCGGATGCGAGAAAGGTTGCACCTGAAAAACGGAAGACGGTTATCAGACATCCGATTAAGAAAGTGTAAAAATCTAATGGGACGGGGTGAATTGATTGTGGATAATATTGAAAGACGAGATAGGGGATTGGCGTATGTGTCAGATGAAAAAGTGTTCGCGGAGATAAAGAAATGTCGGTCGATGCTCCAAAAACTTAACAATGCCGATTGGACCGATTTTGAGACAATTGCCTGTATCGTAAAGGAATTGCTCGGCAAATCGGAAAATGCTTTCATCAGTCCGCCTTTCTTTTGTGATTGCGGTTTTCATATAGAAGTCGGAAAAAATTTTTCTGCAAATTATAACTGCACGATATTGGATGTGGCGAAAGTAAAATTCGGAGACAATTGCATGCTCGGACCGAATGTTGCAATTTACACGGCAGGACATCCGGTGCATCCCGAAACAAGAAACTCCGCATACGAATACGGCAAGGAGATTACAATCGGTGATAACGTATGGATTGGCGGAAGTTCGGTGGTGTGTCCCGGGGTACAAATCGGGAACAATGTGGTTATAGGAGCGGGAAGCGTTGTTACAAAAAACATTCCGGATTGGTGCATAGCAGCAGGAAATCCCTGCAAAGTAATACGTACAATTACGGAAGATGACAGATGCAAATTATTTAAAAATGAAAAAATAGATGAAGAGGCATGGCAAATGATAGTACAAAGAGGATTTGCGGAATAGAGAATATAAATACGGATTGTAATTATAAAAAAGGAGTGGGACGAATGAAAAGAATCATATCTATTGTTTTGACGATTGTTATGATGTTTTCGTTGTATGAGAATGTTTTGGCAATTGATGCGTTGGAAAACGGCATTTGCTTTACGTGGGCATGGGGCGCAAACAAAATGGAAACGGACGGTCAGCTGACGGTGGTGAGCTGGTCGGGCGGAAGTAACAGCTCGTTGAGAAGCGGATTTATAGTGTATGATTTGCCGGAGAATTTTGAATATACAAGCGAGAAGAGCGAAGTTATACTTTCGTTTGCGATTAACAAAGCGACGCTTAATAACGGAGAAAACCAGGCGCCGACGGCGGCGATTGTGATGGTGGACGGAGACAAGGTAAAAGAAGCGTACAAGTTGAAAAGCGGAAGCAATGCGACGAAGCTTTTGAAAGACGCAAAAGAAAACGGAGTCTTGTTGGGTAATTACAAAATAGGCAAGTATCCGAGAACGAGCAGAATAAGAAACGCATGTGTGAACGAATTTTTTGAAAAAAATCCCGATGTAAAATCAATCGGTTTTTATGTGACAAACCTTTCTTCGGACGGATATGCGGGAGTGGTTGACGGCATTGCAAGTGCGATGAGTCAATTTGAGGTTAATTTTACATACTACACCGATTACAAAAACGTGCGGATTGATATGGTGGACGACAAGGGCAATCTTTTGGCAAGCGAGACGAAAAGAGGCAGTTGTCAGTCGATTATAGATGTACCGGAAAAAATCGAAAAAGACGGCATTGTATGGGTGAGAGACGAGAAAACTTACCGTTTTGAAGAAAATGTCGATGTTATAACGGTGGCATATGAAGACGACAAAAAAGATCGTGAAAAGTATGTGGAATTGATTGAAAATATTGTGACAGAAAAGGTCAAAAACCCCGTAAACGAAAAAATAGATTTGCCGACGGAGTATACTGCGGAAGACGGATTCGTGATTGAAATAGAATGGATAAGCGACGACGAAAGTGTTGTTTCGGGTGACGGTAGTGTTTATTGCGGTTCGACTGTGCAGACGGCGCAAATTTACGGCGTGGTGAAGCTGGGCAAATATACATATGTGCAGACAAAATCTTTTAACGTAACGGTGTTGCCGATTGACGAAAACGAGACGGATGAGAATATTGTATATTCGAACGATTTTTCGGACAAGACAGACAAAAGAGGCAGTTTTTGCGGAGAAAAGGAAGCACTCGATGTGAATATTCCGAGTGAGTACACGATAAGCGTTTTTATAAGAGCGGACGATTTGGAATCGGGCGGTGAAATATTTGATTTCGGCGGGTTGAAGTGCGAAATCGAAAACAGAAGCGTTTTCGGGAAAAAGCTGACGGAGGGCAGATGGTATCATATAGCGTTGACAAATTCGGCGATTTATATTGACGGCGAAAAGGTTTGCGACAACGATATGACAATGGATGCCGAAGAGTGTAAGTTGGGAGGTTATTGGGGCAAAGCGGATAATTTGAAAATATTCAAAAAAGCTTTTTCAAAATCCGTTATTGAGTCGTTGAGCGAAGAAAAGTACGATTCGCCGATAATCGAAACGGTGTCGGCGAGAGTTATCGAGGGACTTGACAGCGTTATTGTGCGTGTTGCATCGAACGGATATGAGGGCGATTGTACCGTGTTGGTGCAATCGGAAAAGGATGGCGTGACAAAAAGCGCATATGTAAAAAAAGAAATAGAGGACGACGTTTGCGTATTTTCGGTGAATGTGCCGAACATGGGCGGAGAGCTTTGCAAGGATAATACCAAGGTTTTGATATGGAACAGTTTGAGCGAGATGAATCCTCTGGGCGAAAAACAGGACGCCGATAAAACATATGATTTCGGTTTTGACAGAAAACATCCCGACAGTCATATGCTTTCGAATACTTTTACGCTGAAAGACAACACGAAAAATCTTTATTTGACAAGTGACGGATTAAGTCAAAGAACAGATGGCGGAAAATGGAGAGCGGAGTTTGTATCGGGAGTCAACAAAGAAGGATATTACACGCTCATAAACGAAAACGGCACGAATATAAACGGAAATTTTGTGTTTGAAAATACGGATGAAAACAGATATAAAATAAAAAATGCGGATACGGGCAAAATGATTGAATACGGCGGTTGTGACGAGTGGGAATTGGAAATTTGCGATTATAGCGACAGAACAAGGGTATTTTCGTCGGAGGGATTTTTCCTTTTGAGCGAGACGGAAAGAGAAAGAATTTTTGCCGTGACCGGGGAGACACTTTGGCAAAGTCGTATGCGTTACGAAAAGCTTGCATCTATGATAAACGACGGTTATTTTGATTGGGACGGCGAAACCCAAAAAGAAAAACTGCGTGAAATTATTTCGTATTGTCCGTCGTACCAGATAAACGGAAGCGTTAATAAATCGACTACGGGATTTGAAGCACGTTATACTTTGTCGGATATAACACAGACAAATTACAAAGACAGAGAGAATAATACGAAGAACGGATACACCGCAAACGTGAAATATTTTTACGATGAGGGCGAGGTTGACGTTGTAATTTATGCAAGAAGCAAAAATGTTGTGAAAAATATCGCAAAAGGATTCAGCTTTATGCCGTATCAATTTATTAAGCCGCTTGAAAAAGTGACTGATTATTATGCGACAAACAACCAGTTTAAAGCGGAAACGGGCGAAATTTTCATAGAGACAAATTACGAAGTGTCGAGTGAAAACGTTGCAATAACGGGTGCTCACGAACTGGGGCATTTGATTGACTTTGCGCTTTTCAGACTGAGCGTGGGTGATT
>CAZRYW010000127.1:0-4378 GCA_964604405.1 uncultured Oscillospiraceae bacterium
TGTACAAATCCTTACGGCTGGACAAAGTATATGATTGAGCAGATACTTATGGACGCGGCTGTTGCTGACCCTGAGCTTACCTGCGTACTTTTGAGATACTTCAATCCCATCGGCGCACACGAGAGCGGACTTATCGGCGAAGACCCTCAGGGAATACCCAACAACCTCATGCCCTACATTTCTCAGGTTGCTGTAGGAAAGCTCAAACAGCTCTCTGTTTACGGTAACGACTATCCTACACCCGATGGCACGGGAGTAAGAGATTACATTCACGTTGTTGACCTTGCGCTCGGCCACGTAAAGGCGCTTGAATATGCCGAAAAGTTCAAAGGCTCCGATATTATCAACCTTGGAACAGGTACAGGATACAGTGTACTCGATATGGTAAAGGCTTTTGAAAAGGTAAACGGCGTAAAGGTTGACTACAAAATCGCTCCCAGACGCGATGGCGATGTAGCGGAGTGTTATGCAGACCCCAAAAAAGCAAGAGAAGTTCTTGGTTGGAAAGCTACAAAGAACCTTGAGGATATGTGCCGTGACGCATGGAGATGGCAGTCGAATAACCCCAAGGGATATGACGAATGATTTTCGGCGCCGTTTGATAATGGGGACGAAAACAAAAATCGCTCAGGTGGCAAAAGTTAAAATGCCGATAAAATGAGTATTAAAAATATAAGGGCGATTCCTTGAGGAGTTGCCCTTTAATCTCAAGTGAGGCGAAAAAGATAGACTCCACTCGTGAAAAAAGCAAATCCGTTTTTACCCAATAATGCACCGACGAACCAAAGAGCCTCCACGGCGAATGAGTGGAGAACTTTTGGTTCTTTTGTTTCGGGACAAAAGAACGGAAAACGCACACCGCAGTGTGCGGAATTCCTATAACAAAGCGGTTTAAATTAACACCACTCAAAGCAAAAGAAGAAAACCGCGCACTGCAGTGCGCGGTAATCCTTGTATATACCTGTTATATATTACATAAAAATAGCAATACGACACATAACTTCAATCAGAAAAATTCTAAATTGAAAAGTTTTTGACCCACTTTTTGCAAAAAGTGGGCGAGGGTGCAGGGGCGAGTAGCCCCTGCGTATTACATACATGATTTAAAAAATCGGATACCCCGCTTTTTCGTGTGCTTCGTAAAGCTCGTCGCACATTTTGATTATATCGTCAATCGAAAGCTCTGCCGACGTATGTGGATCGAGCATTGCCGCATGATAAATGTGTTCCTTTTTTTGTGTTGCGGCGGCTTCGATTGTCAAAAGCTGAGGATTTATATTAGTCATGTTCATCGCCGCGAGCTGTACGGGAAGTCGTCCGACGTGACAGCCTCTTATACCACTTCCGTCAACAAGACAGGGCACTTCAACACAGGCATCCGACGGCAAGTTCGTGATAAATCCGTTGTTTATTACGTTTCCGCCGATTTTGTACGGTGTGTTTGTGACAATTGCCTCCATAATTCTTGAGGCATACTCGCGTGAACGCTCGTGATTTATGTCGCCACCGTTGAGAATTTCTTTCTTTTCTTTTTTCCAGTCGGCTATCTGATTTACGCAACGTCTGGGGTACTCGTCAAGCGGAATGTTGAACTTGTCGATAAGCTCAGGGTATTTTGACTTTATGTAGAATGGGTTGTATTCGGCGTTGTGTTCACTTGACTCGGTTACATAGTATCCGAGCTTGTTTATGTAGTCAACGCGCACCATGTTCCAGTGCTTTTCTTCGTTTGCATTCTTTGCTCTCTTTCTTATTTCGGGATAAAGGTCGTTGCCGTTCTTGTCGTATATTTCAAGTAGCCAACCCATGTGGTTGATTCCTGCAATAAGCTCTCTGCCTACCTCGACGTCTGTCATTTTGAGTGTTTCGAGAAGTCCTGATGTGCATACCTGAACGCTGTGGCAAAGGCCGATTGTCTTGACATTTGTGTATCTTTGCATATAGCCTGTCAAAATTGCCATGGGGTTTGTGTAATTCAAAAACCATGCATCGGGACAAACTTCTTCCATGTCCTTTGTAAAATCACGTAGAACGTGTATTGTGCGAAGACCGCGGAAAATACCGCCTATTCCGAGAGTGTCGGCTATTGTTTGACGTAGACCGTACTTTTTCGGTATTTCAAAGTCAATTATTGTACATGGGTCGTAAAGTCCGACTTGTATTGCGTTTATGACAAAGTTTGCTCCTCTGAGAGCGTCTTTTCTGTTTTCAACTCCGTGGAATTTTTCTATTTTTGCTTTGTTTGCATTGTACTTTTTGTTGAGGGCGCAAAGCATAACATAAGACTCTTCGAGTCTTTCTGCATCGATGTCATAAAGTGCTATTTCCGACTCGCAAAGCGATGGGGTGAGCATACAGTCGCCTAGCACGTTTTTCGCAAATACGGTGCTTCCCGCACCCATAAATGTAATCTTTGGCATATTTAAAAAAATCCTTTCCTGTGCTTTTGTGCATTTTTTCTTAATACTAACACACAATTAGTGAAAAATCCATTGATTTTTGTAACGACTTCATGTTATAATTTAATCACAAAAGAACATAAATCAAAGGGAGGAACGGGTAATGCCTCAAACGAATTTCACGCAGGGCATAATGAAGTATACAGACATAAAGCCTATTTTTGCAGGAATGTCGCAATGCAAAAGCCTTCACTCGTACGGCCCTGCCGTGCGCCATCATTGCATAATACACTATTGCGTGAGAGGAAACGGTATTTTCCGCAACTCTTCGGGAACATATAACGTATCCCCTGGCGAAGCCTTTATTATTTGCCCCGACGAGGTGACGTTTTACAGGGCGGACGAGGACGACCCGTGGTTTTACACATGGATTGCCTTTTCGGGAACGGTGTGCGAAAAAATTCGCGAGTTGCCACCTGTAATTTCCGTTAAAAATCCCGAAGTTTTCGATGAAATCGCACGTCTTGTGGCACAGGGTGTGTGCGCTCCCGAAAAATATCTCGTCTGTCTTATAAAGCTTTTTGAAAATATAATTCCACCGTCCGCTGAGAACACCCCAGGATATGCTTTGCGAACAAAGGATTATATAAAGCTTCATTATATGGAAGACATAAGCATCGAGCAAATCGCTTCGTCATTCAATATAGACAGACGGTATCTTCTTCGCCTTTTCAAGCGTGAGTTTGGCATAACCATAGTCAATTTTCTTGTAAGAACGCGCCTTGAGGCTGCATATGACTTTCTTTCCGAGGGCTATGCGGTCAGTAAAGCGGCGGTAATGTGCGGATATTCCGATGTATACAATTTTTCAAAAATGTTCAAGAAATACTATGGTATATCCCCCTCCGATGTAAAGGGCAAGAGCGACACGGATAAGAAAAAAAGCGACGGCGAAGATTACATTTATTGCAAATAATGTAAAAGACAAAAAGGAGGCGAAATTTTGTCTAACGACTATAAAACGGTGCTTTCCGACTATGCCGAGCAGGCTTTCACCGAGAAAAAAAGCGAGTTTATTTCTTATGTAAAACGAATAGAGAATGAAGATGAGGCAAAGGAATTTATATCGCAAATAAAGGCAAAAAACCAAAACGCTACGCACAACTGCTATGCATATATTTTAAAAGGCACTCAAATAGCCCGCTTTTCAGATGACGGAGAGCCTCAGGGAACGGCGGGAATGCCGATACTCGAGGTGATAAAACGCGAGGGACTTGTGGGTGTTTGCGTAGTTGTGACAAGATATTTCGGCGGTATTCTTTTGGGTGCCGGAGGGCTTGTTAGGGCATATGCAAAAAGCGCAAAACTCGGCATTGACAAAGCGGGTGTTGCGGAATTTTGCGAGCATATTACGTTTGATTTTTGCGTTTCCTACAGCGATTATGAAAAAGTTCTGCGCGACATTGAAAGTCGTGGTGTTATCAATCACAAAACGGATTTTGGCGAAAATGTCACTTTGAAACTGTCCTGTACAGAGGAAAACTACGAAAGTTTTTGTAATTACGCCGCTGATCTTACGGGCGGAAAATGTTCTCCCGTCCCCACAGGAAAGACTTTTGCTCCTCGTGCAGTTTAAATAAAAAGGTGATTCGAAAAAAATTTTAAAAAAATCAAAAAAACTATTGACAAAGCAAATAATTGTTGTTATAATAAATTTGTAATCAGTACAAAACAGCAATTCGACAGCATTGCGAAGATTGCGGATTGCATAAAATAAAGTAATAAAAGGAGAAAAGAAAAAATGAAAAAGTATGTATGTATGGTTTGCGGTTATGTTTATGAAGGAAATGAGCCTCCCAAGGAATGTCCCCAGTGCCACGTTCCTGCTGAAAAGTTCAAGGAACAGGCTGGCGAAAAGACATGGGCGGCAGAGCACGTTGTAGGTGTTGCAAAGGGAGCAAGAGAAGATATTCTCGCAG
>CAZRYW010000128.1:0-4295 GCA_964604405.1 uncultured Oscillospiraceae bacterium
GCCGCAACCGTCACGGCCTGTTTTGCCGCCGAGAAGTATGATGATATCGCCCGATGCGGGAACTTCACGAACAACGTTTTCTTTGGGAGCGGCACCGATAACGGCACCGATTTCCATTCTCTTTGCAACATAACCGGGATGGTAAATTTCGTTTACCTGACCTGTTGCGAGACCTATCTGGTTACCGTAGGAGGAATAACCCGCTGCGGCTGTACGTGTGAGCTTGCGCTGAGGAAGCTTACCGGGAAGAGTTTTTTCGATGGGAACGTTGGGGTCCGAAGCACCTGTTACACGCATTGCCTGATATACGTAGCTTCTGCCCGAGAGCGGGTCACGGATGGCACCGCCGAGACATGTTGCCGCACCGCCGAAAGGTTCGATTTCGGTGGGGTGGTTGTGTGTTTCGTTTTTGAACATGAGAAGCCACTTTTCGTTAACGCCGTCGTTGTCAACGTCGATAACGATGGAGCAGGCATTGATTTCTTCGGATTCGTCGATTTCTTTCAAAAGACCTTTGCTCTTGAGGTCTTTAACCGCAATTGTAGCCATATCCATAAGGCAAAGATTTTTCTTTTTGCCGATATAGAGTCTTTCGCGGGAGTTTATGTATGCATCGTAAGACTTTTTGAGTGCCGTGAAACCGTCTTCGATATCAACCGAGTCGATAATCGTGGAGAACGTTGTGTGACGGCAATGGTCGGACCAATACGTGTCGATTACACGCATTTCCGTGTAAGAGGGATCACGTTTTTCGGTATCTCTGAAATATGCCTGACAGAATTTCAAATCGCCCATATCCATGGCAAATCCCATTTCGGAAGCGAGGCGGGAAAGAGCGGCATCGTCTGCCGTGATAAATCCCGTAACCGTTTTAACATCCTCGGGAACAACGGTTTCTTCAACCAGCGAAGCGGGTTTGTCGAGCTTTGCGACACGAGAATCAACGGGGTTTACATAATACTTTGTAACTTTCTCGCACTCTGCGGGAGTGATGGTGCCTTTTAAAATGACAAGCTTGGCAACTCTGACGGTGGGCTTTTCGCCTTGGGTCAAAATCTGCACGCAGACAGCGGCGGAGTCGGCACGCTGGTCGTACTGACCGGGGAGAAATTCGGTGGCTATAACCGTTTCGTCGTCGGCAACCGTAAGATTTTCGTCATAGGCAAAATCTACGGGAGGCTCGGAGAAAACAAGAGGCTTTGCGGCCTTGTATTCTTCCTCGCTGATGCCTTCGATGTCGTAGCGGTTTACGATGCGGACACCTTTAAGGTTATCCATTGCCAGATTTTCGCGAAGGTCGGACAAAAGACCCTGCGCTTCAACGTCAAATCCGGGCTTCTTTTCAACAAAAATACGAAGCATAATGTGGTTCCTCCAAAATTTATATAATTAAAAATTAAAAACAAAAAGGTATTGCCGAATTTTATTATAATCCAAAATTCGGCAATAATCAATATTTTTTAATTAAGTTCGAGAAGTTTTGCGATGATATGAGCAGCCTGCGCACGTGTTGCATTACCCAAGGGCGAAAATTCGAACTCGGTCATACCGTTGATAACGCCTGCCGAGCGCATGGAATATACTGCGTCGGAAGCATATGCGGAAATGAGAGAATCATCGTCAAAGAGCGATTTTTCGCCTACCGAAAGAGTTTTTTCGGAAGCTTTTGCGGCACGGTATGCAAATGTCGCCATATCCTGTCTTGTAACGAGGCTGTCGGGATTGAAGTTGCCGTTGTAGCCTGTGGCAATCGAATTGTCATATGCTGCTATTACGGCGGTGAAATACCAGTCGGTTGATTTTACATCGTTAAACGGTGAAAGAGGATATTTGGGTTCGAGATTGAATGCTTTTTGAAGCATTGTGACAAACTGCGCTCTCGTAACGAATTCGTCGGGAGCAAACGTATCGTTTGTCATACCGTTGATGATGCCTTTGGAATAAAGAGAAAGAATACTCTCTTTTGCCCAATGAGAATCGGAAAGATCATTGAAAGGATTTTCGGAAGATTCTTCTGTGGGTTCTTCGACAGGTTCTTTTTTATCGGGCTCGGTAGGAGCCTGAGTAGGTTCTTCGATAGGTTCGTTATTGCTCTCGGGAGCGGAAGATACGCTTACATTGACCGTTACATAGTTGTTGGACGATTTTATCCAAAGCTGGCTTTCGCCTCTTTTGAGTGCCGTTACCGTGAGAGTTTTGCCCGAAATAGAAGCTGCGATAACACTAGTATCGTCAACTTCTACGGAAAGGGAAGAGGCTTGAGATGTAACAGTAATCTTTTCGCTCTCGCCTACGGTAAGCGACAAATCGGTTTTTTCAAGAGTGATTGCCGTAACGCTGTTATCCTGATTTGAGGAAGGCTTGTTGGAAGACGGCTTGTTTGTGGGAGCTTCGTCTTCGGTGCGGTCAACGGTTTCGGAAAGAGTAAATTCAAATCTTTCGGAGTAATCTCCGTATTGTACAACGAGAGTCCATTCACCTGTCGGCCATGTTTTGGGATCGTCGCCCAAAGTGATTGTAACACCCTCGGAGATTTCTTCGGGAGAATGTACAACGATATATTTGGGAGTTGCGCCCGCATCTTGGGGAGTGTAGAGAGCAACCGTTACATAACGATTGACGCTGCCCGTAACGGTAAGAATTTCACCGTAGGCATATTCGTCATATGTGAGAGAATCAATCTCAATTGAAACATCGTCCGCAAGTGACGTGAGCGGGCACAGAACGATGCACAGCGATAAAATGATTGCAATAAACTTTTTCATATCTAATCTCCTTTTGTTTTTTTTTAGTTGATATTGTGATGGATTTTTGCCGCTTTGAGAGTGTTTTTCATGAGCATTGCGATAGTCATGGGACCGACACCGCCGGGTACGGGAGTGATGGCGGAGGCAACGGACGAAACTTCGTCGAATTTTACATCGCCTGTGAGTTTGCCGTCAACTCGGTTCATGCCGACATCTATTACGACAGCCCCGGGCTTGACCATATCCGCTGTGACAAAGTCGGCTTTTCCGACTGCCGCAACCAAAATATCGGCACGGCGTGTTACTTCGGCAAGATTTTTTGTGCGGGAGTGGCAAACGGTAACCGTGCCGTTTGCGTGCAAAAGAAGCATTGCCTGAGGTTTGCCGACAATGTTGCTTCTGCCTATGACAACACATTCTTTTCCAGAAACCTCAATACCCGAAAGCTTTATGAGTTCCATTACGCCTGCGGGTGTGCAGGGAAGAAAATCAAAGTTGCCTATCATTATTTTGCCGACATTGACGGGGTGAAAAGCATCGACATCCTTGGACGGGTCTATCGAAAGAAGAATTTTTTCCTCGTCAATATGTTTGGGAAGAGGAAGCTGACAGAGTATGCCGTCGATATCAGAGCGGGAATTTAAATCGGCAATCAGCTCCAAAAGCTCGTTTTCGCCGATTGTGTCGGGAAGAGCGAATTCTTCGGATTTGAAACCGCAAACTTCGCAGGCTTTCTTTTTGTTGTTAACGTAAACCCTGCTTGCGGGATTGTCCCCGACGATTATTACCGCCAGTCCCGGCTGTACGCCCTCTTTTTGAAGACGAAGCGTTTCCTCTTTTATTTGTTCCTTGATTTGTGCGGACAACATTTTTCCGTCCAGTATTGTTGCCATTTGTTTCTCTCCTTTCGGGTTTTATGAGACAGTCGGGACCGTAACCTATGAGGTCACGTCTGCCTGCCTGTATTAATGCTTTTTTGACTGTTTGATAATTTTCGGGTTTTGAGGACTGCAAAAGGGCACGTTGCATTGCTTTTTCCTCATATGTTTTGGGCACGTAAACGCTTTTCATCGTTCGAGGGTCCAATCCCGTATAGAACATGGCGGTTGAAAGAGTTCCCGGGGTGGGATAAAAGTCCTGTACCTGCTGAGGACGAATATTGTTGCGTTTTAAGTAGACGGCGAGTTCTATCGCTTCTTTTAAAGTGCTTCCCGGATGGGATGACATGAGGTAGGGGACAAGGTATTGCTCTTTGCCTATTTCTTTGTTGATTTGATAGAATTTGTCGCAGAACTTTTGATATACGTCAAGTCCGGGTTTGCCCATGTATGACAGAACCTTCGGAGAAATATGCTCGGGAGCGACTTTGAGCTGACCTGAGACATGGTGTGTGCAAAGCTCACGGAAGAACTCGTCGTTTTTGTCTTTTATGAGATAGTCGTAGCGAATGCCGCTGCGGACAAACACTTTTTTGACTTTGTCAACCGCTCTGATTTTGCGTAAAAGCTCGAGATAATCGCTGTGATCGACTTCGGCATTTTTGCAGAC
>CAZRYW010000129.1:0-4176 GCA_964604405.1 uncultured Oscillospiraceae bacterium
GGTGCGGTTGATTTTACATTCACGGGGACAAAGTGTGCAATGCGTGTAGAGGTCAATCAATTTGTAACATCTCCCATCTGTAGTCGGTAGGTCCGTTGCCTTGTGTACGGCATATCAAAGTGCCCATTGTGTCGGTGCGATAAACGGTAACATCGTTGTTTTCGAGTCTTTCGAGAGTTTCTGTGTGCGGGTGGCCATATTTGTTGTCGGAACCGCACGAAATGACCGCATACATCGGATCGACACGTTCCAAAAACGATTGGGACGTTGACGTGCGTGAGCCGTGATGGGCAACTTTGAGAACATCTGCCGAAATGTCCGAAGTGATATTGTTTTCGCTTTCTTCTTCGGCGTCACCCGTGAAAAGAAACGATGATTTTCCGTATGTGAGACGAATTACGATGCTTTGGTTATTCAAATCGTCATAATTTTCGGTTGGCGCAACGGCTGTGACAGATATGCGCTCATCCGAATAAATAACGGTATCGGCACGGGTGTAGGTGACGCTTAAATCGGCATTGTCGATGGCGGCGAGAACGTCTTTGTATGTTAAAGAATCCGATGTACATTCGGGAAGATAGACGTTTTCGACGGGAAAGGTATTGATTATTTCATCGAGAGAGCCGACGTGGTCTGCATGAGGATGAGTGCCGATGAGATAATCTATTTTTTGAATATCAAGTTGTTTAATGTAATCGCAGATGAAGTCCTCGTCTTTGTTGTTGCCGGCATCAATCACCATGTTTTGACCGTTTGGAAAAGTGATGATTTGGCAGTCGCCCTGTCCCACATCCAAAAAGTGAACCGATAATTCACCGTTTGAATCGGAGGGGATATAAAATCGAGAAACAAGAGCAATCACACAAAATGCGATTGCTACGAACAGCGAGGAAAATAATTTTTTTGAATTTGACATATCCGCACCGCCTTTCATGTGTATTATACGATAGAGTGGAATAAAAGTCAAAAAAATAATGGTTCTTATTATTGCAATCCGAAAAACTTTGTGATAATATAATGATGTATAGATGTAAATATCTGATAAAGGAGGTTCTTGCATGGCGGTGACGAAGCACAGCAGACAGCGAGATGCGCTGATTGATATATTGCAGTCAACTGATACTCATCCGACTGCGGAATGGGTATACGAAAAAATGAAAGAACAATTTCCCAATGTGAGCTTGGCAACTGTTTATCGCAATTTGAAACATATGATAGAGATGGGAATGGCTCGTGAGCTTTATACGGACAATTCGTCGAGATTTGATGCGAATATGACGGAGCATTACCATTTTGTTTGCAGAAAATGCAACAAGCTGATAGATATATTTCCCGAAGAAGAAAATTCCGAAATCGCAAAAATAAAATCGCTCGGATTTTGCGTTGATAGGTATGATTTGTCGATTTACGGAGTATGTTCGGATTGTAAAGAAGATGAATGATTATGAAAATACTTGTGACGGCGTTTGACCCGTTCGGAGGAGCGGAGACGAATTCGTCGATGCTTACGCTTGAAAAAATCAAAGATAAAATCGGCGATAAGACGATTGATAAAATGGTGATTCCGACGCTTTATTACGAAAGTGCGGACAGAGTTATAAAAAAAGTCGAAAGCGAAAAATATGACGCTGTGTTGTGCCTCGGTCAGGCGGGCGGCAGAAAAGCCGTTACGGTTGAAGTGATAGGAATTAATTATGCATTTGCCGATTTGAGCGACAATAACAATGTTAAGCTTTGCGGTGAAAAGTTGCTCGAAAACACGGAAAATGCACTTTTTTCCACGATGCCGGTTAAAGAAATGGCGGACGAGGCGAAAAAATGCGGATTTGAAGCATCACTCAGCGTATCGGCGGGAGGATTTGTATGCAACAGTTTGTTGTATCTTCTGCTCGAGAGTCGATGTGCGGAAAAAATCGGATTTGTGCATCTTCCGTATGCGGCGGAGCAGAATAATGACGGTTTTTCAATGAGTAGTGATACTATGGCAAAATGTATTGAAAAAATGATAGAAGTAATTTGAAAAATATCTGAAAGGATTTGAAAATATGTGCGGAATAGTCGGATATATAGGGGAAAAGCAGGTAGCTCCGATATTGCTCGAAGGGCTCAGCAAGCTCGAATACCGAGGTTATGACAGCGCGGGAATTGCGGTGTGCGACGGAGACGATGTGAAAATCGTGAAAGCTTGCGGAAAACTCGAAAATCTTTATAAAAAAACAGAAAACGGAACGACAATACAGGGGACGAAGGGCATCGGTCATACTCGCTGGGCAACACACGGAAAGCCCACGGAATATAATGCACACCCTCATTTTTCGAACAGGTTTGTTCTTGTGCACAACGGTATAATCGAAAACGAGGAGTTCCTCAGAAGCAAATATTTGCAGGATGTTAAGTTCGTGAGCGAAACAGATACGGAAATTATTCCGTGGCTTTTGGAAAAATTTACGCAAACGGGAGAAGATACGCAGATGGCGATACGTCATCTTATGGCTGAAATCAAGGGCAGTTATGCGCTTGCCGTTATCGACAAAGAAAATCCCGACGTACTTTATGCCGTGAAAAACAAGTCTCCGCTTTTGATTGGCAAAGGCGAGGGATTTAATATGATAGGCAGCGACTCGATGGCGATGATTGCAAATACAAATTTATTTTTTGAAATTCAGGATAAAGAATATGTTGTCATCACTCGCGAAAGTGTGGAAATTTTTACGCAGTACGGCAAAAAAATAGAACGAGAGCCTTTCAAGGCGGAATTGGATCTTTCGGATACGGAAAAGGGAACATATGCTCATTTTATGCTGAAAGAAATCGAAGAGCAGCCTGCGGTGATAAGAAAGCTGATTCAAAAGTATACGGATGAAAACGGAGAAATTGCGATTGATAAGGCAATTTTGAACGACATTGAAGAATGTGACAAGATATATATAATAGCTTGCGGCACGAGTTATCATGCGGGATTGGTGGGCAAACAACTGTTTGAGAAGATGGCGGGCAAACAATGCGACAGCTACATTGCAAGCGAATTTGTGCACAACATGCCGCTTTTGAGCAAAAAACCGTTCTTTGTTTTCATATCGCAGAGCGGAGAAACTGCCGATTCGAGAGCGGTTATGGTGAAAGTTAAAGAAATGGGACACAGAATTTTGACGATTACAAACGTGAAAGGTTCGACTCTTTCGAGAGAAGCCAATCACACGCTTTTGCTGCATGCGGGTCCCGAGATTGCGGTTGCGTCCACGAAAGCATATACGGCACAGCTTGCCGTATTGGCAATATTGGCGTCGAAAGTTTCGAAAAATCCCGGATTGGATATAAAATACGAGCTTTCACGTGTGGCAAATGTTATCGAGACGATTTGTTCGGAAAGCGAAACATATAAGTATCTTGCGGAAAAGTATCTGAAGTCGTCACGTAATGCGTTTTATATAGGTCGAGGAATGGACTATTTTGTTTGCCTCGAAGCGGCTCTCAAACTGAAGGAAATTTCGTATATTCAGGCAGAAGGATTTGCGGCAGGCGAATTGAAACACGGAACAATCGCTTTGATTGAAAAAGACACACCTGTTATTGCGGTGATAACGCAGGAAAACATAAATCTTAATACAAGAAGCAACATCAAAGAAGTAAAGGCGAGAGGCGCAAAAACACTCGTGATATCGACAAACTCGCTTTCGTCTCACGATGATGAAATCATTATCCGTGACGTACACGAACTTTTGACTCCGATTGTTTCGGTTGTGCCGACGCAGTATATTGCGTATTATGCGGCACTTGCAAAGGGAAGAGATATTGATAAACCGAGAAATCTCGCAAAATCGGTAACGGTTGAATAACAGAGCAATTGCATCGCACACGGCAAAGTACAATCTTGCCGTGTGTGGTTGCAAAAATGCGGCATAAAAGATGAAAAAACAGGAACAATATAACATTGGAAGAATAAAATGTATTGAGGTGGATGTATGTTATATTTTGTTGCTTTTTCGTCGGGAGCGTTCTTCGGTGCCGTAGTTATGGGACTTTTGAACGCAAATGAAAAATAATGAAAAAATTTCAAAAAAAGTATTGACAAACTAATATTTGTTTGTTATAATAACAAAGGTTCTTAAATGAAGGGCAACATGCGGGTGTAGTTCATCGGTAGAATTCCAGCCTTCCAAGCTGGTTAGGTGGGTT
>CAZRYW010000130.1:0-4170 GCA_964604405.1 uncultured Oscillospiraceae bacterium
AAGACTACTGGTGGTATCTTGACCTTAGAAAGTACGGCGGCACAAAGCACGCAGGATACGGTTTGGGCTTTGAAAGAGCTGTAATGTATCTTACGGGCGTTAATAACATCCGTGACGTACTGCCTTATGCGAGAACAGTAGGAAATGCGGAATTTTAATTGAAAACCGAATGAATTTTGAAGGCACTAGAAACTTGGTAAAAAGTTTCTAGTGCCTTTTTAAATTCAAACTTTTGCTTAGTGAATTATACTGTACCAGATTCCGTAATTTTAGGGTATCCTAAGACCTTATAAAAAAGCCGGAAACGAAAATTGTCGTTCCCGGCTTAATGTTTTATTTGGATTTAACTGTTTTTAGTGATGAAATTAACATTCTGCGAATAGCACCACATTCATTTTGCATTTTCTTGTATTTTTCTTCTTCAACACAATTATCAAAAGTGTTATTAAAACCTTTGGTTTTAGTGGTATTTTATTCGCCATAAACTGCCGCAAGGCGAATAAAAATGCCGAGTGTCCGTTAGAACACTCGGCATACGCGGAGCTTTTTTGAAAAGCAAAAATTACTTGTTAAGTCTTTCTTCAAGAGCAGCGAGCTGATCGTAAAGTTCCTTGGGGAATCTTCCGTCAGTATCGAACTGAGCGTAGAATTCCTTAATGAGCTTAACTTCGTTGAGCCATACTTCTTTGTCAACGCTGAGAAGAGCTTCAAGTGTTTCGGGAGCGATATCCAAACCTTCAACGTTGATATCCTTGGAGTAGGGAAGGTAGCCGAGAGCTGTTTCCTTAGCGTCTACCTTGCCTTCGCAACGGTCAACAATCCAGTTAAGAACACGGAGGTTGTCGCCGAAGCCGGGCCACATGAAGTGACCTTCGTCATCCTTACGGAACCAGTTAACGTGGAAAATCTTGGGAAGCTTGGAAATCTTGCCGCCCATATCGATCCAATGCTGGAAGTAATCGCCTACATTGTAGCCGATGAAGGGTCTCATAGCCATGGGGTCACGACGTACAACACCTACAGCGCCTGCAGCGGCAGCTGTTGTTTCGGATGCCATTGTGGAGCCGATGAATGTACCGTGATTCCAGTCAAATGCTTCGTAGCAAAGAGGAGCTGCTTTTTCACGACGACCGCCGAAGATGATAGCGGAAATCGGAACACCGCCTGCTGCTTCGAATTCGGAAGAAATGCAGGGGCACTGTGCAGCGGGAGCTGTGAAACGAGAGTTGGGATGAGCAGCCTTTGTTCCCATGTCGGGTGTCCAATCCTTACCTGTCCAGTCGATGCAGTGAGCGGGAACTTCGCCGTCCATGCCTTCCCACCAAACAGTACCGTCGTCGCAAAGTGCAACGTTTGTAAAGATTGTGTTGCTCATTGTTGTCTGAAGAGCGTTCTTGTTTGTCTTTGTGCTTGTACCGGGAGCAACGCCAAAGAAGCCTGCTTCGGGGTTAACAGCCCAAAGTCCGCCGTCGGGACCGATCTTCATCCAGGAAATATCATCGCCGACTGTCCATACTTTGTAGCCGGGGAATGCTTCCGGAGGAATGAGCATTGCAAGGTTTGTCTTACCGCAAGCGGAGGGGAATGCAGCACATACGTACTTAACTTCGCCCTGGGGATTTTCAAGACCGAGGATGAGCATATGTTCAGCCATCCAGCCTTCCTTCATACCGAGGTAAGAACCGATTCTGAGTGCGAAGCACTTCTTACCGAGAAGAACGTTACCGCCGTAAGCGGAGTTAACGGACATAATTGTGTTGTCTTCGGGGAAGTGAACGATGTATCTTTCGTCGGGATTTACATCTTTGCAAGCATGCAAACACTTAACGAAATCGCCGTCATCACCGAGTTCGGCAAGAACCTTTGTGCCTACACGTGTCATGATAAGCATGTTAAGTACAACGTAGATGCTGTCTGTGAGTTCGATACCGATCTTGGAGAAGGGAGAACCCAAAGGTCCCATCATGTAGGGAATAACATACATTGTCTTGCCTGCGTAGCTGTTTTCGTAAAGCTTGTTGAGCTTTGCGTACATTTCAGCGGGAGCCATCCAGTTATTCATCGGGCCCGCATCTTCCTTCTTTGTTGTGCAGATGAAAGTTCTGTCTTCAACACGAGCAACATCGTTGGGAGCTGTTCTGTGAAGGTAGCATCCGGGAAGCTTTTCCTGATTGAGCTTGATAAGTTCGCCTGTGGAAACAGCGATTGCACGAAGCTCTTCTGCCTGTTCTTCGCTGCCGTCAATCCAAACGATCTTTTCGGGTGCAAGGAGCTTAACCATTTCGTCAAGCCATGCTTTTACTTTTGCATTGTTTGTCATAATAATTGCATCCTTTCTTGTGTAATATATTCACAATAGCTTAATTATACACTAAAAAAAACGTTTTGAAAAGAGTTTTTTAATTAAATTTTATAAAAAATTAACGAATATTAAAAACTTTGTCACAATTTACAAATTAGTCCTCGGACGAAAGACAATTTTGTTGAAAAAACAGAAGAAATAAGTTAAAATATATGTATGAGGTGATAGTATGGAAATACCTGATTTTGCAAAAAGGATACTGGATAAGTTAAACGATGACGGATATGAAGCATATTTCGTGGGCGGATGTGTCAGAGACGCGATAAGAGGCGTGGAACCCAACGACTATGATATAACAACAAATGCCACTCCGAGTGAAATCAAAGAGGTTTTTTCGCAATATACAACAATCCTCACAGGTGAAAAACACGGGACGGTAACGGTTGTGTCGGAAAAAGAAAACATAGAGATAACAACGTATCGTGTGGACGGTGAATACTTGGATTCGAGAAGACCGAAGAGCGTAGTTTTTACCGAAAATATAACAGAAGACCTTGCAAGACGTGATTTTACGATGAATGCGGTTGCGTATAACGGAGGGTATGTTGACCCGTTTAAAGGTAAAAACGATATTGAAAACAGAATAATACGTACTGTCGGAGATGCCGACAAAAGGTTTTCGGAGGATGCTCTCAGAATTTTGCGGGCACTTAGGTTTGCGGCTGTGTTCGGCTTTGAAATCGAAGAAAAAACAAAAAACAGTATTCATAAAAATGCACCGCTCATAAAAAACATTTCGGCAGAAAGAATATATACGGAGTTTTCCAAGCTTATTATGGGCAAAAATGCCGAGAAGATATTGCTCGAATATGCGGATGTCATATGCGTTTTCGCACCGTGTATCACAAAATCTATCGGATTTGACCAGAAGAACAAATATCATGTATATGATGTATACACTCATATGGTAAAGGCGTTGAGTTACGCACCGTATGATTTGAAAATCAGGCTCGCAACGCTTTTTCATGATGTGGGAAAACCCGAGTGCTTTACGATAGACGAAAGCGGCGGGCATTTCAAGGGGCACAGCGAGATATCGGCAAAAAGTGCGAAAGAGCTTTTTGACGCATTGAAAATCGACAATGAAACGAAAGATACGGCGGTTATGCTGATACGTGAACACCAACGGGATATTTTGCCGCAGAAAAAATATGTCAAAAGATTTTTATCGAAGTTCTCATATGAATTTTTGGATATGCTTCTTGAAGTGAAAACAGCAGATACCTTGGCGCACTCATCGCTGGCGTTGAAAAATCTTGAAACGATAGCGAAAATAAGAGAGCTGAGAAATGAGATTGAGGAAGATAATGAGTGCATCAGGCTGAAAAGTCTCGATATAAACGGCAATGACGTCAAAAACGAGGGAATCGAAGACGGTAAAGAGATAGGATTTATATTGCAAAAGCTTTTGGAAAGCGTGATTGACGGGGACGTGGAAAACAAAAAAGAAGCATTGATTGAAAAAATCCGTGAAATGAAATAAAACATAATGAAACAGCCGACGGAAGTATGCCTCCGTCGGCTGTTTTTTGTGTAAGTTCGTTAAGAATTATCGGATTTTGTCACAGAGTGTGACGGCGATGTACTTTTGATGCCAAAAGTACCAAAAGCACCGGGGTTCCGATTCCCCGGACCCCAAACGGCCTCGCAGGGGCGGAGATTGAGGTGGGTCTTTCTATGTAAAGAAAGTGGTTTTGTTTTTTAACGCTTTGTCCCTTTTGCGGCACCGTTTTCAAAGGCACGCACTCAGCGACCTGAGAAAACTGAAATTGCTCGCAAGAAGCGGGAAATGATGCTCGCAATTTCTG
>CAZRYW010000131.1:0-4149 GCA_964604405.1 uncultured Oscillospiraceae bacterium
CATACGAAAATTACTTGAAATTTCAATATGAAGGAGCAAACGGTTGGAAAATATTATTAGCTTAAGAAATGCGGTCGTCACATATGAAGACGGTGAAACCATTTTGAAAGGAATCAACCTCGACATTGTTGACAAGCAGTTTGTTACTTTACTTGGACCTTCGGGTTGTGGAAAAACAACAACATTGAGGATTATCGGAGGCTTTCTGCAAATGAACAGCGGAGAGCTTTATTTTGACGGGAAAAAGATTAATGATCTTCCCGCATACAAAAGAAATATCAATACGGTATTCCAAAAATATGCGCTTTTCCCCCATCTCAATGTGTATGAAAACGTAGCCTTCGGTCTGAGATTAAAGAAAATGAACGAATCCGAAATCAAAAAGAACGTAACGGAAATGCTCAAACTCGTTAACCTTTCGGGATACGAAAATCGATCGGTAAACTCACTTTCGGGCGGTCAGCAGCAGCGTGTCGGCATAGCCCGTGCACTTGTCAATCATCCTCGTGTTCTTCTCTTGGACGAACCTTTGGGTGCTCTTGACTTAAAACTTCGAAAAGAAATGCAGATCGAACTGAAAAAAATTCATCAAAGTCTCGGTATCACGTTTATATATGTCACTCACGACCAGGAGGAAGCGCTCACTATGAGCGATACCGTAGTTGTTATGAACAACGGCGAAATCCAGCAAATCGGTACTCCCGAAGATATTTACAACGAGCCGGTCAATGCTTTCGTTGCCGACTTTATAGGCGAAAGCAATATTATCGACGGCATGATGCGTACAGATTACTACGTCGAAATCGACGGAGTTGTTTTCGAATGTGAAGATGCGGGTTTCGGAACGGATACTTTGGTTGACGTTGTCATTCGTCCCGAAGATATCAAAGTTGTTGCTCCGTCCGACGATGTTATCGTCGGTGTTGTCAAGGACGTCATTTTCAAAGGTGTACATTTCGAAATCGTTGTGGAAACGGCAAACTTCATGTGGAAAATTCATTCCACAAAGAGTCAGGTGATCGGTTCTCGCATCGGTATGACTCTCCATCCCAACGATATCCATATTATGCACAAGTTGCGCGAATAGTCTTTTTTCGTTTGATTTATATTTTACGGAAAAGAGGTTATTTAATGAAATCAAAAGCAGTTGCTATCCCCTACTATGTATGGATGATAGTTTTTACGGTTGTTCCTCTTCTCATCGTAGGCGTTTTTGCGTTTACAAGCGAGGAAACCGGATCGTTTACACTTTCCAATTTGATGGAAATGACAATGTATATCCCCGCACTTTGGCGCTCCATCGTATATGCTGTTATAACAACGCTCGTGTGCCTTGTGCTCGGATTTCCCGCAGCGTATATAATTTCCCGTCTGCCGGAAGAAAAGCAGTCAACATTCGTAATGCTTCTCATGCTCCCCATGTGGATCAATTTTATTTTGAGAACATACGCTTGGATGAACATTCTCGATACAAACGGGTTGATTAACCAAATTCTCGCATTTTTCGGATTTGGTCCCGTAAAAATGCTCAACACATCAGGTGCGGTTATATTGGGTATGATTTACAACAATCTTCCCTTTATGATTCTTCCGCTTTATTCTATTATGACCAAAATAGATAAAAGCGTTATCGAAGCGGCTCAGGATCTCGGTTGTTCTCACGCCAATGTTGTCAGAAAGGTTATAATCCCCCTTTCCGTTCCCGGTATTTCTTCGGGAATTACAATGGTTTTTGTGCCTTCCGTATCCACGTTCATAATTTCGAGAATGCTTTCGGGCTCCAACATCATACTCATCGGCGATCTTATCGAACAACATTTCGTCGGTCAGGTTTATGAGCCTTATGTCGGTTCGGCTCTCAGTCTTGTTTTGATGGTTATTGTACTTATTATCATAGGTATGTTCAATCAATTCGGAGGGGAGGATGCCGTAATATGAAAAAATGGTCTTCCAAGCTGTTTATAACGGCACTTGTTTTTTTCCTCTACGTCCCCATTC
Organism: uncultured Oscillospiraceae bacterium; assembly: GCA_964604405.1. Taxonomy (GTDB): domain Bacteria; phylum Bacillota; class Clostridia; order UMGS1883; family UMGS1883; genus RGIG1927. The sequence goes on from CAZRYW010000131.1 coordinate 1,999, forward strand.
TTTCTCTTGTGATATTCTCGTTTAACGCAAACGATTCACGTGTTGCTTGGGGCGGTTTTTCCCTCAGATGGTATAAGAGTCTTTTTTCCGACTCTTCGATAATGATTGCGCTTCTCAATACAATCATTATTGCCGTGATAGCGTCCATTATTTCCACAATTCTCGGCACTTTGGCGGCTATAGGCATTAACAATCTCAAAAAAAATACACGCAGCATGGTTATGACGGTTACGTACCTTCCCATTATCAACCCCGAAATTATCATGGGTGTGTCGCTCATGCTTTTGTTCAAGGTTTTTATGCGTTTCATCCCGTTTCAGTTCGGCTATATAACATTGATTTTGTCGCATATAGCGTTTTGCGTGCCGTATGTTATCTACAATGTTTTGCCAAAACTCCGACAGATGAATCCAAACCTGGTCGAAGCGGCATATGATCTCGGTTGCAACTCACGTCAAGCTTTTTTCAAGGTCGTTATTCCCGAAATTTTTCCCGGTGTTCTCTCCGGTTTTATTATGGCGGTAACCTATTCGATAGACGACTTTGTTATCAGTTACTTCAACTCCGGTTCTTCCGTAAACACCCTCCCCATCGCAATCGAATCCATGACAAAGCGTAATATGGATCCCAGTATCAATGCGCTGTCAACAATTATATTTGTTACCATACTTATTATTTTGGTTGTCAAAAATATTCTCGACAATCGCAGATTGCGAAGAGCCAACAGCGTAACAGTAAGCGGCGGATTCAAAAAAAGCGGATTGGTTATGGGTGTTGCGATGCTTTTGTTAATCACCGTAGGTGGCGGATTCCTCGTATCCGGACTCAATTCCGGTCCCGACTTGATTTTGCAAACCGATATGCTTTCGGATTATGATTATTCTCGCTTCAAAGACGAAAAGATAACAATCAACGTCGCTAACTGGGGCGAATATATGAGTCTCGGAGACGAAGATATGATTGACGTTAACCGTCAGTTCGAAGCATTGACGGGCATAAAAGTCAACTATGTTACTTATGCCAACAACGAAGGCTTGTATGCAAAGTTAAAAAGCGGCGGTGCGGATTACGATATTGTAATCCCGTCGGATTATATGATTTCAAAGCTTATCGAAGAAGATATGCTCGAAAAACTTGATTTTTCCAACATTCCCAACTATGAAACAAAAATTATGGATTCATACAAGAACCCGTTGTATGACCCGCACAACGAATACTCCGTCCCCTACACAACCGGCATGGTGTGTCTGCTTTACGATACAAAAGCTTTCGACGAAGCTCCGACAAGCTGGTCTGTTCTGTGGGATGAAAATTATGCAGACCGTATACTTATGTTCAACAACCCGAGAGATGCTTTCGGCATTGCCGAAATTATGCTCGGCTATTCCTTGAATACCGAAAACGAAGAAGAGCTTGATGCTGCATTTGACTTGTTGAAAAAGCAGTATGACAGCGGTATTGTTCAGGCATATGTAATGGACGAAGTCTACGACAAGATGGAAGGCGGCAGCGCTTCTGTTGCGCCGTATTACGTCGGCGACGCTCTCACCATGATTGACGCAAACCCCGACTTGGACTATGTTATTCCCGACGAAGGTACAAACAGCTTTGTCGATGCCATCTGTATTCCAAAAGGTTCAAGGCATAAAGAAGCTGCGGAAATGTATATCAATTATCTCTGTGAGACCGAAATTGCTCTCGCAAACTGTGAATACATAGGCTATTCCACACCTCACGCCGAAGTGTACGACTTGTTGCCCGATGATGTAAAGAGTGACGAACGTCGCTACCCCTCTGATGAATTTTTGGAAACCAAGACGGAAGTATTCCTTTCGCTCTCATCCAAAGCCAACAGTCAAATGCAAGACTCGTGGAACAAAATCAGGCTTTCAAACGACAGCGATGATGCGTTTATGTCCGTATCGTTCGCAATCTTTATCATTGCGGCGCTTGTATTCGCTTTGTTTAACATCATCAACAAAATGCGTAAAAAGAATAAATAAACATCTGAAAAGCCATCGCAAATTACGATGCCTTTTTTCTCAAACAAAAACAGCACGGAAAATCCGTGCTGTTTTAAAATATTCTTTTAAATCGGCTCTATAATAAATGTTGGGGTAACCGACAATAGAGCTTTACAAAAAAATAAAA
>CAZRYW010000132.1:0-4117 GCA_964604405.1 uncultured Oscillospiraceae bacterium
GATTAGGTCGCTGAGTGCGACCTTGGAGGACGGTGACGCAAAAGGAGCTAAGCGTCAAAAAAACAAAACCCGCTATTTTCATACAGAAAAGCCTACCGCACTCTCCGCCCCTGCGAGGCCGTTTTAAGGGGTGTGGGGGAAATCGGAATCCCCCACGTTTTTGCTACTTTTGTCGCACAAAAGTAGATTGCCGTCACACTCTGTGACACTTTCAAATTTCATCGGAATTGCTTTTTTGAACCACGCCACTTTGGTGTGGTTTTCTTTTACACAAAAACAAGCAAGCGAAGGCATCCCTCGCTTGCTTGTTTTAATATTTCTCTTCTTATTTCATCGCAAAATACAAAAGCACGATAATGCCGAGCACAATTCTGTACCATCCGAAAACTTTAAAATCATGCTTTTTGATATATCCCATCAAAAACTTTATCGCCAAAATCGAAACCGCAAATGCAACAACCATTCCGAGCACCAATACCGCAATTTCCGTCTGCGTAAAAGCAAATCCGAATTTTAACAGCTTCAATGCGCTTGCACCGAACATAACCGGTATCGCCAAAAAGAACGTGAACTCGGCGGCGACTTCTCTCTTTGCTCCGATAAGTATTCCGCCTATAATCGTCGAACCCGAACGACTCGTACCGGGCACCAACGACAAAACCTGAAACACACCTATCAGCAAAGCGTCTTTAAAACTCAAACTTTCGATATCGTTTATCCTTGCGTTTCTCTTCTTGTTGTAATTTTCAATCAGTATGAATATCACACCGTATACGATAAGAGCAATCGCAACAACCGTTGAATTATGTAAATGCTCTTCCATCCAATCGTCAAACGGCAGCCCCACAATCATTGCGGGCAAACATGCAACTACGATTTTAAGCCAAAGAATTATTTTGTCGGTGTAACAATAATTGTTCCACAAGCTTTCTTTTTTGGTTTTATCTGCGTTTTTCTTTGTGTGAAAAGGCCAAAGCTTCGTCCAATACAACACCACAACCGCAAGTATCGCGCCCAGCTGTATTACCACATTAAACATTTCCATAAAAGCGTCGCTTTGATTAAGCTTCACAAATTCGTCAACCAGTATCAAATGCCCCGTACTGCTTATCGGAAGCCATTCCGTAATACCTTCGACAATCCCCAAAAGGACAACTTTCAACCATTCGAGTACATTCATCGTATCACTTCTTTCCCGTTATTCACCCAACAGTATAACACACAAAACTTCAAAGAACAAGCCGTATCGGATTATTTCCCCAAAATAGCCGAAAGATTACTCTGTATTTTTTGTGCGACATCGGGTTTATTCATAGAATATACGTGAACATTCGTAATATTATTCGCATACAAATCAATTATCTGATCCGTCGCATATGCGATTCCCGCCTGTTTCATCGCCTCAGGGTCGGAACCGAACTTGTCTACAATGCTTTTAAACCTCTGCGGCATGAAAGAACCCGACAATTTAATCGCTCTTTCCACCTGATTCGCATTTGTAATCGGCATAATCCCGGGAATAACAGGTACCGTAATACCCGCTTCTCTGATTTTATATAAAAAATTATACAAAAGATTATTATCAAAAAACATCTGCGTTGTCAAAAAATCGCACCCTGCGTCAACCTTTTCTTTCAAATACTTTATGTCTTCTTTTTGGTTTGCGCTTTCGGGATGTATCTCGGGATAGCAAGCTCCGCCTATGCATATATCCTTGTCCGCTTCTTTCAACTCACGCACAAGCTCTATAGCGTTTTTGTACTCCCAGCGACTTCTGTCGCCGTTTTCCATCTCTTTGGGTATATCGCCTCTCAATGCCATCACGTTCACGATTCCCGCATCTTTTATTTCTCTTATTTTTTCACGCACGGTTTCTTTCGTGGACGACACGCACGTCAAATGAGCAAGCGTCGGTACGCTGTATTCGTTTTTAATATTTTTGGCAATATCCAACGTATACTTGCTTGTACCTCCGCCCGCACCGTAAGTCACACTCATAAACGACGGTCTGAGCTTTGCTATTTCCTCAGTTGCATATTTCACGCTTTCAAAGCTTGTTTCCGTTTTGGGCGGAAAAACCTCAAACGAAAGAGATAAAGAATCTCTTCTTACAATATCTATAATCTTCATCTATTGTCATTCCTTTCGCTGTTTTTTCCGATTATACTACCGTTTCCCCCATTTCGTCAATCAATTTCTTTCATATTTAAAATATTTGTACAATGCTTTTTTTGTTTTTTTCTCACAATCAATGCAATTTATCCCAACCATCGCACCCGTAAATCCCAAATGCACATGCTCATCGGTCAATATTTTTGCGTCCGCATTTCCCATCATTTTCCCGTCCGCAAAAAACGTTATTGTCTTTTCTTTCAATATTGCCGATATTTTAACACTCTTCCCAACCTCAATCTCCTTTTCGAAATAAATCAATTTTCCATCGTCACATCCCAAAAGCTTCGCTTTGTTAATTCCGTTTTTGTTCGTCACATATCCGTAATACCAATGCCGCGTATCGTAAAAAAACACCACTCCCGCCGTTTCTCGGTCGCTTTCGGGATAAAACTCCAATTCGGTTTCCACTTTTATATTTTCCTCGTCAATTCGTCTTGCGATAAAGTTTTGGTCAAATCTGCTCATCAAAGGACTTCCGCCCTCAATTTCAAGCCCGTTATCGGTCAGAGTGTATGCATCTTCATTTTTTGTTCTCAAATACTGAAAATCTTCTTCAAAATCATTATTTCTCAAATCATAATACTTATTTTCTCTTTTTTCCTCTCCGTCAAAAACATCCGCAGCAGGTCTTTCGCCTCCGCACGACAGCCTCAGCCACCCGTCTTTCCACTCAACCTTTTGTATGCATGTTTCCCTGCCCGACATAGACTCCAACCCTCTCGATGCAAGATGTACCATATACCAATTTCCCGCACCGTCTTCCACTATATCGGCATGCCCCGCTTTCAAAAGAGGATAACTCATATCTCCTCTTGCGTGCAAAAGTATTCTTTCGTCATCTTCCCAAGTGCCGAAAAGACTTTCGCTTCTCGACATCTGTGCCGAATGCATAACGCCCGTGCCTCCCTGTGCTTTCAAAAGATAATATATCCCGTCTTTTTTGTAAAGATGTGCTCCCTCCGTCAATTCTCCGCTCGCTTCTTCATAAAACTTTCGCCTGCCTCCGACAAGCTTTTTTTCCACGGGGTCATATTCTTCAATGTACAATCCGTTAAATCGTTTTCCCTCCTCGTAATGATTTTCCAAACTCACCAAATATTTTCTCCCGTCATCGTCATGAAACAAGCTCGGATCAAATCCTACCGAATTAAGATATACCCTATCCGACCATTTCCCGTTTATATCTTCCGTTTCGATTATATAATTATCCGTCTGCATCATTGCCCCGCGCTCTTTCACCACGGTATATACAAGATAAATCTTTTTTCCGTCATATGACAAGCACGGCGCCCATATTCCTCCTCCGTCAGGCACGCCGTCAAGTTTTAAAAGTCTTTCATCGTTCAATATGCGTGAGTGTATTTTCCATGTTTTTAAATCTCTCGAATGATATATGTTCACTCCGGGAAACCATTCGAAAGTCGATGTTGCTATATAATAATCTTCCCCTATTCGTATAATCGACGGATCGGGATTGAAACCTCTTATCACAGGATTTTGTATCATCATTATTCCTCCTTACAAAAACGGATATTCTCCTTACAAATAATTATATAATATCGGATTTTATTTTCAAGCGTCATATTACATTTCGGTATTTTATGGATTGTTTTTGTCCGTTTTTCACTATTCCGTTTTTCTTTTTTTATGATACAATAAACATATCAAAGCTCACACGCTTTTAACCGATACATTTTTTCAAACAGCGAGGATTAATTATGATTAACTATCGTGTCTATACCAAAAACAATCTGGATTTCAACGTGGTGCAGTACGGATACCGCAAGTGCACACCGTCTTTCGGCGAAAAACCTCACATTTGGAACAATTTCCTTTTTCATTACGTCCACTCGGGCAAAGGAGTGCTCATCGCCGACGGACACAAATTCCACGTTCAAAAAGGCGAAGGTTTTATGATTTTCCCGGGTCAAATCGCCACCTA
>CAZRYW010000133.1:0-4048 GCA_964604405.1 uncultured Oscillospiraceae bacterium
TTTGGCGGGCAACTTCGTCGCCTTCCGCCATTCTTTTTGCATACTCATGTTCTTCGGCGGGAGAAAGAAGCGGAACTTTGCCGATTTCTTTGAGATACATTCTTACGTGGTCGTCGATGGAAACGCCTTCGGGAACAGAAAGGTCTTCCGTGTCGTCAACGGGAGCCGATTCGTCGATTTTCGCAAGCTCGGTATCCATATCGCCGATAACGTCGATGCCGAGAGAATCAAGTGTTTCGTGAATTTTTTCGATTTGTTCGGCGTCAAGCTCAAACTCGGACAAGGCATCTTCGATTTCCTTTTCGGTCAATACGCCTTTTTGTTTGCCTTTTTCGAGAAGGTCTTTGATTGCCGCCTTTTTATTGGTGATTGCATTTTCGCTCATTGAGATCATCCTTTCAATGATTTTTGTTTTTTTAGAAGAATAGAAAGTTTTTCTATATCATTAGCACGTGTAGCTTCGGCGATTTGAAGTTTTAATGTTTCCTCTTCGATAACGGAAATAAAATCCGAAGCAGCCTGTTTGTTGTCGGAAATTTCACCGCCTTGCATGAAGACTTCGGAAAATTCGCCTTCACGATTCGGGAAAAAACGTGAAAGCTCGGTGATGCCGAAATCGGAGCCGTTATCATACAGCTTTTTTGCCGCAGCGAAAACTTCTTTGTGAAAGTCGTATGTAAAAAGCTCGTCCGTAACACGTCCGCTGAGTTTTTCAAAATCGGTTCGCGATGACATGAGTACACACAGCAGTCCTCGCTCCGCTTTGAGAATACGGGAAGATGAGGCTTTTGCAGTTCCCGGGGTGCGAAGAGTGCCCGAGGATTTTTTCATCTGTGCGGTAACCGATTGAGAATTGTCTTTTCGACGAAGCTTTTTGATTTCGGTCAAAAGAGCATCTACGGATATGTTGGCTTTTAAACTGACGTATTTGAGATATTCGTCCTGTTCGACGGCACTTTTCAAACGTGAAAGAAGGATTGCGGCTTCACGGGAAAATTCGACTTTTTGACTGATATCGTCGAGGTCGTATTTTTGCATGATGGCGTCAATCTCATAACGTGTCGTGGCACGAGCGGAGGTAAGCAGTTTTTCGAAAGCTACTGCGCCGTGCTTTTTGATGAATTCATCGGGGTCTTTGCCGTCGGGAACTTTGAGAACTTTAACGTTGCAGTCAAGAGCGGAAAACAGCTCGATTGCTCTTTTTGCCGCTTTTTGTCCTGCCTCATCCGAGTCGTAGCACAAAAATATATTCTTGGAATATTTTGCGGCAAGACGAGCCTGTTCGGGTGTGAGCGCCGTACCGCAACCTGCAACGGCTCCCTTGAATCCCGCTTGATGAAGGCTGATTACGTCCATATACCCTTCGGTTAGAATGAGATTGTTTTGTTCTTGTTTTTTTGCAAAATTGAGGGCATACAAAATCTTGCCCTTGTTATAAACGATGCTTTCGGGAGAGTTGATGTATTTTGCTCCGTCACCTTCGAGTTTCCTGCCGCCGAAACCGACAACGTTGCCCCGAGTGTCGATAATCGGAAACATAACACGATTGCGGTAACGGTCGTATACATGATTTTTTTCATTGCGAATACAAAGCCCCGCTTCAACCATGAGGTCACGGTCGTAACCTAACGAGGAGAGCTTTTTTAAAAGCGAATCCCAACCTTTGGGAGAAGCACCCAAACCGAAAGAGTTAATCGTTTTTAAAGAAAGATTGCGTCCCGTAAGATAAGTCAAGGCATCTTTGCCCTCGGAAGAGAGAAGAACCTCATGAAAATATCTTGCGGCATCACGGTTCATATCATAAATTTTTCGCTTGCGCTTATAATATTCGTCCGTCGGAGTGTCGGCAGAACCGAGTTCGGGCAAATTGATGCCGGCACGTTCCGCCAAAAAACGAACGGCATCCGGAAAATCGAGGTTTTCGGCTGCCATCGCAAACTGAATAACGCTACCGCCGACTCCGCAACCGAAGCAGTGGTAAAGCTGTTTGTCTGCACTGACGTGAAAAGACGGCGTCTTTTCACGATGAAAGGGGCAGCAACCCATATAGCCGCTGCCACTCTTTTTCAGATGAACATAAGATGAAACGAGGGAGACGATATCGTTTGCGTTAACTACTTCCGAAATGATTTCGTCCGGATAAAAATTCGGCACATACTCGCTCCCTTTCGTATAAAAATCATAATAAACAGTTTCAATAAGATTATTCGACAAGTGAGGAAAAAATCCTTTAAAAAAATTAGCTAAAAAAACACGGGTTATGTTGGAAGTTATAACCAAAATGCACAAAAAATATGCAAAAAATCAAGTTTTCGGACTTAATTCCTGCCCCATGAAGAGGGAATGTAGATTTTTTCGAACATATATACGGCGTATCGGTCGCTCATGCCGGCAATGTAGTCGCAGACCGAACGCTCAAGCTCATAGTCGTTGAGAGAGGACGTGTCGATATCGGGCAGAAGATGAGGATTGGCGATGAAATGTGTGTAAAGTCCCTCGATGATGCTGAAAACCTTTTTTTCTTCGATTTTCGCATCCGAACCGATATAGACGTTGTCGAACATAAAGTTGCGAAGAGACTCCATGGCTTCGCAAACCTCGCCTGTCATGCGTATTGTGTCGCTGTTTTGACTGGAGAGTATGCAATTGTGTATCATTGTGCCGATACGTTTGGAGTGAGTGTCGCCCAAAATGTCGATTAGGTCTTTCGGAATGGAGTCATATGACAAAACGCCGGCACGAAGAGCATCGTCGATATCGTGGTTTATGTAGGCAATGCGATCGGCGAATTTGATAATTTTGCCTTCGGGCGTTGAAGCAACAGAAGAACCTGTGTGATTGAGGATGCCGTCTCGAACCTCATATGTAAGATTGAGCTTGTCTATTTTGTCAACGACTCGCACACTTTGCTCGTTGTGGCGAAAACCGTTGGGGGAGAGAGCGTTGAGCGCCGCTTCGCCCGCATGACCGAACGGAGTGTGACCCAAATCATGACCGAGACTTGTGGCTTCGACCAAATCTTCGTTGAGCCTGAGCGCACGTGCGATTGTACGTCCTATTTGAGAAACTTCGAGAGTATGCGTGAGACGTGTGCGGTAATGGTCGCCCTCGGGAGAAATGAAAACCTGCGTTTTGTGTTTTAAACGGCGAAAAGATTTGGAATGAATAATCTTGTCACGGTCACGTTGAAACTCGGTTCGCATATCGCACAGAGGTTTGGGGATTTGCCTGCCTTTTGTCTCACGGGATTTTGTCGCAAAAGGGGAGAGTGTCAAATATTCAACATCTTCGATGTGTTCTCGTATTGTCATACAATCACTCCGTTCAAATTAAATCGAATCCTTTTAACTATTTATTCGATAAAAATCGGAAAAACCCTTTATTTTGAAAAAGAAAAGGCGGCATTGAGCCGCCTCAGACTGTCGATAAACTTAATTATAAAGTAACAGCGAAGGGTTTGGGAAAGAAGGTTTCCCAAAGAAAATCGGCGAGGCAATCGCATTGCCTCGCCGAAAGTGGCGATTTAAGGAGGCTTTAAGCCTCTTGTACGAGAAATCGCCGCTTTGTTCAACAGAAAAACAACAGACTGCGAAGATTGCCTTGGCAAGATTTGCAGTTGCGTGTCGAATTTTTCGACACGCAAAAAAGGCGGCATTGAGCCGCCTTTTAATGATTTGTTATTAAAATCAGTCGCCGAAGCAAACACCGATAGCTTTTGCCATCTGAACGAGTTCACCGTTGGGATCAACGTTCTTTGTCTTCTGACCGATAACGTCTTCCAAGGAAGCGTATGTGATTTCGTCGCCGTGAAGAGCAACGATGTTGCCGAACTTGCCTTCCATTGCAAGGTCAACAGCGGCATAACCGTAACGAGTAGCAAGAACTCTGTCGTGACCGCTCGTCGTACCGCCACGCTGTGTGTGACCGAGGATTGTGGAACGTGCTTCCGCACCGCAAAGCTCTTCGAGCTGTTCTGCAACAACAGCACTTACACCGCCGAGACGGATGGGATCGGGAGAGTCATCGCGAATCTTCATAACAACAGCTT
>CAZRYW010000134.1:0-4026 GCA_964604405.1 uncultured Oscillospiraceae bacterium
TGTGCGGTTTCGGGATACGGACAAACGGCTTTGGGCGAAGATTTTGCCGAGTTCTGTCAGGCGATTATTTCGTCAAGCGGAGATGCCGAAAAGCTCCGGCAGTTGAGACGAATGTATCCCGGAAGATTTGATGCCGTATGCGACGGATTGTGCTCATATTACGGGGAGTGTTATTTGAAACAAAAACTGAATGAATAAGTGCGTACAAAACGCAACTAAATGCGTACAATGTGCAACAAAGGCTCAAAAACAAGGGTTTTTGAGCCTTTTAAATGCAAAAAAGTATTGCAAATAAAATGTACAAATGATACAATCAAAACATGAAGAACATAAAGGAGATGTGTGAAATGAAAAAGTTTTTGGCGACTTTGGTAAGCTCGTGTATGCTTTTGTCATCTTTACCCGCACAGGCGGCGGAATATAAAAAAGATGATGACAGTATTTTTTACATCAGCTTTGACGAACAGCTGCCTGAAGGTGCGACGGGATATAATCTGTCGATTTTGAATGAAGGTGTTTACGGTAACTGTGCATGGTTTAACGGCTCGACAAGTTATATCCATCTTCCGAATAACATTACGGAGGGCGTTACCGATTTTACCATGGCCGTTTGGATTAAAACCACAACGACAACAGCTAAGTGGAGAAGAATATTTGACCTCGGCGACGGAACGAACAGCTACGCATTTTTGGGCATGCCGTATTCGGCAACGAATGTGCGTGCCGCAATGAAGGTTAACGGCGGAAGCGAGGCAAATGTTACGGCGGAAAATGCCATCGAAAAAAACAAGTGGACTCATCTTGCATATGTGCAGGAGGGAAATACCGCAAAAATTTATGTTGACGGTGAACTCAGCGCAACGGGAACAAACTTTACAAGTACGCTTGCCGAGATGGGCAATACGAGAACAAATTATATAGGAAGAAGTCAGTTCTCGGGAGACAGTTATCTCAATGCATACTTGGACGAGATTGTTTTTGCGAAAAGAGCAATGAGCGAAGACGAAATAAAAGAACTCGGAACATTCCCCGAGACGGTACTCGATGAACAAAAGGTTTTGGACGCTATTGACATTCCCGTGAAAGAAAGCGTTAAGGAAAACCTGACGCTTCAGGATGAAGCATTGGGATATGCGGTGACGTGGGCATCGAGTGATGAGAATGTTGTTTATCCGTATGATATAGAAAACGGAGATTATGTTATTCCGAAAGGTCGCGTGACAAGAGGTGACGAAGATAAAACGGTTACTCTTACGGCGACGGTAGACTTTAACGGTAAAAATCTCACAAAAGATATTGATGTTAATATTGTGGCAAAACCCGAAGAGGTTGGTGAAACGGAGGCTTATTTGTACGTTTATTTCAGAGGTAACGTAAACGGCGAAGCGGAAAGACTTTCGATTCATCTTGCGGGAAGCGAAGACGGTTACGAATGGTTTGACCTTAACGGAAACTGGCCGATTTTGGAAAGCGAGATGGGTACGCAATGCCTCAGAGACCCGTATCTTTTGAGAAGCAAAGACGGGGACAGATTTTATCTTATCGCAACCGATTTGAACACACAGGACGGTCAGGGATGGGGTCCGTGGAGCTTGGAGGGAAGTAAGTACCTCATGATTTGGGAATCGGACGATTTGGTTAACTGGTCGGAACAGAGAATGGTTAAATTCGCAAATGACGACATGGGCTGTGCTTGGGCACCTGAGGCTACATGGGATCCCGATACGGAAGAGTATCTTGTGTATGCTTCGGCAAAGGATCTTACGCTCGGCAGCAATGCTATAGATACGGTTTATGTTGTCAGAACAAGAGACTTTATAACTTTCAGCGAACCTGAGTATTTTGTTCAGCCGTATGAAGATAACGGTGTTACAACATACGGAACGGGCACAAAGAGAATTGCGGCTATCGACTCTAACATTATTCAGGCAAATGACGGAAAGTTTTATCATTTCTATAAAAAATGGAACAGTAAAATCGCAATGCTTGTATCGGATCATGCATCCGGTCCCTGGAAAGAGGTTGAGGGATTCGAATATATCGGCGGCGAGGGACCGGGAAGTTTCCTCGTGAAAGGAACAGATGATACATATGCTCTTTTGGTTGATAACTATTCGGTTTACGTGCCCTATTTGACAACCGATATCGCATCGGGTAAATTTGTAAAGGGAAGCGGCACAATCATAATGCCCACAGGCAGCAAGCACGGCGGATTTTTGCCCATCAATGCGGAAGAATATGCACGTGTTCTCGAAAAGTGGGGCAATCCCGAAGTGAGCAAGGACGGAAGCGAAGCGGAATTGAGCTTTGATTTTGAAAGCGATGTAAACGAGAACCTTTACGGAAATGCTAAAGTGGAATACAACGAAGAGAGAAAATCGAATGTTTTGGTGCTTGACGGCAATAATTCGTATTTTGAATTCCCCGAGGGAACATTTGACAGAAGAAGCACAATGACTCTTTCGTTTGATGTGTTGAATGATTCTTCGCCCGACAGCAATATGACATTCAGCATGGGTACGGGTGAAAGCCAGTATGCTTTCTTTAAAATCAATTCTTCGACGATGAGAAGCGCACTCACGATTTCGGGTTGGCAGTACGAAGAAAAAGCAATCTCCGATAACCTCGGTGATTTGACAAACAAGTGGATGCACATAGATCTCGTGATTGAACCGGAATCCATGACGATTTACAAAGACGGTGTGCAGGTTGCGAAAGAAAGTGTTACAAAGAGTGTGTATCACCTTGCGGAAGAGGGACTTAACGCATACCTCGGCAAGAGCCAGTTTGCGGCGGATCCGTATTTTAAGGGAATGTTTGACAATGTAAAGGTTTACTACCGTGCTCTTACGCCCGGAGAGATTGCATCTAATACGGGAAACAGCGACGAAGACATGGCAAAGCTTGATGCGGAAAGCGTTAATTTCGGCAGAGATGTGAATTATGTTACGGGCGATATCAATCTTCCTACAAAGGGCGTATACGGAAGTGATATCACATGGAAGACAAGTGACGAAGCGGTTGTTTCGACGACGGGTAAGGTGACAGTTCCCGAAGAAGGCGTGAAAAAAGTTACGCTGACGGCAACATTTGACTATAAGGGAACAAAGTACGAAAAAGAATATGTTCTTTGTGTAAAGCCTGTGACAAGTTATCTTACGAGCACACTTGAATCAAAGTGGCAGACGTACAATATCCCCGTGGCAACGGATAAGGTTACGTATAAATTTAATCTCACGGCGACGCAGAGCGGTATTGATGCAGGTATATCGTTCGGTGACAAGGACGTTACACCGTCTTCTTACGGTCATATGCCCATATACATGAGAGTGACGAGCGGAGGCTATTTTGACGCATACAACGCATCGAGCTATCAAAAGGCTGCAACGGTTAATTATGAGGCGGGAAAAACATATCCCGTGACGATAGAAGTCGATGTTAAAAACAAAAAGTATTCCGTATATGTTGAAGTTGACAATGATGTGAAGACTGTTGCGAAAAACTACTCTTTCAGAACGAGCGCAACGTGCGATGACTTGGGTAAAGTGATGGTTTATGCCGGAAACGGTGTGACGACTGAGGGACTTCTCAAGATAACCGATTTGGAAGTTATACTTCCGAAAGCAGTTACCATAACCGATGTTAAATTCGACAACGGAAAAGTTAAAGGATTTGTCGAAAGTGAAAGCGATATGGGAAAAGGCATAGTGATTGCCGCAACATACAACGATGATGGTTCACTTGCATCGGCAAAGAGCGTTCCCGTTGATATCAAGGAAGGCTCCAATGATTTTGAAATTGATGCCGAGAATAAAAATGTTAAAATAATGCTTTGGAATTCGATTGTCGGAATGGTACCTTTTACAGGTTCGGTAACAATAGAATAAACGATGCAACTGCAATGCGGGCGTTTCGACACGCAACTGCAAATCTTGCCAAGGCAATCTTCGCAGTTTGTTATTTTCCACAATGAATAAAGTGGCGATTTCTCGTGCAAGAGGCTTAAAGCCTCCTTAAATCGCCACT
>CAZRYW010000135.1:0-3987 GCA_964604405.1 uncultured Oscillospiraceae bacterium
GAAAGTGGTGATTTAAGGAGGCTTTAAGCCTCTTGCACGAGAAATCACCACTTTACTTGTGAAAAAATAATAAACTGCGAAGATTGCCTTGGCAAGATTTGCAGTTGCGTACCGAAAACTCGGTACGCTATTTGTATGTTATTATACCATAACAGCGTAGGCGGTAATCTTCGCCGTAGCATTATGATAAAATGTTCTCCGAAACACAGAAATCTTTGATTTCGTCTTGTTTCGTGAGGTTATTATTCTACAATGAAATATGTGTGATAAGGCTTTTGATGCATTTGATACATAGGTACGAATTTTAATCCGTAGCCTGTGAGAGCGACTTCGCCTTCGACTTCTTTCAAATCGTCTCCGATTGTGAGAAATTTTGTATAGCTGTTTTCGGCAACCATTACAAAAGGTCCGTACATAACGGAGGCAACGGTTTTTCCGTCAAGCTTGTCGGGGGTTCTCTCGAAACGGATTTTGTATGTGAAGTTGACGTCTATAACATCCGTTTGACCTGCCTTGTGAGCAATGTGAGCGTAACGACCCATGTGGGGCAAATCGCCGAACGGATATTCGCTCCAAGCGGGGATACGAAGGTAAATATCCTTGTCGCAGTCGCCCGTAACGGTGATTGTACCGCCCGAATAAGGAAAGGCAATGTCAATATCTATCGAAACGTCGCCTGTGTATACGGCGGGAACGTACTGGTTGACAATGACGGTTTTTTCGTCACGAACAAAGAAAGATGCATCCGTGTATTTTACGTGGTTTTCCATGCCCGTACCGTGACAGCAGGTGAACGAGTTGTAGTCGTCGGTATATTCTTTTTCGGCACCGGGACCGATGGGAAGCATGTATGTAACACCGTTGTGAACATTTTCCGTGACAAAAGGTGTTTGTGATGCGAGAATCTGGTTGATGAGAGCACGTTCGTAATAATCCATGTATTTTACTTCGTCGGGATTCAAGGCATAGAGCATACGTGCTGTTTTGAGAAGATTGTATGCGGCACACGTTTCGCAGTTGGTGGCTTCCTTGATATTTTCGGCGAGAGAGTCGGGATTGCGGAAGCTTTCGCCCTGACCGACACCGCCGATGGAGTACATATGGTGCCCTGTTACGATGTCGAAAAAGTTTTTGCCGATGTTGTAATAAAAATCGTCCTCGGTTGCCATATATTCTTCGATTGCACCCAAAATTTGGGGAATGTGTTGGTTTGCATGAAGATTTTGTATGGTGTCGTCACCTTTGGAAAGTCCGGGGAAAATGTTTTTGTTGTCAAACATTTTTGCGGTTGTGAGGTATTTTTCTTCACCTGTTATGTTGTAAAGAGCTGTGAGGGACTCGTTCATGCCGCCGAATTCGCCCGCTATGTACATGCTCCACATTTTTGTGCGGTGTTCGTCCGTTAAAGGAGAAAGGCGGTCTGCAATCCATGATGCGATGCCTTTTGCACACTCAAGCGCTTCGCTGTTACCGCCGCGAGTGTAGCAGTCGATAAGACCTGCGACGATTTTGTGAAGAGTGTAATAAGGCGCCCATATTTTGTTGTATTTTGTGAATTTTTCCAAAAGGGCAAACTGGTCGGGAGAATAAGCCGACAAAAATCCCTCGCCCCATTCTTCGGGGTTGCGACTCCAAAGAGACTCTTCGGGGTGATCGCAATCGCCTTTTGCGACAAAGTCGGAGGCTTTGCCATGGCACATGAGCTGCATTTTGCGAAGCTCGGAGACCATATAATCCATTTTTTCTTTGTAGCAAATTTCGCCTGTTGCGCTGTAGGCAAGAGCCAATGCAGACAAAAAGTGACCTGTAGAGTGACCTCTCAGAAGACCTGTGGGTTCTTCCCAACCGCCCAAGGGCTCACATGTTGTTTCAAGACCGAAAGTCATACGGAAGTTGTAGAGCATACGGTCGCAGTCAAGCAATTTCAAATAATCCAATGTTCGTGTGCGGTTTTCGGAAAACGCACTTTTTTTCAATACGGCGTCGCTGAGGCGTGCGTACTGTCCTTTAAGTTTTATCATGAGTTGTTTCATCCTTTCGTAAAACTAAAAAAAGATTATCACATCAAACACATAAAGTCAATAATACACCTTGAAATCCGTAAAAATAATGATATAATATTTGTAAGCATATTTAAAAAAGAAAGGAAGTTTTTAATAATGAAGCTTGAATTTAAAAACGGCTGGAATACGATTGACGAAGCCGAAAAGAAAAAAGTCTTCGAATTCGGCGAAGGCTATAAAAAGTATCTTGACGAAGGAAAGACGGAAAGAGAATGTGTAAAAACAACAATTGCTCTTGCCGAAAAAGCGGGATTTAAAAATCTTGCCGATGTATCGAGCGTTAAAGCGGGCGATAAGGTGTATGCCGTAAACAAGAACAAGGGCATTATGCTTATTGTTGTCGGCAAGGAAAAGGTGAGCGAAGGCGTTAACATCGCAGGTGCGCATATCGACGCTCCCCGTCTCGACCTCAAGCAGAATCCTCTTTTCGAAGATAATGAGATGGCGTTTTTCAAGACACATTATTACGGCGGTATCAAGAAATATCAGTGGACAGCCATTCCGCTTGCGATTCACGGCGTTGTTGTGCTTGAAAGCGGCGAAAAGATTGACGTTTCAATCGGCGATTACGATGATGATTTGACATTTGTTATAACGGACCTTCTTCCTCATTTGGGTAACGCTCAGATGGGCAAAAACGGTCACCACGTTGTTGAGGGCGAACAGCTCACAATCCTTCTCGGTTCGATTCCTTACGAGGGAGAAGACGATGAAGAGACCGGACTCAAAAAGGGCGAAGTTAAGAGCAAGATTCTTGCTATCCTCAACGAAAAGTACAATATAAAGGAAGAAGATTTCCTTTCTGCCGAACTTGAAATAGTTCCCGCTTTTAAGGCAAAAGACCTCGGATTTGACCGCAGCATGATTGCAGCCTACGGTCATGACGACCGTGTTTGCTCTTATGCGGCACTTATGGCGGCACTCGAAGCCGAAAACCCTGAAAGAACGGCTATCTGTATTCTTACGGACAAGGAAGAGGTAGGCTCGATGGGCAATACGGGTGCAAAGAGCTACTTTATGCAGCTTGTTCTTTCCGAATTGATGGAAAAGAGCGGGGAAACACCCTCGGATATCAACCGTCTTCGTATGCTTGACAAGTCGTACTGCCTTTCCGCAGACGTTTCCGCAGCGTTTGATCCCAAATTCGGCGATGTTTACGATGCACAAAACTGCGGCAGAATGAACAAAGGTATTGCCGTAAGCAAGTACACGGGCAGCGGCGGAAAGAGCGGCAGCAACGATGCGTCGGCAGAGCTTATGGGCAAAGTGAGAAAGATATTTAACGACAATGACGTTATTTGGCATACGGCAGAGCTCGGCAAGGTTGATGCGGGCGGCGGCGGCACAATCGCACAGTTTGTGGCAAACCTCGGCGTCAACACAATCGACTGCGGCGTTCCCATGCTCAGCATGCACGCTCCTTACGAGGTTGTCGGCAAGATGGACTTGTATATGTCGTACAAGGCATTCGGCGCATTCTTCAAGGATTGTAAGTGAGTTTAACTATGAGAATAGACAAGTATTTGAAAGTTTCCCGATTGATAAAAAGACGCACGGTTGCCGCTGAAGCGTGCAACGGCGGAAGAATTACGATTAACGGAAAAGTTGCGAAAGCATCAAGTGAAGTTAAAACGGGCGACGAGATAACGATTACTTTCGGCGAGAGAGTGATAAAGGTTAGAGTCGAAACGGTGGCGGAACACGCTTTGAAAGCGGATGCGGCAACGATGTACAGCGTAATAGAAGGGTAAAAACGATTGACTGCAAACCGCAAAAACAATTGTGTTTTTGCGGAGCGTGTCGAAAAATTCGACACGCAACTGCAAATCTTGCCAAGGCAATCTTCGCAGTTTATTATTTTTTTATAAAGAATAAAGTGGTGATTTCTCGTGCAAGAGGCTTAAAGCCTCCTTAAATCACCACT
>CAZRYW010000136.1:0-3937 GCA_964604405.1 uncultured Oscillospiraceae bacterium
TGAGTCGGATTTTTTTCGTGATAATTATTCGATTATGCCATAATGCTTTCAATTTCTTCAATGCTTCTGGGAACATCCTTCGAAAGATTTTCGCATCCGTCCTCCGTGATAAGGCAGTTATCCTCCAAACGGAATCCTATTCCCCATTCTTCGCAATAAATACCTATATCAACGCAGAACACCATTCCGGGCTCAATATTTCTTCCGGCAACGTTTACAACGTCATGCGTATCAAATCCAACGTGATGTGCTCCGCCGTGCCAAATGAGCTTTCCGGGGTCTTCGTCTTTTCCGAGCACGCCGACTTCTCTCAAAAGCTTTGCGTTATATTCTCTTGCCGTAGCGTCAACATCCGCCATCTTAAATCCGGGCTTCAAAATCGAGAACATGTAATTGCTCGTTTCATATGCACACTCGTAAAGAGCTTTCTGTCTGTCCGTAAATTTTCCGTTACAGGGCCAGCCACGAGACACGTCCGTGCCGCAGAAATCCCACACGGAGCCAACGTCATTGAGTATCATATCGCCGTCCTGCGCCTGTCCGAGATAATCATAATAATGAATACAGAAATTGTTTTTACCTGCCGAAATAATAGAGGGGAACATCGGAGAAAGCACACCGTGCTGCATAAGAGTGTAGTCCCAAACAGCCTTGTACTGATATTCGTACATTCCGGGTTTTGAGGCTTTCATCATGTTTACAATACCCTCTCTGTTGATGGACTCCGCAACTCTCATTGCTTCTATTTCACAGGGCTTTTTAATTGTTCTGATGTTTGAGATTGTTTTATGAATATTTTTAATATTGAGATAAGGATATTCTTTTTTCAATATTTCCGACAAAACAAAAGCCTCTTTGGGTTCTTCGTTTTCAAAATACTTGTCAAAATCAAGTGCTACACTCACACATCTTCCGCTCGTTGCCATCCATTTGAGATGTGCGCCGAATTCATTTACATATCTGTAATTTTTCACACCGGATATTTCTTCGGCTTCATGCGCTTTTATTCTTGCACCGTTCCAACGCTCCGCATGTGCGTCGGGAGGCAAAATAAACATTGTTTCCTCAACGGAGGAATCTGTTTTCAGAGCCGTAAAAATAATATTTTCTTTCGTAACACCCGTCATGTATACAAAGCTTCTGTCCGCAAAGAAAGGATACGGTTCGTCTGCCGTCTTTCTCGGTGCATGACCCGAATACAAAACAACCATATCTCCCGCTTCAAGAGTGTCATACAAAGCCTGTCTGTTACTCATAAAAAATGTCTTGTCCATTTGTCTAACCTTCTTTTCATATTATTTGGGATAAAACTCCCTCTTTTACTTATCCTACCATTACATCGAAAGTTGTATGAGCGCCTCCGTAAGTAACCGTCACAACTGCACTTCCGATATTTTGTGCCGTTAAAACCGCATTGTCCGAAACAGCAACAACTTTCGCCTCTTCCAAATCATAACCGTAATCCGACGTTTCCGCATCAAAGTTATACACTCTTTCACTTGTACCGTCTTCATACACGGCAATAACATCTATCGGCAACTTCTCGCCCTGTTTCATGTTTTCAAAACGCTTTTCTCGCATGATTTTAATTTCATTAACGATTTTTTGTTTTTTCTCGCCCAATGCTGTCTCGATTTTAATCGAATATTCTTTATTTTCGGGCACAAACGAAACAGAATCCGTATCAAACCTTTCGCCGTTTACAACTATCGACTTTACGATATAACCGTCATCACATTCCGCCGTAATCGTAACCGGTATTCCCATGTAGAGCTCGGTTTCAAACTTTTGTGCCTTTTCGCCGTAAAAGCTTTTTCTGATTATCGCACCGTCAATATCAAAGCTCAAATTTTCCGAGTCCGTTTCAAAAACAAACTTTGTTTTTTCTCCGATTTCGCTGTTGTAATATTTTCTGTAAAAATCAGCAATCATCTTTTCAAAATAAGAGTTTCTGTTCTGTGCAAATCCGATAAACTTGCTCTGTGTTTTATCAATCCACGAATTAAGTCTTTGCAAAGCCGAACCGCTCATGTTATTCCAACGCAGCAAATCGTGTGCTTTAACGTCGTCACGTTCGTCAATCAAATTTTGCGTAATCGCTGTTATGTTTTCAACCGAAACCGCGCTGTCGAGATACGCCGCACTTCTTTGTGCAAAACGATTTCTGAAATTTTCGTTTTTAAAAAGTCCGTCCAAAACGTCCGCAACAAATTTGGGATGTCGTGCTTCCGACTCCGGAAGATTGCTTTTTAACGCATATTCGAGGGTGTTATTGTTCGCATTATCAAAGGCAAGGTCAAAGTCATGCACCATAAATCGCCATTTTCCGTCTGCCGCATATGTATCACCGTTGCTTCTTTCAATACTCGTTCTCCAAAACTTAAAGTTATTTCCCGGCCAGTCAATATTATCCGTATAAAAATATACAAACAAATAATCTATAAAATTATCAATATCAACATATCCCTCAAGCTCTTCATACAATGCATCATCCTGTGCGCTGAGCATCAAATACTGAACATAATTGTACTGGTCGAGATAGTATTGTTCATCCTCTTCGGGTCCTTCTTCGTATGTAATTCTTTCGATTCCTTTATAACCGTTGTCCGAAAGAATATATTCATACCCCTCGTTTGTCCAGTCACGGTCAAGAAAAATAACATCGTCTTTATCAATACCCTCATAATGATAATCCAAATAACGATTATCATACTGTTCTCTCATTTCGTAAATTCCCCAGAACTCACCGTTTATAAAAACTGCGGCAGGAGTCGATGCGGCCGTATCCGCACGTGTGAAAGCTGCAATCGACTGTGCCATTGGGTCTTTGAGGTCGGTTTCCGTCCAGTCGGATATTCTGAAAGTTACTTTTCCGTACTTTTTAACCTTGCTCTCATCGTAAAAATTTTTATCTGCCGATTCAATCAAGTCATATTCAAGGTTTTTTCTGCCCTCTGCATCGCCTTTTGTAAAATACAAACGTATACTCTTTTTCGGATTGCTTCTCGAACCGTGACCCGAAATTTTCAATTCCAATCCTCTTTCGAATCCCGTTCCGTCAGTATCAAAATACTCCGCATATCCCGTTATTTTTTTCTCATTTTCATAATTTGCGTAAATACCTTCGTTCGCATCCCAAAAATCATACGGGTTTGCACTTATCGCAACAACAGGTACGTTTTTATTGATTTCGGCAATTTTCTCCGAAACAAAATACGTATTCGTTACAACCGATGACTTTTCTCCGTTTTTGTTCACGGCAACGGCACGAATGACGATACCTTTCTCCCATCTTTCCTGTGCCACTTTTCCCTGTACGGTTCTCGGAGATTTATTTTTCGAATCAATTCTAAACTCTGATGTATAAATCTTGCTGCTCTCGTCGGGCAAACTTCCGTCCGTTGTATAATAAATCACACAATCGTCCGCCTGCATCGAAAGATCGAATTCTTCGGCATAAATCCCACCCTCATGCGAAAAAATCGGAGCGGGCACTTCGCTTTTCTCGGCATTCACAATCACGCTTGCCAAAACTCCCGCAATCATACATGCCGCTACAATCAACGTAATAATTCTCATTGCCAAACTGTGTTTCATCATCTTTCCCTCATTTTCGATATTTTTTATCTTTGTCAAAACATCTTTTTTCAACCTATCCGTTAAGCTTATTATATTATAAATTTCCCTTGTTTTCAATAGTTTTCAAAAAAATAAAACGGCAGAGAAACTCTACCGTTTTCAGGCTGTCGATAAACATATTTTTAATGTAACAGCGAAAGGTTTGGGAAAGAAGGTTTCCCAAAGAAAATCGGCGAGGTAAATCGCATTGCCTCGCCGAAAGTGGCGATTTAAGGAGGCTATAAGCCTCTTGCACGAAAAATTGCCACTTTATTCCTTGTAAAAAAATAACAAACTGCGAAGATTGCCTTGGCAAGAT
>CAZRYW010000137.1:0-3927 GCA_964604405.1 uncultured Oscillospiraceae bacterium
AGCGTTAAAAAACGCAGCTGAAGTGAAATGAGATTTGTTTTGATTGCAAAGTGTGTATGGTTAGCAAGCAACAAATGCATGATCGGCAGGTCTATAATATGCGCACTTGTGCGCCGCCGGTAATGATTAAGGTTTTGCCCGAAAATGAAATGCCACCCGCTATTTCGGGTGGCATTGTTATTGTATGAGATTATTTGTTGTTTGTATGTTCGTCGTTAAACGAACGAATGATTTTCGGAGTTACAACCATGAAAAGAATGAAAAATACGAAAATCAAGCCTATCGCAAGTATCTGCACGGCACCTGTTGCAAGGAGAAATACGGCAAACAGGCACAAAATGATGCACATTGCGTAAATAACGGCAACCGCTTGTTTTTGACTCAAACCGCTGTCTATCAATTTGTGATGAAGATGACCTCGGTCGGGAGCCATGATGGGCTGATGGTTTTTGATTCTTCTCAAAATAGCAAAGCTCGTATCGAATATGGGAAGTGCCAATATGAGAATCGGAACGGCTACGGAAATTATCGCATAGCCTTTGAAAAGTCCCAAAACGGAAATTGTGGCAAGGGAATATCCCAAAAAGAGTGCACCCGTGTCGCCCATGAAAAGCTTTGCGGGATTGAAGTTGTAGGGGAAGAAACCGAGGCAGGCGCCCGAAAGCGCGGCTGTTAAAATAACGACGAGACCGTTGCCCAAAATGAGAGAAATGCACAAAAGCGTTATCGAAGAAATTGTCGCAACGCCTATAGCCAAACCGTCGAGACCGTCAATAAGATTGAGTGCGTTTGTGATTGCGACAATCCAGAGCACGGTCAGAGGAAAACCGAGAAAACCCAATTCAATAACACCGTCGGCACTGATAAATGCGGGAACGCTGATTCGCTCGATGACAACGCCGAAACATACGGGGACAATTGCGGCAAGTGTTTGCACGCAGAATTTGAATTTTGCGCTGAGGGGGTTGATGTCATCGAAGATTCCCAAAACAACGATAATCAACGCACCCAAAATGATTCCCAAAACCGATTTGGGTACTTTGGTAAAAATGCACACGCTTACGAGAAAGGCGATAAAAATCGCCAAACCGCCGAGTCGTGCCTTGGGGGTTTTGTGCATACGGCGGGAGTCTGTCGGAACATCGACCGCACCGATTTTGTAAGCAAGCTTTTTTACAAACGGAGTGGCAACAAATGCCACGATAAAAGCAAGCAAGAAAGAAAACATGGTTGTTGTATCGGAAGATATGGTTGTAGGCATTGATAAATCAGTCCTTTCCTTTGCCTGTTATATGACAAAGCCGACTTTTTTCTTAACCTTGGAGAGAGTTTTGCGGCTAAGATAGTTGGCTGTTTCATCGCCTTTTTTGTATATTGATTCGAGATAGTCCTTGTTTTTCATGAGGTCGTTGTACTTTTCCTGAATGGGACGAAGCTCCGCTACGACAGCTTCGGCAACGGCTTCCTTGAACGCACCGTAACCGAGTCCCGCAAAAAGAGCAACGGATTCATCGACTGTTTTTCCGGTGACTGACGAATAAATATTGAGGAGGTTGTTAACTCCGTCTTTTCCCTCTTTGTATTCGATGCAAGCTTCGCTGTCTGTTACGGCACGCTTGAACTTGCGAACAACAGAGTCGATATCGTCAAGAATGAACACGCAACCGTTGGGGTTGGGATCGGATTTGCTCATCTTTGCCGTGGGAGTTTGCAAGCTCATAATCTTGGCTGATTCTTTGCCGATAAAAGGCTCGGGAATTTTGAATACGTCGCCGTAAATCGAATTGAAACGGGAAGCGATGTCACGTGTGATTTCGAGATGCTGTTTTTGGTCGGCACCTACGGGGACAAGGTCTGTCTGATAAAGTAAAATATCAGCCGCCATCAAAACGGGATACGTGAAAAGACCCGCATTGATATTGTCCTTGTGTTTTGCGCTTTTGTCTTTGAACTGAGTCATTCTCGAAAGCTCACCCATCTGAGTGTAGCAGTTGAGTATCCACGCAAGCTCGGCATGAGCGGGAACGTGGCTTTGTATGAACATGAGATTTTTTTCGGCGTCTATTCCGCAGGCGATATATTGCGCCAAAAGCGAAACGGTGTTTTTGCGGAGCTCTGCGGGAGTTTGACGAACCGTGATTGTGTGAAGATCCATCATTGCGTACATGCAGTTGTACTCGTCCTGAAGAGTTGTCCAGTTTTTAACGGCACCGAGGTAGTTGCCGAGAGTTATTGATGATGCGGAGGGCTGTATGCCCGAAAGTATGGTTTTCTTTTCTTCCATTGTATTATACCTCTCATTCAAAGGATTTAATTACATCGGCTAAAATGTCGATGCCTTTAATAATGTTTTTATCGGATGAATTGGAAAAATTCAGACGGAATGACGAATTTTTCGCATTTTGATTTGCCATGCAACAAGAGCCTGCCACAAAAGCGACTTTGTTTTCGACGCTTTTTTTGAAAAGAGCATCGGTATCAAAGCTTTCGGGCAGAGTACACCACAAAAACAATCCTCCGTCGGGACGGGTGTAGTTGGCGTAGGCGGGGAATTTTTCGTCCATGCATGAGAGCATGAGCTCATTCTTTTTGCCGTAAAGGTCGCAGCTCTTTTTGATATGAGCGTCGTAGTCGTATTTTGTGACGAAATCATATGCGATAAGCTGATTGAGCACGGGGGTGTGGACATCGGTAATTTGTTTGCAGATTACCATTTTTTCGAGAATGTCACAGCGTGCGGAGAAAAATCCGATACGAAGACCGGGAGAAAGCGTTTTTGAAAAGCTCCCCGCATAGATAACTCGGTTTTCGTCGTCGAGACTTTTGATTGTGGGAACACATTCGCCTCTGTAACGGAGTTCGCCGTAGGGGTTGTCCTCCAAAATAAAGAAATCATAGGAAGACGCAAGGGACAAAAGCTTTTTGCGTTTTTCTTCGCTCATGGTGATGCCCGAGGGGTTTTGGAATGTTGCAATCGTGTATACGAGCTTGATTTTTTTCTTTTTTAGGATTTCTTCTTCGAGATAGTCGAGATCCAAACCGTCGGAAAGAACGGGTACGGAACAAAGGTCGGCGTTGTAGCTGCGAAAACAGTTGAGACCGCCGACAAAGCTGGGGGCTTCGACAACGACGCTGTCGCCTTCGTTCAAAAGAACCTTGGCGCAAAGGTCGATTACCTGCTGACCGCCCGTTGTGATGACAACCTGCTCGTCATCGGTTATAACGCCCTGCTTTACAAGGCGGTTTTTGACAAAGTCGCGAAGCGGGGCATAACCTTCGGTGATGCCGTATTGAAGAGCGAGATTTGCTTTTTCGGCAAAGATATCGTTTGCGATACCCTGAAGCTCTTTTTTGGGGAAAACGTCGGGGGAGGGAGCTCCGCCCGCAAATGAAATGATTTCGGGGTCGGCAAGGAGCTTGAAAGTAGCTCTGATAGCGCTGCCCGACAAGTCTTTTGTTTTATCCGAAAAAATGTTTGTTGTCATTGACAGACCTTCTTGTTATAAAATTTCTACCTTATAGTATATCATAACGAAAGTTATAATGCAACAAAAATCGCTTGCGGAGCCGTGACACAAAGAGATAATAAACGAAACCCGAAGAACTCTCGGGCGGCGTTGGGCAAAATGTACAAAAATAAAAAAATGTAAAAAAAGTATTGACTTGTCGCAAAAAAGATGATATATTTACTGTACCTCGCATGGGCAGGCTTTTTTTATGTGCGAAAAAATCGCATTTGCCACCATGCAAAGAGGGAGTCGAAAAATTAAACTGGGAGGTGCGACGCCGTGAGAGTTAAAATTACAATGGAATGCTCCGAGTGCAAGCAGAGAAATTACGACACAAAGAAGAACAAGAAGAATGACCCCGATAGACTTGAAATGAACAAGTATTGTCGTTTCTGCCGCAAGCACACAATGCATAAGG
>CAZRYW010000138.1:0-3836 GCA_964604405.1 uncultured Oscillospiraceae bacterium
ATCTCCTGCTGAAATTTTTAATAAAAGTGTTGCACTTGCTTGACAATCTACCGTGGGGGAAATCGGAATCCCCCACGTTTTTGCTACTTTTGTCGCACAAAAGTAGATAGCCGTCACACTCTGTGACACCTTCACATTGTCATCTGCCTCGCCTATATGAACCACGCCGCTATGGCATTATTTTCGTTTTACACAAAAGCCCTGAGTAAGAAATTCCTTACTCAGGTGCTTTTTTTCACATATCTCCAAATAAGTGCCGTCAGCAGATACACCCACGAAATCGCTTCCGCATAAGCAATTACCATGTTTCCCCAAACACCTACGAACAAATACGAGCATACAACCCTAACCGCCAAAGAGCTTATTCCTATCACTCCCGAGAACAGCATATCACTTGTCCCCTCCAGATAACCTTTAATGCACATGCTCAACCCGTAAACGATATAAAATGCCGAAATTCCATGGAAGAACGACGTTCCTATTTCGATTGATATCTCGCTCAATCCGAAAAGCCCCAGCAAAAATTTTCCCGTGAATAAAATAGTCAACGTCAATACCGCCGACAAAACAACCATCACAACAGAGCCGAGTTTCAAAATCTTCTTTGCGTTTTTATCATTTCCCGCCCCGGTCTCCTGTGCCACCAACGTCGCAACCGCCGTGCTGAAATTTACAATCGGCAATAGGAGCACCGTATCAATACGATACGCCGTAGTTATTGCCGACACCGTGTGTTCTCCCAATCCGTTCATAAACTTTTGCAAAATCACATTTCCGACCGAGCTCACGCTGCTCTGTATTGCCGGCGGCATGCCGAATTTCGCGCCCATCGCCGCAGCACTCCAGTATTCTCCGATTTTAAACGGTGAAAATCTAATTTCTTTATATTTCGCTCCCGTATATGCAACAATAAAAACCGTCATCGCAATTTGCGAAATCGCCGTTGCGGCAGCCGCTCCGACAACTCCCCAATTCATAAACACCACAAACACATAGTCAAGCACACCGTTTACAACCGACGATATCACCACCGCCGCAAACGGTACCGTACTGTTGCCGATTCCTCTCAAAAAAGCCGAATACGTATTATAAAGTGCCAAAAACGGCACACCTATAAGAACAATCCTCAAATACTGTCTCGCATATTCAAAAAGTCCCTCCGGCGTGTTCATCAATTTCAGTATGTTTTCCGAGAGCACTGTTCCGATTACGGCAACAAGTGCAAAAATCGCCGTAAGTATCACAGAATATGCCGCCAAAAGGTCTTTATTCTTGTCCGTTTGCTTTTTTCCGTAATGTTGTGCAAAAAGAACGCTCAATCCCGACGTAAATCCGACAATCACCGTCACGAAAAAATTGTATATCGACCCCGTCGCACCGACACCGCCGATTGCCTTCTCTCCCACAAAATTCCCCACAATCAAAGCGTCAACCCAGTTAAAAAGCTGTTGCAACAGCCCGCTCAAAATAAGCGGCACCGAAAACACTATCAATTTTTTCAATATGTTTATCGTCTCGTTTTTCCTCACACTACTGCCTCCTCCGCAAAAAAGAGGCATCGAAGTTACCGTACAGTTCATCTGTACCACAGGGGTAACCGCAAAACGCCTCTTTTAAAAATTCATCGTAATTCAAATTTCTGTTTTCCTCATTATACAGCTTCGTCACCTCTTTGTCAACTTTTTCATATTTATAATCTCCCCCTTGCCGCAAAGAACGCCGCAAAACACAAAAACAGTCTCGGAACTCGTATTTGAATTCCGAGACTGTCTTTATTTTCAGCCTATGCTTCAAAAAATCACTTTTCCAAAGCTCCCCAATCGGGGTTGTCAATGAGCTTTGTCCACTTTTCGTGCACATTATCCGCTTTCATTTCATAATCATGGCTGTTTGTAGCTTCCTGAACCGCAAGATAATACCATGCACTTTCGGGATTGTCTGCCCAAACGGTCATACCGTCTGCCAAATCCTCTTTGCTTTCGGGTTGACGTTCAAGCATACGGTTTACAAGCGTCATAACCTCTGCTCTTGTAATATTATCGTTCGGACGAAAAACTCCGTTTTCTCCGACTATCCAACCGATACTTGCCGCCGCATTGATATAATCTTTTGCCCAATGATTTTCAATATCTGTGAACAAATCTTCGCCGTCCCATACCGCATCCGAAAATCTTGCCGCAATCGTTGTAAATTCCGCTCTCGTAATAAACTCGTTCGGTTCAAAACTTTCATCCGTTCTTCCGTTTACGATACCGAGCTTCGCAAGCGTGGAAACCGCCGTATTGAACCAGTCTCCGCTGTTCGTATCAACAAACGTATTTTCTTTCGTATAGCTTCCGTTTCTCACTTCTTCGGTCAAAAGTCTGAAGAAAATAGTTGCAACTTCTGCTCTTGTAATGTTTTCCTGAGGTGCAATATATCCTCCGTCACGACCGACAATATACGAAACATGTTCCGTTATGAGAGATGTCGGATGATGGCTTTCTTTTTTGTCTGTCGGCTGTGTCGGTGTCGTGGGGTTTTCAGTAGGCTCTGTAGGCTTTTCCGTGGGAGGCTGTGTCGGTTCTTCACCGCCGCCTCCGCCACCGCCGCCTCCACCGCCTCCGCCGCCACCTGCGGAGTCTTTGGCGAATTTAGCATACAGCGTAATATCCATCGACATAACAACTTCGGTAATCTTTGTCTTGAATGAGCTTTCCGCATACCAAGCCGTAAAAGTATAACCCGATTTTGTTGTTGTTTGATTAATTTCAACCTTTTCGCCCTCATAAGCCGTAACTGTTTCGACAGCCGTGCCGCCGTTTGTCACGAACGTAATGGTGTACTTGGTCTTTTCTTTCCATTGTGCAACCGCCGTCACGTTATCCGTAACTTTGTAATCGCTTCCGGCACTTATCACTTCGTCTCCGATTTTCCATCCCTCGAATTCGAAACCTTCTTTTTCTGCGGACATATCTCTAAGACTTGTCACATTGCCGTCAAGCACTTTATCGGTATAAAGCGTTTCGTCTCCGTCAACATATGTTATCGTATATTCCTTAGCATCGGGATCGCTCGCTCCGACAATAATCGTCAAATTTTCTTCGTTAATCGTTGCAATCTCGCCTGTGGTATCTGTTGCTTTCTGCGCCTTTGTTTCAATCACGCTCTTAGCGCCGATTTTCGTTTCCGTAACTTTCAGTTTAAACGTAGCCACAAGCTCTTTCGGCTCGTAGTCCGCATCGGTATATGTACTTGCATACACACGGTGTTCCTCTGTTGTGTACACCTGCAATCCTCCGCCGATACCCGAATTTGCTTTTTCGTTTCTGAAACTGTTTTCCACAAATTCAAAGAAATTATGGTCATAATAAATCTCGTTCTGCAAACGTTTCAATGTAATCGGTTCATTGCTGTCGTTTTCAACGGCAAAAGCTACCGTAATAATCGTACCCGTGGGCACGGTATGTTCATACTTGTCATCACTCGTCAAGTGAAATGTCAGCGTATTTTCACTCGTTGCCGCCATAGTCGGCACAACGCACATTGTAAATATCATTACAAATACAAGTAAAAACGAAAGTATTTTTTTCATATTAAAAGCCCCTTTCATTTTTAAATTGGGAAGGCTTTCCATGTGGGAAAGCCTTTCCGTTCTTCCTTTTTCAGGTCAATCACTTGTTGATTTTTGTTTCAACTTCGCTCTTAACCGCCATTACATCGTCCGTATCAACTTTCTTGTCATGGTTGATATCTGCTTTCAAAATGCTCTTGATGTATGTTTCTCTGTCGTATCTGTTGCTGTAAATACCGTTTGTCATCGAGTAGTCGTTCATGTCAAGTACTTCTGTCAAGTT
>CAZRYW010000139.1:0-3753 GCA_964604405.1 uncultured Oscillospiraceae bacterium
TATAATTAAATAAATCAGTCGGATGATAAGACTTAAAACGGTCAAGCGAAGTGCATAGATACTCACTTAAAACGGACTTAAACGCAGGGAAGGAGTACACAATGGCGATCACAGTAAAGTATCTTGAAGACCTCGGGATAGAAAAATCAATCGCAGAAAAGATATTTGCGGAACGTGGTACGGAAATTGAGAAAGAAAAAGCAAAGCTTACGGCGGTTGAAGCCGAATTGAAAGAAAAGAAAGAGTCGAACCGAAATTTTCGGTTCGACTCTTCGGATAATGAGATTAAACATTGAAGAGGAAGTGAACGATGTCGCCGTCCTGCATGACATATTCTTTGCCTTCGCTTTTTACAAGGCCTTTTTCTTTTGCTGCCGCCATTGAGCCGCATGCAATAAGATTGTCGAAGCTGACAACTTCGGCACGGATAAATCCACGTTCGAAGTCGGTATGTATTTTGCCTGCCGCCTGGGGTGCTTTTGTGCCCTCGGTGATAGTCCATGCTCTTACTTCGGGCTGGCCTGCCGTGAGGTAGCTGATGAGCCCCAAAAGTTTGTAGCTCTTTTTGATAAGTCGGTCAAGGCCTGATTCGGTAAGTCCCATTTCTTCGAGGAACAAGCCTTTTTCATCATCTTCAAGCTGGCTGATTTCTTCTTCGATACGTGCGCTGATGGGAAGAACTTCGGAGTTTTCTCGAGCGGCGATTTCTTCAACGGCTTTGATATAAGGATTGTTTTCGATTCCGTTGACAAAGTCTTCTTCGGCAACATTTGCCGCATATATGACGGGTTTCATGGTGAGAAGACTCAAATCCTTTGCCATCTCTTTTTCTTCGTCGGAAAGTTCGACACTACGTGCGCTGTTGCCTTTTTCGAGAGCTTCTTTGATACGTAGCCACATATCAAGCTCAGCTTGGTATTTTTTGTCGCCTCGGAGAGCTTTTGTAACACGGTCGATGCGTTTTTCGACACTTTCGAGGTCGGCAAAAATGAGCTCGAGGTCAATTGTTTCGATATCACGAGCGGGATCTACGCTGCCTTCGACGTGGATGATGTTGGAATCCTCAAAGCAACGGACAACATGAACAATGGCGTCAACCTCACGGATATTGGCAAGGAATTTGTTGCCGAGACCTTCGCCTCTGCTTGCACCCTTTACAAGTCCCGCGATATCGACAAATTCGATGATTGCGGGAGTAAATTTGACGGGATTGTACATTTCGCGAAGCTTGTCGAGACGCTCATCGGGAACGGTTACGACTCCGACGTTGGGCTCTATGGTACAGAACGGATAGTTTGCACTTTCCGCTCCTGCCTGTGTGATTGCATTGAAAAGTGTGGATTTGCCGACGTTGGGCAAACCTACGATACCGAGTTTCATAATATTCAACCTTTCTTTTTGTTGTTGGAAAAAAATTCAAAGTTCACTTTTTGTTAATAAAAAGTACATATCCAAAATATATTAATATTATACACTTAAAAAAAAGATTTAACAATAGTTTTTTTTGTGATATACTGAATTTGATGAGTTTTTAATACAAGGAGGACTTGACATGCCGAAAGTGCCGAGAATTATGATTGTTGACGATGATGCGAATATTTGTGAGCTTGTGAGATTGTATCTCGAAAAAGAAGGATATGAAACGGTGATTTGTCTTGACGGACAGAAGGCTCTCGAGGAGTTTGAAAAAAACAAGGCCGATCTTGCCGTGCTCGACATTATGATGCCGAAGGTTGACGGGATTACGGTATGCCGTGAAATCAGAAAATCGAGTGATATGCCGGTTATTATGTTGACGGCAAAGGGAGAAACTTTTGACAAGGTGCTCGGACTGGAGCTTGGTGCGGACGATTATATCGTGAAGCCGTTTGAAGGAAAAGAACTGGTTGCGAGAGTAAAGGCTGTGCTCAGACGTTATATGAAAGAAGAGCAGGAGTCTAAGATGATAGAGTTTAGAAATCTTTCGATAAATCTTTCGAACTATGAGCTGGTGGTGGGAGGAAAAGTTATCGAAACTCCACCGAAAGAGCTGGAACTATTGTACTTTTTGGCGTCGCATCCCAACCGTGTGTTTACACGTGAACAGCTTTTGGAAGATGTTTGGGGGTTTGACTATTACGGAGATTCCAGAACGGTTGACGTGCATGTTAAAAGACTGCGTGAAAAGCTGGAGGGCTTTGAAGACGAGTGGCAGCTTAAAACCGTTTGGGGCGTAGGATATAAATTTGAGGTGAAGTAGTGTGAAAAAGACACTTTTCCGTGAACTGTATATATACAACATAGCGATTGTAATGTTTGCAATGGTTTTGACGGCGGTTCTTCTGTACTCGCAGTTGGGCAGTTATTTTAAGGCCAGCGTGTATAATACATTGGACTCTCGTGCGGAACAGATTGCAAATATGAGCTCGTATCTCATTGAGCTGAGCGGAGAGACAAGCAGTTTGCATATTATGAGCGATGTTATGAAAGAACTCGGGAATGACGGCGGGCAAGGCTATGTCATAACGGACAAACTCGGAAATGCGCTTGTGTATTCGGGGTTTGAACATGAACAGATAGACGTCAGAAAGCTGAGCCGAGAGGGAATATCGAGAACACTTAACGGCGAAAGCGTAATAGGCGAGGGAAGACTCGACGGAGTTTTTAAGGACAAGCTTTTGTATGTGGTGAAGCCGATTTTTGTAAATCGCAGCGTGAGCGGTGCGGTTATAATGTGCAGCACGATTCCGTATATTCAAAACATGAAGTTGGGCGTAATGAGAATGTTTTTGTGGGCGGTAGCGTTCGTTCTCTTGTTGACGATTTTTGTGGTGGCGATATTGTCGAGGAGAATTGCAAAACCCGTGAGCGAAATGACCAACGTTGCAAAGCACGTTGCCGTGGGAGATTTTTCGCAGAGAGTATCGGGTTCGAAAGGCGAATTGGGAATACTGGCGCAAAATATTAACCAAATGACGGTGGCTCTCGGAGAAATGGATGAAGTGCAGTCGTCGTTTATCAGCGACGTAAGCCACGAGTTGAGAACTCCGATGACGATTATTTCGGGATTTGTCGAGGGGATTTTGGACGGGACGATTCCGCAGGAAGAACACAGAAAATATTTGGAAATTGTTTTGAGCGAAATAAAAAGACTGAACAGACTTGTCAATGACCTTTTGGAAATGAGCCGACTGAACAGCGGCAAAATCGAATATAAGATGGTACCGTTTGATATTACGGAAAATATCAGAAAAGCGGTGGTATCGTTTGAACAGGGGATTGACGAAAAACATATTGACGTGAAAGTTGATTTTGAAAGCGACACGATGTTTGTTATGGGTAACAGCGATTCCATCTACCGTGTGATAACGAATTTGATGGACAATGCGGTGAAATTTACGCCCGAGGGCGGTAAAATCACTATTGCCGCAAAGACTGCCGGCGGCAAGACGAAGGTTTCCGTAGAGAATACGGGCAACGGCTTGAGCGAAAAAGAAATCAATCATATTTGGGACAGATTTTATCAGACGGATAAATCGAGAAGCGCATCCAAAAAAGGCGTTGGATTGGGACTTTATATAGTGAAAAATATAATGAAGTCGCATGAAAACGAAATTTATGCCGAAAGTGAAGAGGGTGCATGGACGAGATTTACGTTTGAACTGGACAGCGTCAAAAACAGATAACGAAAAAAGCGGGCATGTGTGAAGTAGTCAATACTTTGTAGACACAAAAAAGAAAATATTTTAAGCTGCCTGTTCAAGTCTGTATTGA
>CAZRYW010000140.1:0-703 GCA_964604405.1 uncultured Oscillospiraceae bacterium
GTATACATATCAACAAATTTTACCAATCGAAATATCGAGGTGCGGAAATTCTTTTTTCGACAAATTTCAACCACTCCGCACTCCTTGCCCAAGTGATTATGAACAAAATCAAACTGATTGACCCCGATAATCAAACCCGCTCCATCAAAGAAGCCGAACGCACTCTTTTTCTCATGAAAAACGCAACAATTCCGGCTGTTATCGTCGAGTGCGGTTTTCTATCAAATCCGTCCGAAGAAATTCTCTTAAAAGACGAAGATTATCAAAGTCGATTGGCTGCCGCAATTTGCGACGGAATACTTGCATACTACGATAACATTAATAATTACGAAAAATCAAATTCAGTTAAAGGTGATGTAAAAACATGAAAATTTTTGTTCTTACCAAACGAACTCTCGTTGCCGCTCTATCTGTTTTTGTATTGTGTTCACTTCTTGTTCCGAGTGTTTTCAAAACGGTTTCAACCTCGGTCTCTTCACGAGAGCTTCCTATCTATTCCGTCGAAATCCCCGACAAAAAAATCGCAATAACTTTCGACTGTGCATGGAACGACGATGATATCGACAAAATCATCGAAAAACTCGAATTATACTCTTGTCCGTCTACTTTTTTCGTAACCGGCGACTGGGCGGAAAGATTCCCCAACAGTCTCATAAAACTCGGCAATGCGTCCCATGAGATTGCCTCTCACAGCTACAACCAC
>CAZRYW010000140.1:713-3726 GCA_964604405.1 uncultured Oscillospiraceae bacterium
AAATTGTATTCAACTCTTTCCAAGGACGAAATCCTTTCCGATATGAAAAAATGCGACGACGCCATCGAAAACATCTTAGGCACCCGCCCCAACCTTGTCCGAAACCCCTCAGGCGACTACACAAACAATTCTATTTTGGCGGCAAAAGAAACAAACCGATATACAATCCAATGGGATGTTGACTCGCTCGATTGGAAAGGTTTATCCAAAGAAGAAATGCTCCGACGCATACAAGACCGAATCGGAAACGGTTCGATTTTGCTTTTCCATAACGGTACCGAACAAACAGCCGATTCTCTCGACTACATTTTACAATCTTTAAAAAACGACGGCTACTCGTTTGTCACGGTCGGCGATTTAATTTATAAAGATAACTACTATATAGACCATACGGGGCGGCAATTTTCAAACGCATCCTAAAATACAAAAAAAGTGCGATGACTCGCACTTTTTTTATGTAATATTCGATTTTTAACCACCGAGTTCTATCATCTTATCGATGCAAGCACGTGCTTTATTTATCGTGTCTTCGGGAAGCACTATTTCTTCACCGCCGTTGTCCTTTAAAATATTATAAACATCCACAAGCGTCGTGGCTTTCATATCGGGACAAATCAGCTTCGACGACAAGGGATAAAACTTTTTATCGGGACACTCAAACTGCAAATATTCGGCAATGGCAATTTCCGTACCTATAATAAACTCCTCTGCATCACTTGCTTTGGCATAATCCATAATCGCCGTGGTAGAGCCTATAAAATCCGCCTGTGCTACAACCTGAGGCACACATTCGGGATGAACCAAAAATTGTGCGTGAGGATGCATTCTTTTTGCTTCTTTCACTTCGTCTCCGGTTATTTTGCCGTGAATCGGACAACCACCGTGCAAAAGTTTAAAAGTCTTTTCGGGCACATTCTTTGCAACAAAACTGCCAAGGTTACAATCGGGTATAAAAAGAATTTTATCATTTTTTATATTCTTCACGATTTTAACCGCCGATGCACTCGTTACGCAAACATCGCATATCGTCTTGAGTTCCGCCGTCGTATTGATATAACAGACAACCGAATAGTCGGGATACGTTTTTTTGATACCCTCAATATACTCCTTGCTCATCTGTTCCGCCATCGGACAACCGGCAATCGGGCTCGACAAAATAACTTTCTTTTCGGGAGAAAGAATTTTCACCGTTTCCGCCATAAATCTCACGCCGCACATAATAACCGTTTTCGCATCGGTTTGTGATGCTTTGACGCTGAGTTGATAGCTGTCGCCGGTAAAGTCGGCAATTTCCGTAATCGCCTTTGACTGATAACTGTGTGCAAGAATACATACATCTTTTTCTTTTTTCAAACGAAGGATTTCGTCACGGATAGTTATAGTGTCCATAATTGGTCTCCTTTGCAGAATTAGTGATGATCGCAGTGATCGCAGTTTTCACAATCGGGGAATAATTTTTTATCGTATTCTATTCCGTTTTTGTCGTAATAATCTTTAATTGCCGCTTTAATAGCTTCTTCGGCAAGTACCGAGCAATGGAGTTTGGGTGCGGGAAGTCCGCCCAAAGCGTCCACAACCTCTTTATTTGTGAGTGCAAGTGCCTCTTCTACAGTCTTTCCCATAATCATTTCCGTAGAAATACTGCTCGAAGCTATCGCACTTCCGCAACCGAAAGTTTCAAACTTTACATCTTTTATGATATTATCCTCGATTTTGAGATAAATCTTCATTATATCTCCGCATTTTACATTACCGACTTCACCCACACCGTCGGCGTTTTCAATCGTTCCTACATTTCTCGGATTTGTAAAATGATCCATAACCGTCTTACTGTATAACATATTCTCTACGTCCTTCCTGTAAATCACGCCATACGGGTGACATATTTCTGAGTTGTTCCACAACACGGGGTACAACGTCCAAAATGTGATCTATTTCTTCTTCGGTATTTTCAGCCGAAAGCGAAAGTCTCAAAGAACCGTGCGCTATATCGTGAGGTCTTCCGATTGCCATCAACACATGACTGGGATCAAGCGAACCCGATGTGCACGCAGAACCGGACGAAGCACACACGCCATGCATATCCAAGAGCAAAAGCAAAGCCTCTCCTTCAATTCCCTCAAAGCAAAAATGAACATTTCCGGCAAGACGATTTTCCCTGTCGCCGTTCAATATCGAATGAGGTACTTTGCTCAAACCTTCAATCAGTCTGTCACGCATTTTCACAAGCTTTTCGTTGTTTTTGTCCATATTTTCGCAAGCTTCGTCAAAAGCCGCCGCCATACCCATTATTGCGGGGATATTTTCCGTACCTGCACGCTTTCCTCTTTCCTGTGCGCCGCCTTCGATAATATTTGACAAGAGTATGCCTCTTCTTGCATACAAAACACCGATTCCCTTAGGACCGTGGAATTTGTGTGCCGACAAAGAGAGCATATCAATATTTTGCTCTTTCACGTCTATTTTTATATGTCCTGCCGCCTGAACCGCATCGGTATGGAAAAGCACACCCTTTTCTTTGCACACTTTTCCGATTTCGGCGATGGGCATTACAGAACCGATTTCATTGTTTGCATACATGATTGTAACAAGACAAGTATCTTCTCTGATAGCGTTTTTAACCTGCTCGGCTGTTACCATACCGTTTTCGTGAACATCCAAAAGCTCAATCTCAAATCCTTGCTTTTCAAGCTTTTTCAACGTATGAAGCACCGCATGATGTTCGAATGCCGTTGATATAATATGCTTTTTGTTCTTTCTCGCACCGATGTTTGCGGCGGAAACAATCGCCTGATTGTCAGCCTCGCTGCCGCCCGATGTAAAAATAATTTCAAAAGGCTCGCATCCGAGATTGTTTGCCATAATCGCTCTCGCATGATCCAAATGCTCTTTCGCTTCCTGTCCCACCGAATGAAGACTTGACGGATTGCCGTAAATCTCCGTCATATAAGGCATCATTGCCGTAAATGCCGTCTCGCTCATACGAGTGGTTGCGGCGTTGTCTGCATAAACT
>CAZRYW010000141.1:0-3710 GCA_964604405.1 uncultured Oscillospiraceae bacterium
TGCATTGTGCCGAGAGCTGTACCGCACAGAGAAGCTGAAAAGGGTCGTTGTATTCGAGTGAACAAGCCGCATCGGGATAGAGCGTTGCCAAAACGGAACAAAATGCGGTTGCACGATCTTTCTTTTTCAAAATTATCACATCCTCAATTGCATTTTATCATAAAAGGCTTGCATTTTAAAGTAGAAAAATATATAATAAAAGCATATTTTTGAAGAGGTGAATTACCATGGAATTTAACAAGGTTAAAAGTGCCGATATTGAATTGTATGAAGCGATGAATCGTGAAATCAATCGTCAAAAAAACAAGATTGAATTGATTGCGTCGGAGAATTTTGTTTCCGAAGCCGTTATGGAAGCTATGGGCAGTCCGCTTACGAATAAATATGCGGAAGGATATCCCGGAAAAAGATATTACGGCGGATGTGAATATGTCGATGAGGTGGAAACTCTTGCAATCGAGAGAGCAAAAGCTCTTTTCGGTGCCGAACATGCAAATGTTCAGCCTCACAGCGGTGCACAGGCCAATATGGCGGTTTTCTTTGCGATGCTTAATCCCGGAGATACCGTGCTTTCGATGAGTTTGGCTCACGGCGGTCATCTTTCGCACGGAAGCCCTGTTAATATGAGCGGTAAATATTTTAATATTGTGTCTTACGGAGTAAACGAAGATGACCAGTTGATAGATTACGACAAGGTCAGAGCATTGGCTCATGAATGTAAGCCCAAGCTTATATTGGCGGGCGCAAGTGCATATTCGAGAGTGATCGACTTTGAAAAGTTTTCGGAAATCGCAAAAGAAGTCGGAGCGTATTTTATGGTTGATATGGCGCACATTGCCGGATTGGTTGCGGCAGGTGTTCATCCTTCGCCCGTACCGTATGCGGATTTTGTGACAACGACAACGCACAAGACGTTGAGAGGCCCCAGAGGCGGCTTGATTCTTTGCAAAGAGGAGTATGCGAAAGCTATCAACAAAGCCGTTTTCCCCGGTATTCAGGGAGGCCCTTTGATGCATGTGATTGCCGCCAAGGCTGTTTGCTTTAAGGAAGCGTTGAGTGACGAATTCAAGGAGTATCAGAATCAGATTGCGAAAAATGCGAAAGCACTCAGTAAAGCTCTTTCGGAAAAGGGATTTGACCTTGTATCGGGCGGAACGGACAACCATCTTATTTTGGTGGATCTTCGTCCTTTCGGCGTGACGGGTAAAGAATACGAACATCGCCTTGACGAAGTGGGAATTACGGCGAACAAAAACGCAATCCCGTTCGATCCCGAAAAGCCCGGTGTGACAAGCGGTATACGAGTAGGTACTCCCGCTGTTACAACACGCGGTTTTAAAGAGGAAGACATGAAAGAAATCGCAGATCTTATGTATCTTACGATTAAAGAATTTGACACAAAACAGGACGAGATAAGAGCAAGAGTTAAGGCTCTGTGCGACAAGTATCCGTTGTATTAATCAAAAAACGGGGGCTGTAAATGAGTCGGATTTTACAGCCCTTTTTGTTTGAGGTGAGACTATGGCAAGTCCTTTGGCGGACAGAATAAGACCCGACAGTTTGGATATGGTTGTGGGACAGCATCATCTTTTGGATGAGGGAAGAGTATTGTACAACATTTTGGAGTCGGGGAATATTCCGAATATGATTTTTTACGGCCCGAGCGGCGTCGGAAAAACGACGGTTGCCAATATTGCCGCAAAAAGAGCAAACAAAAGACTTTACAAGCTTAATGCGACAAACGCTTCCGTTGCGGACGTAAAACAGGTGATTGAAGAGTCGGGGATGCTTTTCGGTACGGACGGCGTGATTTTGTATTTGGACGAGATACAGAATTTTAATAAAAAACAGCAACAAAGCCTTTTGGAATGTATCGAAAACGGTCGTGTTACGCTGATTGCTTCGACTACGGAAAATCCGTATTTTTATGTTTACAATGCCATTTTGTCACGCTGTACTGTTTTTGAATTCGAGAGTGTGAACTCGAAAGATATTTGCGAAGCTTTGTCGAGAGGGGTAAAATATCTCGGAGATGATATCGTTATAGACGATATGGCAAAAGAGCATATATCAAACACATGCTCGGGCGATGTGCGAAAAGCGCTTAATACGCTGGAGGTTGCGGCATTGAGCGCAAAGGCGGATGAGACGGGAAAAAGAGTGATTACTCTTCAAATTATAGAAGAGACGACTAGTAAGAAGAGTTTTAGGCATGATCGTGACGGCGATGACCATTATGATGTTTTGTCGGCTTTTCAAAAATCCGTGCGAGGAAGCGATCCGGATGCGGCATTGCATTATTTGGCAAGACTTCTTACGGCGGGAGATTTGCAGAGTATTTGCAGACGTATTTTAGTGATGGCGAGCGAAGATATCGGGTTGGCATATCCGAATGCGATAGTTGTTACGAAAGCGTGTGTTGACGCGGCGTTGCAGCTGGGACTTCCGGAAGCGAGAATTCCCTTGGCTGAGGCTGTGATAATGCTTGCGACCTCGCCGAAGTCAAACAGCGCAATCTGTGCGATTGACGCTGCGATGGATGATATCACATCGGGTGATACGGGAGAAGTGCCGTATCATTTGAAAGACAGTCACTACAAAGGGGCGGAAAAACTCGGGCACGGACAGGGATATAAATATCCGCATTCGTATCCGAATCATTATGTGAAACAAGAGTATTTGCCCGATAAGATAAAAAACAGAAAATATTATACATACGGCGACAATAAAATGGAACAGGCGACCGAAAATTATTGGAAAAATATAAAAGGCAACAAGTAGCATAAAAAAATCCTCTTAGGGAAAGATTTTATTATATCTTTCCTCAGGAGGATTTTTTGATGAATAAAGTTCAGTTGTGCGGAGTAAACACGTCTAAATTACCGATTTTGACACGAGAAGAGAAAGAAGAATTGTTTGAAAAAATAGAGCAGGGGGATATGAACGCAAGAGAAAAATTTATTAACGGAAATTTGAGGCTGGTACTGAGTATTGTGGGACGGTTTTCGTCGAGGGGTGAAAATCCCGACGACCTTTTCCAGGTGGGATGCGTCGGATTGATAAAAGCGCTTGACAATTTTGACAGAGGTCAGGGAGTACAGTTTTCGACGTATGCCGTGCCGATGATTATCGGAGAAGTAAGACGATATTTGAGAGATTACAACTCGATAAGGGTGTCGAGGAGTGTGAGAGATACGGCATACAGAGCGTTGCAAATAAAAGAAAGCTTGACAAATTTGAACGGGAAAGAACCTACGCTCGAACAGATTGCAAAAGAAATGGAAAAACCGAAAGAAGAAATTGTTTTTGCGCTTGATGCGATAAGCGAACCTGTAAGTTTGTTTGAACCTGTATATCATGACGGCGGCGATACGGTTTTTATAATGGATCAGATTTCGGATGACAAAAACGATGAAAGCTGGATAGAACACATCGTGTTGAAAGAGGCGATGGAGCATTTGAACGAAAAAGAAAAACAGATACTTGACTTGAGGTTTTTTGCGGGAAGAACGCAAACGGAGGTGGCTGAAGAAATAGGAATAAGTCAGGCGCAGGTGTCGAGACTCGAAAAAAGCGCAATCGGTCACATGAGAAAGTATGTGTAAACTCTTGATAAAAAAAGAATAATGAAAAAAGCACCGAAGAAAAAACGATGTTGAAGTGATATAAATATGGTAGACACTAAAAAAACAGTGTCTACCATATTTTTG
>CAZRYW010000142.1:0-3682 GCA_964604405.1 uncultured Oscillospiraceae bacterium
TCTCTTTCTCACCGTAATTGGGTCTTGTCACCTTGCCCGTGTTGGGGTTTATCGCATTCTCATCGCTCGACTGCCATTTCACACCGTTGCCGATGGGCAGTTCAATATCGTTTCTTATTACCATCTTGTCAGTAACATATGTCTGATTTACAAGGTCGCTCCATACAAAGTCCTTTATTTCATCGGCAT
The DNA here is from genome assembly GCA_964604405.1 of uncultured Oscillospiraceae bacterium. Taxonomy (GTDB): domain Bacteria; phylum Bacillota; class Clostridia; order UMGS1883; family UMGS1883; genus RGIG1927. Next base: position 190 of record CAZRYW010000142.1, read on the forward strand.
ACTTCTTCACCTGAGACTCCGATATAACACCCTTTATAAATCTGAGGTCACGGTAATATGAGTCAACATTGATTGTGTTGGAGCTTGTCGCACGGTTCAATCTCAAAGTGTCCGAACCTATTTTGCCCGCACCGATTCCCTTTGAATCAACGCTTGCAACTTTTTCTCCGTCAACATAAACCGTCAATTTACCGCCCGATGCACCGTCAAGTGCAATCGCATAGTTGTGCCACATATCTGCCAAAGGACGTTTAAACGTCGCAACCACGGCATCCTGACCGTTCTGTACCAATACAACGGCAGATGTATTCTCCGCATAATAATAGCGAAGCGTAATCGAATTTTTCGAATAATCGTTCGAGCCGTAAAGGAAGATTGTTCTCACTTTCATTTCGTCATCCGATACTTCTCTGGACTGATTGAGATCAACTTTCGCATTAAAAGAAAAGCTGATTTTATCCCCGTTTATTTTTTCACCGGGTACTGCGGATACCAAATGTCCCGTATTGTCGGGATTGCCCGCCGAATTGTTGCGGTGAAGAGACAAACAATCATCACCCACAATTGCGTTACCGTCACCGGGAGGAACCAATTCCTCACCCTGATGCAGAACGTCTTTAAAACCGTATTCCCCGTAAAGAGGAAAATACTTTGCCACATTACTGTCTTCTTGCGCAAACGAAACGCAAGGCATAACGCCTATGAGCATTACGACTGCCACAAGAATTGATAAAGCTTTCTTCATCATCTTACCTCCTGAGTTTTAATTTATAATATTCTATCATTTTTTGTATACAAAAGCAACAAAAAAAGTGCAACAACGTGCACTTTTTTTGAATATTTTCATAGCATTCAATTTCCGCTCTTGAACACATCGGCAACTTCGCTGATTGTCATATATGCCTTTTCGTCTATTTCGTGAACTATATTTCGCATCTTTGTAATCTGAAAACGATTCACCACAAAATAAATCACCGTTTTTTCCATATCGGAATAACCGCCTCTTGCGCTGAGCTTTGTTGCTCCCGTTTCAAACGTTTGCGTCAACTTTCGGCATATTTCTTCGGGTTTGTCGGTTATTATCATTACCGACTTCGAGCGGTCCAAGCCCTCGGCAATAAAGTCCACCGTTTTAAGTGCCGCCATATACGCAACGATCGAATAAAGCGGCAATATCCAGCTTTCCCCGATTGCACCCGCTATAACGTACAAAACAACGTTGTACATCATAACAAACGTACCTACCGTAACTCCGAGTTTTTTCGCAAATATAACCGCCATAACCTCTATGCCGTCGATTGCGCCGCCGTAACGTATCGTCATACCGCTGCCTATACCCGAAATCATTCCGCCGAAAAGAGCACACAAAAGCAAATCGTTTTCCGCAAGCGGCGATGCCATGCTCACATCAATCGGCAAAACATCCGTTATCAGCCATGCCCCCATAGAATATACAATAACGGCAAATACCGAATATACCGTAAAAGCAACCCCCTGTTTTTTCAATCCGAACAAAAACAGCGGAACGTTCAAAACAATCAAAAATATTGACAAAGTCAAGTATTCCGGCGTAACCTGTCCCAAAAGCATCGACGTACCCGAAATTCCGCTGTCATACAAATTCACAGGTGCCAAAAACACCGTAACACCGAAAGCATTTATGAACCCCGCAATAAGGAGCAGCACAAAATTTTTCGGTTTCAAGCTCTTCAATTCTTCTCTCACATTCATACATCCACCTCTAATATCCCGTTTTATACTCATATCTACTTTCCGACAATTATACCTGATTTTTGTAAAATATAATTAAACCGATTACGACTTTTTTGTTAACATTATTTTAGCACATTTTCATTCTTTACGCAACTATGTTTCTTCGTCTCTCTTCTCACAAAAAATGCCGACAGTCACAGACTGCCGACATTTTTTCAATTTTCAGTTCAGTTTGCGACAACAGTTTCGAGCTCGGTTTCATTGTTGCCCGTGTTAATGCATCCGCACAACATTGTTGCGCCCATTGCCAATATACACAAAACAGCTATAATACGCTTCACTTCACTATCCCCTTTCGGAGTAATGTATATGCCGTTTGTTTTCAAATATTCCGTTATTTCAAAACAGGTTCCAAGCTTCGGTTCAAAATACCGTTCATATGAGCAATCGCCATGCCGTAATTTACAATCGGTACATCGCATTCATAGCTTATTTGCATGCGATGCTTCATTTCTTTTTCGTTAAGCATGCACCCTCCGCAATGTACCACTAATGCATATCCTTCGAGTTTTTCGGGAAAATCTCCGCCTTGAGTAAATTCGAATTTTATATTTTTTCCCGTATGTTTCTTTATCCAATACGGCATTTTCACCGTTCCTATATCACCGCATTGTCTGTGATGAGTGCACCCCTCGCTTATAAGAACCGAGTCACCGTCCTCTAAGTTATCCAACCGTTCTATGCCTTTCAGATTTATCTGCAAATCACCTTTATATCGTGCAAAGAGTATCGAAAAACTTGTCAAAGGAACAGATGTAGGTACATCGTCTTTTATTTTTCCGAAAATCTGCGAATCGCATATAACAAGAGACGGCTCAAATTTCTCCACGGCTTCTTTCACTCTGTTTTCTTTCACGGTAACAACCATCGCATCCGAATCCAAAAGGTCTCTTATCGTTTGTTGCTGAGGCAATATCAATCTGCCTTTCGGTGCGGCTGAATCTATCGGTATTACAAGCAGGACACATTCTCCCGATTTCACCAAATCTCCGACAAGCCGTCTTTCTTTTTTGTGTTCGGCGGCAATTTTTGCGATATCTTCTTTGATTGCATCTATATTGAAACTTTCTTTCGCCGAACAGTATATCCCGTCACAATCCCGTCTTTCGGAAATGTCGCATTTATTGAAAACAACCGTATACGGAATATTTTTTTCCTTTATTTTTTGCAACAGTTCCTCTTCGCATTCCGTCAAACCGCTCCTTGCATCCGCTACCACGATTACCGTATCGCATTTATCGAGCACTTTCATAGCGGCTTTGACACGCATTGTACCGATTTCTCCCTCGTCGTCTATCCCGGGAGTATCTATAATCATCACAGCGCCTATCGGTAAAAGCTCCATCGCTTTGTAAACAGGGTCTGTTGTTGTTCCCTCAAAATCACTTACAATAGCCGTATTCTGATTTGTAAGCGCATTTATAATACTGGATTTTCCGGCATTTCTCTTCCCGAAAATTCCTATATGCCATCTTTCGCCCTTCGGCGTATCGTTCATACTCATAAAAACACCTCTTAGGGTTATTATATACCGCTTTCCCGACAAAATCAATAATCCTTTCAACTTGAAAACGGACAGGCATATGCCTGTCCGTTTCTAAATACAATGTTATAAAGCTCAAGCCTTGTTTACGGAACCGAAAAGCTCCATCTTTTCTTTTACGATAGCCTTGATGCCTTCAAAACCGGGTGCAAGAAGCTTTCTGGGGTCAAATCCCTT
>CAZRYW010000143.1:0-3658 GCA_964604405.1 uncultured Oscillospiraceae bacterium
AAGAGGAAATCTTGTCGCCGAGCTTTGTCAAATTGATGAGAAAACCTCCGATGCAAGTGCCCAAAGCGTTGCCGACAAGCGTAAACGCAACTTCGATGATATACGAAGCGGGACGCATTGCCATGTAGCCGGCTTTACCCGTGTAAAGACCGAGCTTGAAAGTGATGATTGCGAAAAGACCGAGGCTGAACATGAACGAGCCTGCAAGAGCATTGGGAGCGGAAAGATAAACCGCACATCCGATGCAAAGGAGAATGCCCGACATGATGCTGTCGGTCAAAAACGACACGTATTTGTTTTTCATAATATAACACTATCCTTTTCTGATTTTTATGCATAACGAATTTATTATATAAATCGGAGTGGGATTTGTCAACCGAAAAATCAAAAAATAATCGAACAAGCGGGAAACGGAGAAGCTGACCGCTTTTTAATGTTGAAAAGGGTGAAAACATATGTTATGATTGAGATAAACAAAAAAGAGAGGCAGGGTTTTTATGAAAAAGGTTTTGGCGATTTTTCTTTGTGCTTTGATGCTTTTGTCAAGCGCAAATATTACTTTCGCAAAAGATTGTAAAATTTATGATGTGAGCTTGGATTTGAGTCAAAAAAGTCCTTTCGGCACGTTTGACGGATGGGGAACATCAATTTGTTGGTGGGGACACCATTTGGGAGAGAATTTGACAAGTGAGCAACTCGAAGAAGTCGTAAAGGCACTTTATGACGAGAAAACGGGACTGGGGCTGAATATTGCCAGATACAATATCGGCGGCGGTGACGATCCGACGCATAATCACCAAAGAGAGTTTGACGGACGAAACATGCCCGGACTTTGCGACAAAGACGGCAACTGGAGTTTGGAAAACGACAAAGGACAGTTGACGGCACTTGAGTTGTGCGTAAAATACGGTGCGGATATTTTGGAGGCTTTTTCGAACTCTCCTCCGTACTATATGACGGAAAGCGGATGCTCGTCGGGTAATCACAACTCGGGAGAAAACAATTTGCCTGATGACAAATTCGAAGAATTCGCAGAATATTTGGCGGAAGCGGTTTTGAGAATACAAAATGAATACAAAATAAAATTTGACACACTCGAACCTTTTAACGAATCCGATACGAATTATTGGGGTTATGAGGGATGGCAGGAAGGATGTCACTTTGACGTCGAAGACCATTCGAGACTGATTCTTCTGGTCAGAGAGGCTCTTGATAAAAGAGGGCTCGAAGACGTTATGGTGAGTGCGGCAGACGAAACAAACGTTTGGAGAACAGGCGAAAACATCAAAAAAGTTTATACAAAAGAAGCGATAGACGCTCTCGGCAGAGTAAACACGCACTCTTACAGCGTGGGAGATTACAATTATACAAAAAATGCCGTTTCGGAAGCGGGCAAAAAGCTGTACATGACGGAGGTTGACGGCGACGGCTCAATAGGCGGCGAAAAGAGCGGAAACATGGGACCTGCGCTTTGGTTTGCAAATAAAATCAACGAAGACTTGCGAGGCTTGGAACCGAATGCATGGGTGATGTGGCAGGCTGCCGCAATGGCATATGACGGCGAACACAAAGACTCGGGTTATTGGAACGTTTTGTCGGTAGATCAAAATACAGGCGAAGTAAATAAGACAAAAAAATATTATGCTTATAAGCAGTTTACGAAGTTTATTCGTCCCGGAGATACTCTTGTGAAAACGGATTTTTCGAACATAGTGGCGGCTGTAAACGAAAAGGACGGAAAAATTGTTTTCGTTGTGACAAATACGGACAGCGCAAAAAAGACGTATGATTTTAATACGGAGAATTTTGCGACACTTACGGGCAACATAGAGGTCTATGAAACAACAAAGACGAGAGATTGTGAGCTGAAAGGCGTTTATGAAAAAGCGAACGGGATTGAAGTTGCCCCTTACAGCGTTACAACGGTTGTGATGAATGCCGAAGTCGGCGAAAAAAGCATTAAGCTTGCGGAAAAGAACAACACGAAAACGGCGTTTTCGGGCGATGTGTTGGAGTTTGAAGTGACGGATGAAAAAGGAAATGAGATTGTTGTCGAATCCGTTCCGCAAAAAGTAGTTTGCAAAGAAGCGGGCATAATCCGAATCGAAGCGGAATATGACGGATACAAGGCGAAAAAAGAAGTCAGCGTTGTAGGCGACATGAGCCGTGTGAGAATTATCGGTTCGGGAAGCGAAAGAGCGTTGAGAGTGAGCGGAGGAGACGTTGTAATCGCCGACAGAACAAATGACGCAAGCCAAATTTGGGTTTTGGAGAAAAACGGAGATTATTATGCGTTTAAAAACGAAAAAACGGGAAAATATCTTTCGACTGAACGCTTTTTGACGACGAGTGTTTTGAATGATAACGCACTCTGGACAATCGAAAAAGACAAGGGACTTTTGAGAATCATTAATAAGGCTACGGGCGACAGCGTTGACGTTTATAACCACGCAACAGAAAACGGAAGTCAGGTCGGAGTTTACAAGGATTATTACGCTACGGCAAACCAGCTTTTCTACTTGGAGATTGCAACTCCCGAAAGCGAAGTCGAACAGGAATATTTTGTCGGTGAAATAGCGGTTTCGGGCACGCCTTTCGGAACAAAACCGTGGGACGGAGATGAAAACGTGACGTTTGACAAGGCATGGGACGGAGACAAGGAAACGTTTTTCCATGCGGACCGCGATGCGGACAGAACGGGATTTACGGCCGTTGATTTGGGTCAAGAGCATTTGCCTTTTAACAAGATTGAAATTTGTTCGCGTCCGGGATTCGAATACAGAGGCTGGGGTGCGACAATTTCGGGATGTGACGAAAAAGACGGAGAGTATAAAATTATTCACACGTTTACGGAAGAAGATTACATCAGGGGCGAATTTGCATCGGTAAATCTTGACGAATACGTAAATTACAGATACATAAAATACGAAACTCCGCAGGGCGGATACACGAACGTCGGAGAAATTCGTTTGATTTACGCACCGAAAACACCCGAGGTGAAGATTGAAAACGGAAAACTTGTATTTACGGGTGCGAAAAAGTTTTTGGTGAGTTTTTATGACGGAGACGTTTTGAAGAAGACCGAGGTTAAAAAAGGCGGTTTTATCGAACTTTCGGAGAGCGATTTTGATGTGAGAATACATGCTTTGGGAAAAGAAAACGTGATTCTCGGAACATTCTTTGTGAAAAAGTATTGACAGAGCACACCAAAGCATATACAATAGTGGACGCAATTTTATTATTAGAAAATGCTTTATGGAGGTTTGGATATGGTTTTTGATACATTGGCTGCTATCATTGCAGAAAATATCAGCGTTGATGAATCCGAAATAACTCCCGAGACAACCTTTGAAGATTTAGGCATTGATTATATTGACCTTTTGGACATTGTGATGGCACTCGAAGAGGCTCTCGGCGGAGTTGAAGTTGAAATCGACGACGATGCGGAAACTGTCGGTGAATTGGCGGAAAGCATAGAACGACAGCTGTAAAAAGGCATATTGTGCGGTGTAAAACGCAAAAAGAAAAGCAATCTTTTCGGTTGCTTTTCTTTTGTTTTAAAAAAAGTTAAAATTTTTTGAAAAAGTACTGGAAATGTGGGTAGGTTTGTTGTATAATATATCCGCATAGGAATAAGCAAATAATTTATTATTATATT
>CAZRYW010000144.1:0-3544 GCA_964604405.1 uncultured Oscillospiraceae bacterium
GAATGACGGGAAGATTTTTTGCAAAAAGATTCGAGAGCATTTCTTTTTCGCTGTTTTGGAGATTTTGACCTGCTTCCGTTACGAAAAGCACGGCATCAACGGCATCGACGCTGTCGGTTACGACTTTGTTCATGTATTCGCCGAGCTTTGTACGGGGGGCATGAACACCGGGGGTATCGACAAAAACAATCTGCGAAGAGTCATCGGTCAAAATGGTGAGAACCTTGGAGCGTGTCGTCTGCGGCTTGTTGGAAACGATGGCGATTTTTTCTCCGGTCAAAGAATTCAAAAGAGTTGATTTGCCGACGTTGGGTCTGCCGACGATTGTGACAAAACCTGATTTAAAGTTGTTCATTGTATTATTCCTTCCTTTGTTAAAAGTTGGTTTCTTTTTTCAAAAATGTGAGAGTTTGGAGCATACTTTCTTTTTGGGCTTCGCTGATTAAACCCGAGATATAGACACTTTCGAGATAAAAGACGGTTTTGTCCCAATAAAGGGCGGCTTCTTTTCGAAAAGCGGTAATTTCGTTTTTACTCAATGAAGAATGTTCGAGAATATAGCAATATTCACCGAGAGATGCCGCAGATGCAAAGAGCTTGTCCGAGAGGAAAACGTCTTTTTTTTCATTGCGGAGATAGTTAGACAAATTAAGAGCTTTTACCAAAAAATCACGAGAAAGCGTATTTTTATCCATGGCGTACTCCTTATCGTTTTAAATCCATTTTTTCAGCAATTTCTTTTTCGAATTTACGCATTATAACGGCGTCTGACTCTTCCATGTGGTCAAATCCCATCAAATGCAATGCGGAATGAAGAGTCAAAAATCCGACTTCTCTGATGAGAGAATGACCGTATTCTTCGCTTTGCTCTTTGGCTTTTTCGAGCGAGAGCATAATGTCGCCGAGCAAGAGCGTGTCGCCTGCGTAATCGCCCTCGGTAACGAGAGCTTCGCCGTCGGGCGAAAATTCGATAATGGGGAAACTCAATACGTCGGTTTCACGGTCGATTTTGCGATAAATCGAGTTTATCTCACGTATTTTTTCGTTATCCGTTATCGTGACGCTGACCTGGCAGAGAACGTCGCCCCATTCCAAAACATCGAGAGTTGTTTCGACCGCTTTTTTGATGACGTCTTCAAGCTCTTCGGTAAAGGGGAGTTTGTTTTGTTCGTTTTCAAAAATAAATTCAACCATTTTGTTACCTCTTTTGTTAATTCTTGTTTTGAGGATATATTATGCGCTTGTGGAAATACTGTTCGAGAGTTTTTACGAATGCCGCTTTGACAAGATCCAAGTCGGCAAAAGTGAGCCGGCTTGATGAAAGCTGACCTTCGGATACTCTTGAAGAAACTATGTTGTCAACTATTTCGGCAACGTCCGCAGAACCTTTTTCACGCATTGCTCTCACGGCGGCTTCGCAGGCGTCGGCAAGCATTATCACGGTCGCTTCGCGACTTTCGGGCTTGGGACCGTCGTAGGTAAAAATCGACGGATCTACGTCGGAATCGTTTTCACGGGCTTTGTGAAGAAAGAACGATGTTGTGGTAGTGCCGTGATGTTGCAGTATTATGTTGCGAACAGCTGTCGGAAGATGATAAACGGATGCAAGATGTGCTCCGTCGGAGACGTGGCGAATGATAATTTTCGCACTTTCCTCGGGAGAGAGGGAGTCGTGAGGGTTTTCGACACCGAACTGATTTTCTTTGAAATAGAAAGGATTTTCCATTTTGCCGATATCGTGATAATATGCACCGACACGTGCCAAAAGAGCGTTTGCACCGATGGCTTCAGCCGCCGCATCCGCCATGTTTGCAACGGTAAGCGAATGATGATAACTGCCCGGAGCTTTTAAAAGCAGCTTTTTTAAGAGCTTGTGCTCGGGATTGCTCAGTTCGCCGAGTTTCATCGGAGTGATGACGTCAAAAATGGATTCCATAAAGGGAATCGTGCCTATCGTGAATATACCGCCAAAAAATCCGCCGAGGAAAGAATAGCCGACCGTTGAGAAAAAGCCCGAGAGACCTTCGGATGTATCGGTCAAAACGACCGTGTACATGAAAGAATAAATCAGAGCGCTTACAAGTGTTGCGGAAAGCAGGTGCGAACGTCGTCTGACACGGGAGAAAATATACGAAGCGGCAGTTCCCGAAATAATAAGCGCAAGCGATGCGGAAAAGTCGTTAAGCCTGAGACCTATCAAAACGGATATCAGCAAATTGACGCATGATGCAAGGTTTGCATCGAGAAGCATTGCGATAAGTGCGCAAATCATGGATATGGGCAAGAGCAAAATGATGTTGTAGTCGGACTTTGCCGATAAAAACACCATGACAATGCCCAAAATGATAAGAAGCGAACATATTGCAGCTGCCGTTGAATGTGTGGTGGTTATGTGATGCCTGCCGATGAAAATGTAATATGCTATAACTGCGGCATAGACAAAAAGAACAAGCAAGATACCGCTGATTGTTTGAACAAGGTCGATGTAGCTTTCGCCCTTGACGTAACCGAGTTCGGAAAGCATCCTGAAATGGGCGGGAGTTATACGGTCGCCTTTTTCGATGATTACTTGATTTTTTTGATAGACAACCGTTTCGACGCTGCTTGACTCGGCGTTACGCATTGCTGCGGTTTTTTCGGGATCGGGTGTTTTGTTGACAACCGCCGAAGATGAAAAAAGAGCTGAGGCAACTTCTCTGACGGCATCGTTTGTGATGTTTTCGTCGTCAAGATACTCGACAAAACGCAAAAGACCCGAATCGATATCTGTAATGCCTTGAGTCATCACGGAATCGAAAAGCTCCGGAATATGAGATTTTATAATAGCAAAATTCGAATCCGAGAGAAGGAGAGCTTTGTCGAAAATATCGGAAGAAAGTGTTGTGGAGTTGACGGGAGAAAAATCCGAATCCTCGGAGTCGGCGAGAGCGGATTCGTCACGTGCCGACGAGAGCGCGGAGATATCCGCCATGAATTTTTTTGTCGCCTTTTCCGTGGCGTTAAAGTCGATTTTGTATTGCTCGCTCACCATGTCGGCTGCGGCATTGCGCCGCTCCTCGGTTGTGACGGTATCGGTAATCTGTCTTGAAGCGTAAATGGTTTCGGGCGAAAAATCACCGACTTTGAATTCGTACTGCATGGGAATGTTGAGGGCGATAACCGTTGTGACAAGCCCCGCCGCCGTAAGCAGTATGAGAAAAAGACAGATGATTTTTTGACGCAATGGAATTTTCATCCGAAAGCCTCCTTATCTGGTGTTCTTTTTTGTTTCGTATTTTTCGTAAGCGGCAATGATTTTTTGAACGAGGGGGTGACGAACGATATCGGAAGATGAAAGATGACAAATTTCCAATCCTTCGATGCCTCGGAGGATTTTGACGGCTTCTTTCAAACCGCTGCGTTTGCCGTCGGGCAAGTCAATCTGAGTGACGTCGCCCGTGATGACGCATTTTGAGCCGAAACCGATACGTGTTAAGAACATTTTCATCTGCTCGGGAGTCGTGTTTTGCGCTTCGTCGAGAATGATGAATGCATCGTCGAGAGT
>CAZRYW010000145.1:0-3461 GCA_964604405.1 uncultured Oscillospiraceae bacterium
AAGCCTCCTTAAATCGCCACTTTCGGCTAGGCAATGCGATTGCCTAGCCGATTTTTTTTGGGAATCTTCTTTCCCAAACCTTTCGCTGTTACATTAAAAATATGTTTATCGACAAGCAACCGCAAATCTTGCCAAGGCAAAATTTGCGGTTTTAAAATATTTAATTACCGCTCACCGTCACATCAATAACGGTATCCATTTCAACTTCCGTTCCCGGTGCAATGCTCTGTTCCAACACGGTTTCGACCGCTTTCTCGGATTTAACCTCTGTTATATCGCCTATGTGCAATCCGTTTGCCATGAGCTTATCCTCGGCTTGCGACAGCGTCATATCCGTAATTTTCGGCACCTTTACCATTGCCGCACCCAAGCTCACATAAAGCACAACATCGTCACCTTTTCTTATCATTTCTCCCGCAGAGGGTTCCTGATAAAAAACATCACCCGCATTTGCTGCGTCTGTATATTCTTGTACAATTTCAACATTTGCTCCGAGAGCCGCAAGTTCGCCTTTTGCATCATTTGCCTTTATGCCGACATAATCATCCATTTCAAATTTCGGTGTTCCCGACGATACAAAAAGTCTCACTCTTTCGCCGACAACAAGTTTTTTCCCGACAGACGGCAGTTGCCTGATAACCAATCCTTCTTCGACTTCCGCATTTTCTTCTTCGCTTATGCTCACCACAAAGCCCTTTCGTTCGAGCTCCGCCACAGCCTCATCCGAATTTCGTCCCGTGTAATCCGCCAGAATTATCTCATCTGCTTGTTCATCCTTTGAGAGTTTTTCATCCGCCGTTTCCGTTTCGTATTCTTCATTTGCCAAATCACCCATTTTAACAAGACAAACAGCTCCTGCCGTGATTAAAGCAATGCACAAAATCACAATCACAAAACCAATCCCGGTTTTCGGTATTCTTTTTCTCTTTTTGCGTCTTCTTCTCGTTGCCATATTTCATCATCCTTTGTACATCCGACTGTTAAACCAGCTTTATTCCGCCTATGATTTTCTCAATTCCGTCTTTTTCAAGCGATGTTATCGTCATTGTGAAAACATATTCATCGCTTTCGAAAATAATGCATTTTTGATACATGTCTATTCCGTATATATTGCATTTCGTATTGCACGTTGTAAACAATTTTCCGTCAATTTCGTCTTCCGTACTGTTTATTTCAATATCGGTTGCACCCATCTCTTCGTATACCGACGGCAGCTGTTGCACTTGTATATCAATGCGTTCTTTGAGCGAAAAGCTCGCATCGTTTTTTTCCACCGTCACATTTACGCTGTCGGCATTGAGCGGATTTTGTGCAAACATGGCATACAGCGTACCGTTTTCTTCGACCGCTTTTTTCCATTCATCTCCGAGTTCTTCCAACGTAACGCCGCTGATTTCGGCAATTCTCTCTTCGTCAAAATACTCCCATTCGTCATCAAGCGTAATATAAAATCCCGCACAATCGTTGCGATACGTCTTTCCCGATACTTCTCCGAGTATTTGTACCGCATTGTTTTCTTGTTTTGCGACAGGCTCGCTCGTTTCGTTCATCACATTGTTGTTACAAGCCGTGCTCGCCAAACAAAGTGCGACAACAGCACTCGCCGCCGCAATTTTTTTCAAAATCTTTTTCATAAAAAATTACACCTTTCTTTCACGCTACAATTCTACCAAACACTCGAATAATTGTCAAGCTGTGCCGCTTTGGGCAACGGTTTTCACCAAATAGCAAATCAAATCCGTCACAAATATGATTGCCGAAAAAGCCGTAATTATATCCAAAATTTTCTCGGGTATTTTGTCGAACAGTTTCATCGCCGTCGGATAAATCACATACAAAAAAGCCATTCCTCCTATGCCGAAACGCAAACTCGGATTCAATGCGATTCTTCCCTCAAAATCCAAGGCGAATCTCGTATAATCCCACATCCATTCGCCCACGGTCCATTCCATTATGTAACTTGCCGCAAGCTCCGTCACGGTAGCCGTAACAACCACAGCACAAAAAACAAAAACAGGTGTCAAACACATTTTTCCGATATAAATCTTTCTTTTCATCAATTTTGCCGTAAAAATCAAAATAATTATCGCTCCCATTCCGTAAACCGGACAATACGGTCCCGACAAAACCCCTCTGTTCGAAAATCCCCATCCGTATACAAAAACCTCCAAAAAAACTTCGTACAGCCATCCGATAACCGATGTAATCAAAAACAGCAAAAACATTTTTTCGCCTTTTCGCATTTTTCATTCCCCGCTTTCATCGTCGAGAGCTTCTATATAAAAGCTCACGGGTCTGAATCCGTCGTTACACGAAATCATCGCACTTTTTTTATTTTTCATCCATCCGTCATACAAATTTTCTCCTCCGTGAGAAAGAGCCAACACAAAAGCCGACATGCTGTCCCACGCACTTTGGCAAAAACCGTTCGGAATTTTCCATCCGTCCGCAATAAAAACCTGCCCCTCTTTCATATCGCACGCATGTTCCAAGGGATTTTCGTATTTTTCTATCAAATCATCATACCTCGCTGTTTTCATAACGGTTATTCTGCATTTTTTCATTTTAAAGCAATTCCTTTCAGTCTTTGTCTGTATTCTTTGTGTTTCGGGCAAACTTTTTCAAGTTCTTCATAAAATTTTTTCGAATGATTCGGCACCAAAAAATGTGTAAATTCATGCAATACCACATATTCGATACATTCTCTGTCTGCATACATGAGATTGGTATTAAACGTCAAAATCCCCTGTTTATCACGACAACTCCCCCACATCGAAACCATCTTCCGAAACTTTATTTTCGGATACAAAACTCCTATTTTTTCAAAATACGGATATACCCTTCGGCAAATATCCAAAATCAGGCTCTCGATTTCGTCTTCCGAGTAACATGGCGTATTTGGGGCATTCTTTTGTTCGCAAAACTTGTCAAGTGCCCGCAAAATCGCATCTTCATTGGAGCGGATAACTTTTTCGATTGCAAAAATCGGCACATTTTCATTTGCCGATACACAAACCGCTCCGTCTCTTCCCACTCTCAAATTAATGTTCTTCACATTTTTGTATAGGAGAATGTAATTGATTTTTCTGTTTTTTAATTCTATTTCTTTAATCATTTTTTCACCTTGTGTTTCAAAATTCTCCTCTTAATCATCATAATATCCCGCCCCACATCCTGTCAAGACAATTCTTTTTTATAACGGATTTTCATCTTTTCTACCAAAAACGAGGACGATTGAAAATCTCAATCGTCCTCGTTTTTTAATGCAACAGCGAAAGGTTTGGGAAAGAAAGTTTCCCAAAGAAAATCGGCGGGGTTGATCGCATCCATCCCGCCGAAAGTGGTGATTTAAGGAGGCTTTAAGCCTCTTGCACGAGAAATCACCACTTTATTCCTTATAAAAAACAACAAACTGCGAAGATTGCCTTGCAAGATTTGCAGTTGCGTGTCGAATTTTTCGA
>CAZRYW010000146.1:0-3325 GCA_964604405.1 uncultured Oscillospiraceae bacterium
ATTAACCCCATAAATAAGCGTTTTGGAAAGAGTTCGAATCTCTCTTTCTCCGCCACGAAAAAGACACACTATATGGTGTGTCTTTTTTCGTGGCATAAAACGAACTCTCGCGCAAAGGCGCGGGTGCCGAGCCCGACTGCGTCCAGCGGACGAGGAAAGGAGGGCGTAGGCGGTGCCGCAACACAATGAGCACGAGCGGAGAAGCGAAGTGGGAATTGATGTTGCAAACGGGTATTTCGAAAGCTGTAATGACGAAGCTAAACCAAAGAAAAACATCGCCGGACTTATTTGTGTGCTGTTTTTCTGTTAAAAAGATGAGCCAAAACGAACTCGAGCGCCGGTTACGGCAAGAGAGGGATAAATCACGACTGCGTCCTGTGGACGAGGGAAGGAGGGCGTAGGCGGTGCCGCAACACAATGAGCACGAGCGGAGAAGCGAAGTGGGAATTGATGTTGCAAACGGGTATTTCGAAAGCTGTAATAACGAAACTAAACCAAAGAAAAACATCATCGGACTTATTTGTGTGCTGTTTTTTGCCGAAAAATCCTCCCAACACCCCCCATTCCCTTTCCGTTTTACAAAAAATATGTTGACAAATATTGCAACGTGGTGTATAATTCAAACAAATTAATACCAAACCGATGAATGAGAGTAGTAATCAAAAATCAGTTGCTCATAGCTAGTTGCGGACGGTGGAAGCGCAACAGCAACCTTTTGACGAATGGACTCACGAGGGCGAAGCGAAAGGATTTTTTCTCAGTAGTAACGACGGGAGCGGAACCTGTTACAAAGTCCGGCTGTATGTAGTACAGTATTGAAAGTGGGCCTTTAGGTCAACTTGGGTGGTACCGCAGGATAACAAGTCTTGTCCCAGGATATGGGGCAAGGCTTTTTTTGTACAAAAAAAGGAGCGACTGATATGTTTATTTTTGCACTTCGATGGCGACTTTCGCATAATCATAAAAATATAAAATAAGGAGAAAACAAACATGAAAAAAATATTAGCAACAATTCTCTCATTGATGGCAATTTTGTCTTTGACGGCATGCAATGCTTCAAACGGCGATGTACCGCAGATAGGTGTTTTGCAATACGGCGAACATGCCTCTCTTGACAATTGCAGAATAGGCTTTATCGAAGGCCTCAAAGAATCGGGACTTGCAGAAGGCGTGGATTTTGCGATAGACTACCGCAACGCAGGCTTTGACGATTCCAAAACAACTCAGATTGCACAAAGCTTCTCCGCAAAAAACTCAGCTCTCATGTGTGCCATAGCAACACCCGCTGCGGTAAGCTGCTATGCCGCCGCCGAAGAAAAGGATATTCCCGTTGTGTTCACGGCGATTACAGACCCCGAAGAAGCAAAGCTCAATTCCGGAAACATCACAGGCACAAGCGACAAACTTCCCGTTGCCGCACAGCTTGAGCTTATAAGAAAACTTCAGCCCGATGCAAAAACAATCGGCATCATCTATACGTCGAGCGAACCCAATTCCGTTTCCGCAATCAAAGAATACGAAAAGTATGCCGCAAAGTACGATTTTAAGATAGAAACCGTTGCGGTTACACAGCAGTCTCAGGTTGCACAGGCGGCAGATACGCTCATTTCCAAAAAAGTTGACTGTATGTCCAATCTCACGGACAACAACGTTGTCGGAGTTCTCGCATCCATTCTCGAAAAAACAAACGATGCGAAAATCCCCGTATACGGCAGCGAAATCGAACAGGTCAAAATAGGCTGTGTCGCTTCGGCGGGTATTGACTATGTCGAACTCGGCAAACGAACAGGCCATATCGCCGCAAGGATTTTAAAAGGCGAAAAAGCCGAGGATATTCCTTACGAAACCGTACAGGATTATCAAACATATATCAATTCAGACGCATTGGCGGAACTGAATATTCAAATAGACGAAGCTTTCGCACAATCTTGTGTCGAAGTTTCGGAGAATTAAGAGGTTGACCATGGTAGCAGATATTTTAATCAGCATATTAACTCAGGGACTCATATACAGCTTTATTGCGTTCGGTCTTTTGATAACATACAAAATACTCGATTTTCCCGATCTCACCGTTGACGGCAGCTTTCCGCTCGGAGCTGCGGTGACCGCACATTTTATTTTAAAAGGCGTAAATCCGATTTTGTGCGTATTTATCTCGTTTGCCTGCGGTATGGCGGCAGGCCTTGCAACGGGAATAATCCACGTAAAATTCAACGTGCGTGATTTGCTTGCGGGCATCATCACTATGACCGGACTTTTTTCAATCAACTTGAAAATCGGCGGTTCAAACCTCCCCATCCCCAGAGAAATCGACACCGTGTACACAATGTTCGATTTTTCGGGCATGTCGCTCATGACAAAAAAGCTTATCGTTTCTCTTGTGGCTGTAATCATCGTCAAAATAATACTCGATATTTATTTCAAAACAAAAAACGGACTTCTTTTGCGTGCAACGGGCAACAATTCGACCCTTGTAACAACTCTTGCCAAAGACAACGGCAAAGTCAAAATATTGGGACTTTCGCTGGCAAACGGACTTGTCGCAATCTCGGGAAGCCTTGTTGCGCAAGACGTGCGAGCTTTTTCGGCAACAATGGGCACAGGTCAGGTTGTGTTCGGATTGGCGGCTGTAATCATCGGCACAACCGTTTTCAAAAAACTCGATTTTGTCAAGGCAACGACAGCTGCGGCAGTCGGAAGCATCCTCTACAAAGGCTGTATCCAAATTGCGATTTTGCTCGGTCTTGACGCCGACTTGTTAAATCTCATAACGGCACTTATGTTCCTTGCGATACTTATTATCGGCAATGCAAAGAAAGGTGGCAAATTAAATGCTTGAACTTTCAAATATTTCCAAAATCTACAATATGGGCACCATCAGTCAGTCCAATGTTTTCGAAAACTTCAATCTCACGGTATCCGACGGCGAATTCGTCTCCATCGTCGGCAGCAACGGCAGCGGAAAAACAACCCTTTTGAATATCATATGCGGCAATATTCCGATAGAAAAAGGCGATATTCTTATTAACGGAAAATCAATCAAAACCCTCATAGACTACAAGCGATACAAAAAAAGCGGCAGAGTTTATCAAAACACCGCATTGGGAACTTGCCCCGATTTGACAATCACCGAAAACATGGCTCATGACGACAACAAAGGCAAATCGTTCGGACTCTCACATGCTGTCAAAAAACCCCGCATAGATTTTTACAAAGAGCAGATAGCTCTTTTGGGTCTCGGTCTCGAAGACGAAACAAATCTCAAGGTAGGTGCGCTTTCGGGCGGTCAGAGGCAGGCTCTGGCGCTCATCATGGCAACCCTTAC
>CAZRYW010000147.1:0-3262 GCA_964604405.1 uncultured Oscillospiraceae bacterium
TTATAGGAATCATATACGAGGCACGGCCGAATGTTACGTGCGATGCCGCAGCTTTGTGCTTGAAAGCCGGAAGCAGCTGCGTTTTGAGAGGCGGAAGCGATGCGATAAATTCGAACAAAGCGATTGTTGAAGCGATGAGAGAAGCACTTATGAAAACCGCTGTTTCGCCCGATGCGATAATGCTTTGCGAAGATACGGACCGTGAAAGCGCAAAAACAATGATGCGAATGAACGGATATATTGACGTTTTAATCCCGAGGGGCGGTGCGGGGCTGATAAAGAGCGTTGTCGAAAACGCAACCGTGCCCGTCATTGAAACCGGCACGGGAAACTGCCATGTTTTTGTTGATGAAAGTGCCGACTTTGTAATGGCATGCGATATTATCGTCAATGCGAAAACACAGCGCACGGGCGTGTGCAATGCGGCAGAGACACTTTTGGTACATAAAAACATCGCACAAGAATTTTTGCCCATGGCATACAAGGCGCTTTCTGAGAAAAACTGCCGAATACTCGGATGCGAAAAAACCTGTGAGATAATCCCGTGCGAAAAAGCAACAGAGGAGGATTTCGCAACGGAATTTTTGGATTTGATATTGTCTGTGAAGGTGGTTGAGTCCGTGGACGAAGCTATAGAACATATCGAAAAATATTCGACCCATCATTCGGAGTCGATAATAACCGAAAACGATTCCAATGCGGAAAAATTTTTCGGAGAGGTAAATTCGGCGGCGGTTTATCGCAATGCCTCAACCCGTTTTACCGACGGCGGCGAATTCGGTTTCGGTGCCGAAATGGGTATATCCACGCAAAAGCTCCATGCGAGAGGACCTATGGGATTGAGAGAAATTACATCGTACAAATACATAATAGAGGGAAACGGACAAACTCGATAGAAGTTTTCAATGATAAACCCCGTCGGCTTCCTAACATCGGAAACCGACGGGGTTTTGTTATATGTGCTCGGTCATAAGATGACGGTATTTTTTCGGCATCATTTGAGTTTGAAGACGTTCGTTTTTCCTTTCGCGTATCGAAACGGCGTCATAAAACTTTTTCCAAAGCTCACGGTACATTTTTTCGTCGGGCGACAAGGGCGGCGGTGTGAGAGATGTTGCGTCGGAGATGAACCATGTGCCTCTTTTGCATACGCCCGCTTTGTGACGGAGACGGTCGTGAATGACGAACGGAACGGATTTAAGCCTGTCGGCAAAGTAAGGCATAAGAATGGATATGATGTCGTTTTCGGGTTCCATCGGAGCGTACTGTACACCGCCTTCCATGACGGAAAAACGCAAAAAACCTTTCATGCGGTCGGCTTCGTGCGAAACTTTGTGCTCCAGTTGGTATGCACGGTTAATGTCGGGAACGGAGCGGTAGTTGTAGAGCTTTTTGCCGTATTTGAAAGCGTAGAGCATGTAGGTGTAGCTGGTCATGAAGTTGTCCTCGACTCCCGCCAAAAAAGCGTAATGCGCACGGTGGAAGCCGTCAAAGCCGATAGAGTCGCACAATGTGCGGCGAACGAGGTCGGCATGGTATGAATCCGTCGGAATGTGCAAAATTTCGCATCCGACGCAAAGTTGGGCGTTGCCGTCGGTATATATGGCAAACGGACGAACCCTGTTTACCACGGTGTAGTGAACAAGCGTCAAAAAACCGTCAAAGCTTGAATCGAAAGTGAAAATCATATTTCTCCCGTCAGACATTTTTTTCTCTCCTCTCCGAAAAACAGTTGTGTGTCGCCCGAGGGCGGGTTGTCGAGCGTGAAAAGCGAAAGCTGGGTGGGGTTTTCTCCGATATATTCGGGAAGCGAATTCGTAAGCGAGTTGTAAATGAACTTTTCACGCATTTTAAGGGCGCTGTGAAAGTATTTGCCGTTACAGGTGATAAAATACGTTGCACGCTTCATAACCACTCCGAGCCGCTTTAAAGCCTCAAAATCAAGCGACGTACCTCTTCGTGCCATCATGATGCGTCTTGCGCTTTTGACTCCGATGCCCGGAACTCGAAGAAGCATTTCGTAGCTTGCACGGTTGACTTCGACGGGGAAAAGTGCGAGATTGTTCATTGCCCAATTGCATTTGGGGTCTAAAAGCGGATCCAAAAAAGGCTTGTCGGCGGTCAATATTTCGTCGGCTTCGAATCCGTAAAAACGGAGCAACCAGTCTGCCTGATAAAGTCGGTGCTCTCTGAGGAGCGGCGGACTCGAATCGGGAAGAGCGGGGTGGTTGCCGACGGGGATGTATGCCGAAAAATAAACCCTTTTGAGATTGAATTTGTTGTAAAGAGCTTCGGTGAGGGAAAGAATTTGATAATCGCTGTCGCCTGTTGCGCCGACTATCATTTGAGTGGATTGACCTGCGGGCACAAATGACGGTGCGTGGCGGTAGAGGGTGAGTTCTTCTTTGCGTGCTGCGATGGAGTCTTTGATTTGCTTCATCGGGGCAAGCACTTTTTCACGCGTTTTGTCGGGTGCCAAAAGCTTTAGGCTTTTTTCGCACGGAAGCTCGATGTTTGCGCTCATTCTGTCTGCCAAAAGTCCGAGCCGATATATTAGCTCGGGTGAGGCGCCGGGGATTGCTTTGACGTGGACATAACCCGAAAAACCGTATTTTTGACGAATGAGAGTGAGCGTTTCCAAAAGCAGCTCAGCCGTGTGGTCGGGACTTTTTATTATGCCCGAGGACAAAAACAACCCCTCAACGTAGTTTCGTTTGTAAAAATTGATGAACAGCTCGGCGAGTTCCTCGGGCGTGAAAGCCGCACGGGGAATATCGTTGGAAGAGCGGCAATGGCAGTATTTGCAGTCGTTGATACAGTAATTTGTGAAAAGCACTTTTAAAAGCGAAATGCATCTGCCGTCGGAAGAAAAGCTGTGACAGCATCCTGCGGGCGAGCAGTTGCCTATCAGTGCCGTATTTGCCCGCTTTGCTCCCGATGAAGAGCAGGAGACATCGTATTTTGCGCTGTCGGCGAGTATTTCGAGTTTTTCGAGAAGTTCCATTTGTTGCAGCCCCCTTTTTGTGAACATATACAGCATATCACATAATCGGGAAAAATGCAAACAAATGTTCGTATTTTTTGAGGGAAAACAGCAATGATAAAAAATAATAAATTTTTTTAAAAAAAGTATTGACAAACGACAAAAAATGCTTTATAATAAACCTTGCGTTTGAGCACGAAAGAAATATGGCGGTGTAGCTCAGTTGGCTAGAGCAAACGGTTCATACCCGTTAGGTCGGTGGTTCAAGTCCACTCGCCG
>CAZRYW010000148.1:0-3204 GCA_964604405.1 uncultured Oscillospiraceae bacterium
AAAATCTGATAGATAAGGAGAAATTCGATTATACATGTGATACGTTGCACGGTTGGACGAGCGGAGGCAATGCACCTAAAGACAATTTTTATATAGGAGAGGGACGTGACGGGAGTGGCTGCGTGTTTGCAAAAAACATGGGAGCGAGTACTGCCGAGGGTAGCATAAATCCTTATATTCCGCTGCCGAAATTTGAAAACGACAATATGTTTATATTGAGTTTTTTTGCATATGCGGAAAATGAATTAAATGTGGAGTGGTCAAAAATCGCACTTTACGATGAAAATTTTAATATGACAAAAGTTGTAAAAGGTGATTTTGACGGCGAAAACTACAAATATGCAGTAAGTTGTGACGAAAATTGGAAAAAGAATTCCGTGGCGTTCAGACAAAGCGAAGACGACAAATATATCAGAATAATGATAGGCTGGGCAGATGAAATCGGAATAGACGATGTTTCGATAGTCAGAGCCGAAAAGAAAATGACAGATGTATATGAAAGATATGTTGAGAATAAAACGGCATACGAAGAAAATCCTGAAATTTTGAAAGCGGAAAGTTTTGTGAAAACGGTACAGTACGGGGAATTTTATGAACCGAAAGACGTTTTGGAAGTTATTGAGTATATGGGAGAAGAGTACGTACTGATATCGGACAAAAACGAAAAAAGGGCGGTTTCGGACAAGGGAAAAGTCGTTTTTGATTATAAATACGTTAGAAGAGAAGAGTTGTTTGAGCATCCGGGAGTTTTGAACACGGAAAATGACCTTGAAAGAATTGCCCAAAAAGTCGAAAACGGGGAGGAACCGTATGCATCGGCATACAGTTTGATGAAAGAAAACACATATGCACAAACATCTTTGCCGAGAGCGACGGAGACGATTTCGAGAGGCGGGAGCGGTGCAAATTGTGCATTGCTGTATAAAGATGTTACGAGAGCGTATTTGTGTGCAATCAGGTGGAGAATTGAAAACGATACCGTTTACGGCGACTGTGCGAGAGATATTTTGAATGCGTGGTCGGATACTCTGAAAACCGTTACGGGAAATGCCGACAGATATTTGGCGGCGGGGTTGTACGGGTACGAGTTGGCTGCCGTAAGTGAGATTATGAGAGATTATCCCGGATTTGAACGTGACAGAATGCAGAAAATGCTGTTGGAGGTTTTTTATAAGCCGTTAAATGAAAGGTTTTTGTATTCGAATGAATTCGGAGGAGATCATAACGGAGCAAATATTTCGAACTACTGGGCTAACTGGGATTTGTGCAATATGGCGTCGGCAATGGCGATAGGCGTTTTTTGCGACCGAAGAGATATTTACGAAAGAGCGGAAGAATATTTCAAATACGGAGCGGGAAACGGCTCGATTTATAATGCGGTTCCGAAAGTCTATGAGGCGATTGAAAGTTGCTATAACGTACCGATAGGTCAATGGCAGGAAGCCGGGCGAGATATGCCTCATACAGAACTGGGAATCGGACTTATGGCAACTGTTTGTGAAATAGCATGGAATCAGGGAGATGATTTGTACGGTTGGGCAAACAACCGATTTATGTACGGTGCGGAATATGTTGCACAATATGAAACGGAAAACGACGTACCGTTTACAACATACAACTGGAGATCGGGAACAGGTTGGGGAAAGTGGAGTGAGCATGGCGTAATTGCCGGAAGAAGTTCGACGAGAGCTGTATGGGAAATGGTTTATAACCATTATGTAAACAGAATGGGTTACGAATTGCCGGGTGTTGAAAAGATAACGATGAAAAACCGTCCCGAGCAAGGTGCGGGGAGTCATGCGTCGAGTTTTGACTATTTCGGATTCGGAACGCTTTTTTATACAAGAGAATATGACGAAAATATCGAAAAGGCAAAATTGCCCGATGGAAATATGAAAGAGGGAATATATAAAATTGCGGCAAAGCACAGCGGCGGAGTGTTGACCGACAAAAACGGTGATGTGTTGCAATGCGACGTGGACGATAATGACCCGTATCAGTTGTGGAGCGTATGCGATATGGGAGGCGGAGTGTACACTCTCGAAAATGTGGGAAGTAAAAATGTAATGAGTATTGAAAACGCAAGTTATTTAAACGGGGCGCTTGTTAAAACGAAAAAGTATTCGGAATTGTTGTCGCAGCAGTTTTCGTTTTTGAATTTTGACGATAAAAACGATAACTACTACGGAGGATACTACCGAATTGTGCCATATCACAGCGGGCTTTGCATTGACGTTTTGAATTCATCCGAAAAGAATGAGACTCCTGTTATTCAGTATACTTATTTAACGGGAGACAATCAAAAATGGGAAATGATTCTTGTTGAGGAAAAAGATATTCTTCCGCCGCAAACTGGCAATATGTCCGTGACGGTAAGCGTTGAAAACAAGAATCTAGATGTTGCCGAATATTATGTATACAATGCGGTTTTTGACGAAGAAAATATTTTGACTTATCTGCAACGAAAAAAATTGCTTTTGAATCCGGGCGAAAAAGCGGACAAAGAATACAAAGTTTGGGCAGAGTGCGGACAAAAGGTTAAATCGTTTGTGTGGAGAGGAAACATGACACCCGAATTTTGAAGAAATGCTACGATTTTGTGATAGAAATGTAACATTTAGAACTAAGTTATTGACAAAATTCCAAACTTTTTGTAAAATGGTATACAGATAAATAAATAAAAAAGAAATGTGGTGTAAAAAATGGAGAACAGTAAAAAGTGGATACTTACGTATGATGAAAAGAAAAAGTTTATTGAAGCTTTGTCAAATGAATTGCCTGCTTTGAGAGCAAAGGTCGGTATTTCACAGGATGATTTGTCCAGGCTGATAGGTGTTTCGAGACAGACTTTCGGTTCGATTGAAAGAGGCGAAAGACCGATGTCTTGGAATACGTATTTGAGCCTTATAATGTTCTTTGATTATAACCGTGCTACACATCAGATGATTCGAGATATCTCTGCGTTTCCCGAGGATTTGATTGTGAGATTTAATGACGGAAAGATTAGAAAAAACGACGATCTGTCGCTTGACAGCTTGTTTGACAGCAATATTACGCATATGCTCAACGAATTGGACGATCAGGCTTTCAACACGATTAAAACGGCTCTTTTGATTGAATATGCACGTTGCTCCAATCTTTCGAATGAGGGGATTATCAAAGCATTTGCGGGAATTAACATTAAAAAACCCGAATTGGATCATG
>CAZRYW010000149.1:0-3197 GCA_964604405.1 uncultured Oscillospiraceae bacterium
AAAACGGAAAAGCCTACAAAACCACCGATTTTGAAGAACCGCCCGAACTTATCGGCGTTAAATTAAAAGACGGAACGGTTATAACCGATATTAACGACGGTGGCAGCGGAGGCTATGAAAACGGGAATTTGAATGAATTTGTCGCAAGGACAAACTTTTCGAAAATCATAGACACAGACAAAATCGACACTCTGCTGTTCATAAAGAATTATCCCGAAAACGGAACAATAAAGATTACGGAAAAGGATTGCTATGCGGTAAAACTGAAATAAATGTAGCCGGAAACCTCGCATTTTTGCGGGGTTTTTCTTTGCAAAAAATATTTTTGTGATAAAATTTTAAATAAGTGAAACTTTTTGATGATTTGTTGGATATATACAAGTGTAAAGACTAAAAGCTTTTAACTTTGCGAAATAGGTAGGTTTGGTATGATAGATGAGAAAAAACTCCTTTTGAGACTGAAAAACAAAGAACAAGGCGCAATAAATGATGCGATTGATATTTATACGCCGTATTTGAGTACGGTTTTGTATAATGCGGTCGGCATGGCTTTGTCAAAAGAAGACAGCGAAGAGATAATTTCGGATGTGTTTGTTATGTTATGGCACAATGCAAAAAGGATTGACCTTAAAAAAGGTACGATACGGTCATACATAGCGGTGACGGCACGCAATGCGGCATTCAAAAAGCTGAAAAACAGGCAGGATTTTCTTTGTCTGGATGATGTTGAATCGACGGAAGATGACTTTGTTGATAACGATGTAAACAGGGAATGGATTTGGGATGCTGTGATGAGTTTGGGAGAGCCGGATAATGAGATTTTTGTCAGGTATTACAAATTCGATGAAAAGCTCAAAACGATAGCAACGACTATGGGACTTAATATCTCAACTGTAAAGACCAAACTGGCAAGAGGAAAACGTAAGCTTAAACAAATTTTATCAAATGCGGAGGAAATGCTATGAAAAGGAATGGTTTGTTTGAAGAACTAAATATTGAAGAGCCGAAAAAAATACAATATACGGCACTTGATATTAATCTTCAAAATATCAAACACAGAGTAAACAATGAAATAGCTTCCGCAGAACAGGAAAGGAAGTTGACTTTTATGAAATCAAAAAAAAGATTTGCACTTATCGCAGTTGCGGCAACATTGGCAATCGGGATTACGGCTTTTGCCGCAAGCGGAATCGTAAAAGTGTGGACGGGAACATCGTCCGCAATTCCCGATTATAAAAATCTCCCGACACAAGAACAGCTGATTGAGGATGTCGGCTACAGCGGAGTTTTAATCGGCCGCTTTGAAAACGGATACGAATTTGATAACGGAAGTATCATAAAGAACAATATTTCGGACGAAAACGGAAATTCGGTTGAAAAATTTAAGTCCGTTGATTTCAGCTACGAAAAAGACGGAGACCGAGTGTATTTTTCTCAAAAAAAATATAATTCCGAAACCGAACAAGAAGGCGATATAATCGCCAACGAAAACGGTATTGATATTTATTATTACAGCTACACGAACAAACTTGTGCCGCCCGATTACGAAATGACCGATGAAGATAAGAGGGCGGAAGCAAACGGCGAATTGGTTTTCAGTTACGGTGCGTCAAAAGTTGAAACAAGCAAAGTGCAAAGCGTGAGCTGGGAAAAGGACGGCATACATTATCTTTTGATGCAGATAGACGGAAAGCTGTCAAAGTACGAACTTTGCGATATGGCAAAAGAAGCTGTCGGTAAATAAACGCAGCGGACAATCGAAATTTGAACAATACCGAAGAAAAAACAATTTCCTGAACCGTTTGGAAGAATAAATTGTAAAAAAGTGTTGCAAAAACAACAGCAATCAATATATAATGTAATAGGAAAGTTTTCTATACAAATTATGCAGAGGTAAAAAGGTATGAAAATTCTTATTACAACAGATTTGTTTACAACGGAAACAAACGGCGTTGTTACATCAATCAAAAATTTGTGGGATGAATTGAAAAAGAAAGGTCACGAAGTGAAAATCTTGACTCTTTCGGAAAATGTTCACAGTCATCGTGACGGAGAAGTATATTATATAAGATCTATTCCGCTGGGGGTTTATCCCGATGTGAGAATGCCGCTTACATACAGACATAGACTGATAAGAGAGTTGATTGACTGGAAACCCGATGTTATACATACGCAATGCGAATTTTTTACATTTCAGTTTGCGAGAAGAATATCGAAAAAGACGGGGGCACCGATTGTTCATACGTATCATACGTTGTATGAGCAATATGTGACCTATGTTGTGCCGAGCAAGCGCCTGGGTGAAAAAGCCGTACAGGTGTTTTCGAAAAAACGTTTGAAAAAGGCGAAAATGGTTGTTGCACCTACACATAAAGTGGAAGACGCTTTGGTTCATTACGGTGTTAAACCGTCAATAAGCGTTATTCCGAGCGGAATAAGCCTCGAACAGCACAAAAAACGTATTTCGCCCGAGGAAAGACTTGAAAAACGAAGAAAACTCGGTATTGCCGATGACGCCAAGGTGCTTATAAACCTCGGAAGATTGGGTACGGAAAAGAATTTGGGAGAGTTGATAAGTTTTTATTCCAAAGCTTTGCAACAAAACGACAAGCTGATTTTTTTGATAGTGGGGGACGGACCTGCAAGAGGCGAGTTGGAAGAAGAAGCAAAAGAACTCGGTGTTGCGGATAAAGTGATTTTCACAGGAATGGTAAAGCCCGATGAGGTGCAAATGTATTATCAGCTTGGAGATGTTTTTGTGAGTGCATCTACGAGCGAAACACAGGGGCTTACATATGTGGAAGCCGCTGCAAACGGACTGCCTCTTTTGTGCAGACGAGACCCTTGCTTGGAAGATGTTATTCGTGAGGGGGAAAACGGATACGAATAC
Organism: uncultured Oscillospiraceae bacterium; assembly: GCA_964604405.1. Taxonomy (GTDB): domain Bacteria; phylum Bacillota; class Clostridia; order UMGS1883; family UMGS1883; genus RGIG1927. The sequence continues at coordinate 2,891 of CAZRYW010000149.1, forward strand.
GAAAATGTTGATGAATTCGTGAAGAGCATTGCAAACATTTTGGATAACCCCGGATGGATAACACATGCGGGTAAGTTGAGCGAAGAAATTGCCGACACATTTGATAAGCATACGTTCGGTGACGCTGTGGAAGAAATGTATATTTCGGTATTGAACAAATTGGATTGAAGCGTTAGCGTGTCGAAAAATTCGACACGCAACTGCAAAGAGTGCCGGGGCAATCTTCGCAGTTTGTAATTTTCATAAGGAAACAAAGTGGCGATTTCTCGTGCAAGAGGCTTAAAGCCTCCTTAAATCACCACTTTCG
>CAZRYW010000150.1:0-1827 GCA_964604405.1 uncultured Oscillospiraceae bacterium
CGACCTTGGAGGACGTTGCCGCAAAAGAGGCGAAGCACGAAAAAACAAAACCCACTCATTCCATACAGAAAAGCCTACTCCAATCTTCGCCCTGCGAGGCCGTTTGGGGTGTGGGAACCGAGCTTGAGCGCGTCCTGCGGACGATTGAGCGAAAGCGTAGGGCTGTGCCGCGGTCGATTTTGTGCAAGTATAGCGAGCAAACAAAATCGGGCACCGCAAACGGGTTCCTTTTTCTTCCCCCCGGTGCTTTTGGTACTTTTGGCATCAAAAGTACATTACCCGTCACACTCTTGTGACAAAATCCCACGCTCTGTAAGAGCAACCGCAGCAAACGGGTTCCTTTTTCTTCCCCCGGTGCTTTTGCTACTTTTGTCGCACAAAAGTAGATACCCGTCACACTCTTGTGACAAAATCCCACGCTCTGTAAGAGCAAACGCCTCTCGCTGTAGCGAAGCGCAAAGCCTCACCTGTGAGCGGTTAACTTCTTTCTCCCGCAGGCAGCCTCCCTTGTGTAAAGGGAGGTGTCAAAAATTTACATTTTTGACAGAGGGATTGCTTTTGCGACTTTCACATCAAAAGTACAACCTCTTTCATCTCTTCCCAAAAGGTATCAGCGTTTTATACAGCTTTTTCATTTCATGCTTCCAATAACGCTTCCCCGCATCGCTTTTTGCTCGATGCATCTCCAAATTTATATATCTTCGCCTCTCGTTAAACGGTTTTATTATCGCAAAATAATAAACAACCGCAACCAAAGCGATACCGATAACAACTACAACAAATCCCAAATCGGAAAATGTACTATCGTTCATCAATATTCATTCCTCTTCTGTTTCTTGAAAATAAGTGTCTCCCAGTACCGACGGCAACATCGAATATATAAAATCAATTTCGGTTTGCACGTTTTTTTCGTCTTCCCATATTGCGTAGTCGCAAACCGCCGACACAAACAAATACACGATCGGTTTTATCAATTCACAATCGCAACTGAGTATGTTTGCTACCTTTGTTGCATATCTGTCATACATATATTTAAAATATTTCCCGTCTTTTCGGATTCCTTCTCCGTAAACGGGACTTGCCGCCATTTGATAAATAAATCTCAGTTCTTTTCTGTATTCTCTGATGCGTTCGACGCATTGTTCGAAAAACTTTTTCAAATCGGATATATTGTCACAAACATAGTCAAATATTTCATCCGTAACTTTTCTGAGTCCGTATTCGGTAGCTTCGCAAACAATCTCTGTTTTGTTCTCAAACCAATAATACAAACTCCCCTGTGCCAATCCCGTTCCCTTGCACAGCTCTCTCACCGATATGTTTTCAAGTCCGCTTTCGACCAAAAAAGTAAATATTTTGTCCAGTATCTGTTTTTCGTCAATCTGATACGTTGCCGTTTTCATTCGTATTCTGTCTCCATCATCTTTATCATCTTTTAAAACATTGGTTTTATTTTCGTGAAAAAAAACTTGCCTTTCACATAATCAGAATTATGCGGTAAAGGCTAATCACATAATCAGAATTATGTGGTGTCATGATGGTTTTTATTTGTTGCATTATGACAAAAATGTACCCTCTCGCTTGTGAGGCATATTGCCCCGACAAACAAGAGGGTACGACAAACAGACCAATACAAAAATCGGTAAAAACCGTATTGGTCTTATAGTTATGCTCATATTCAAATATGTGATGAAAATTGTAAAAATTTACGTTTTACATATTGACAACTATTTTCCATGGTGCTATAATTATGAAAAAAATAGTTATTGTATGTATTATTAATATACATTACTATAGAATGTTCTACCACATAATTCTGATTATGTG
>CAZRYW010000150.1:1927-3146 GCA_964604405.1 uncultured Oscillospiraceae bacterium
CATAATTCTGATTATGTGGTATTTTTCATTTTCAGCCGTATTTTAGGCTTTTTTTTGCAATCAACATCGCAAAAGTCCGAGTTTTTCGATCTGCAAACGGTGTATTTCGCCCGTTTCCATCGTGTAAATTCTCGTCGTATTTACGGACGAATGTCCCAAAATGTCAGCCAGTCTCACAATGTCCTTTTGTATGCTGTAATACGTTCTTGCGAACAAATGTCTCAAATTATGCGGAAAAACTTTGCCTCTTTCAACGTTTGCGATTTCGCACAAACCTTTCATCATTTTCCAAATATTCGAGCGGTCAACGGGATTTCCGTTTTTCGTCACGAAAACACTTCCCGATTCTATTTTTTCTTCTTCGGCATATTTTCTCAGCGCTTTACACAAATCGGCAGGCAATATCACCACTCTCATTTTTCCTTTGAGATTTATATTCGCTCTTCCGCATTTCACGCTTTCCACCGTCACAAACTTCAACTCGCTCACTCTGATTCCCGTTGAGCATATCGTCTGCATCAAAAAGAAAAGCTTCTTATTACCTTTCATCTTGGCGGTTTTCAAAAGCTTTTCATACTCGGCTTTCGTCAGTTCTTTGTCACGCTGTGCAAAAATCTGCTTTTGTATTTTCAGCATTTTAACTTTCAGTCCGAAAAGCTCCTTATACTCGAAAAACGCATTCAACGATGACAACACCGAATTAACGCTTGCGGGTGCAAAATGTTCGATCAAATATTCCTTGTATTCCAAGACGTCCGATTTTTCGATTTGCTTTTCGCCAATCCATTTTGAAAAAGCCGCGATATCCCTAACATATTTTTCGATTGTCGCTTTGCTTTTTTCTTCGTCAATCAAATACGTTCGATAATTTTCGATTGTTCGCTTTGTTATCCTTTTCATAATCATAACACCTCTTCATCTTTATATTTTAACCATTGATATAACAAATTTTTCGTCCGAATTGTTATTTTATTTTTAAATTTCACTACTCTCAACTCTGCGTTTACTGTTGCTATCCGCTTCAACACCTCAACTATCTTAACATGATTCAAGCAGCGTTTTTGAGTATTTAGCCTCTGACTTTTCTCCACCGCAAGCGGTCAACTTCTTTCTCCCGCAGGCAGCCTCACCTGTGAGCGGTCAACTTCTTTCTCCCGCAGGCAGCCTCCCTTGTGTAAAGGGAGGTGTCAAAAATGTAAATTTTTGACGGAGGGATTGT
>CAZRYW010000151.1:0-3005 GCA_964604405.1 uncultured Oscillospiraceae bacterium
GATTTAATAAATAAAATAAAAATTAAAAATAACAAAAATCATCATAGGGAAATTGCCGATATGATAATTAATGATATTGACAGAGGCGTAACGGGAATATATTCGAAGGGTTTTTACACCGATGAAGACAACACCATGCTGATGTGTGTTGCGAAAAGTCGTGAAATTCCGAAATTGCTCGAAAAAATAAAAGGCATTGATAAAAATGCCTTTACGATTATATCGGACGTGAAAGAGGTTCACGGAGAGGGTTTTAAATAAATTTGCAGACGAGAGAAGCTACGATACTGCCTGTTAAATCGGCGCAAAGCGCGCATATCAGGCAGTATCGTATATTTTTTGCTTTTGTGGAGGCGAAATATATGCTCAATGTGTAAAAAGTCGTTTCGGTGCTTCCCATGATAACGCTTGCGGTGCGTCCTATGTAGCTGTCGGGGGAATTGAGCGAGAGTATGTTTTGGAAAACGGCAATCGAACCCGATCCCGATATGCTACGCATAACCGAAAGGGGGAATACCTCTTTGGGAATACCGAAAACACGACACAGGGGAGAGAAAAGATCGGAAAAAGCCGAGAGTGCACCCGATTGACTCAAAAGCTCGATGGCGACGACCAAACCGAGAAGTGAGGGCAAAATATCAACCGCACATTTGAAACCTTTCATGCCACCGAGCGTGAAGGATGACCAAATATCCGTTTTTTTGAAAAAAGCAAATAAAATCACGAAAATGATGAAAACAGGTATGGAAAAAGATGCGATATTTGTCATAGAAAATCTCTTTTCGAAAAGAACTTTGCCAAAAGCGTACCGACCGAAAACGCACATACGGTTGTGATGACGGTGGGGAGGATTATGTCGGAGGGGGATTGCGAGCCGAACTGTGCCCTCAGAGATATTACCGAGGAGGGAATGAGCTGTATGGAAGCCGTGTTGATAACGATGAACATACACATTTCGTGGCTTGCTTTTTCGCTGTAGTGATTGATTTTGTCAAGTTCTCGCATAGCATCGAGTCCGAGCGGTGTTGCGGCATTTCCCATGCCGAGTATGTTGGCGGACATGTTCATGCAAATTTTTCGCATAGCGTCTTTGTTTTCGGAAGTTTTGCCGAAAAGTATTTTGGTGAGAGGTGATAAAAAGTTCGATATGTGTTCGGTTATGTTGCTTTTTTCGCAAATCTCCATTATGCCCGACCAAAAACACATTATCGGAGCGAGTGAAATAAAAAGAGAAAACGCTTTTTCAATCCCCGAATTCAATATGATAACCGTTGTGTCGGCATCTTGAGTTACACTTGTGTAAACAATGCCGAAAACAATCATTGCACTCCAAATAAATGTTAAAATTGTCATCACCCCGCTATTGTTAATAATTTGAAAACTCTGTGTGTCCAAAAGGCAAATAATGTCTTAATTTACACTTTTTTAACGAAATTCGGTTGACTTTTGAGACCTCGGGTGGTATAGTCAAACATGGTGAGAAAATTATGGAGGAGGTAGAATTTATGGCAAAAAGAGAAAGCGCAAAATCCACAAGCGTTATGCGTAAAGTGGATCAGCTCGGAAGAGTTGTTATTCCCAAAGAACTCAGAAAAAATTTCGATATTGAGGATAACAAAGATTTACTTGAAATATATGTTGAGGGAGATAAAATTATTCTTAAAAAGTTTACTCCCGGTTGTATTTTCTGCGGTCAGGAGGGCACGGTTTACGAATACAAGGAAAAGCCCGTTTGTCCCAACTGCATAAAAGAACTTAAATCAATTGTACTTTGATTTAAAAGAGCGATAACGGTGATTTTTCACCTTTATCGCTTTTTTGTGAGTGTGAGCGTATCGATAAAACAGAGGTGCGACTGCAAATCTTGTAGGGGAATCTTCGCAGTCTGTTGTTTTGACATCAAAAAAAGTCCCGTACGTCTGCTGAAGTAGTCAATACTTTGTAGACACATTAGTGTCTACCATATTTATATCACTTCAACGTCTGCACGGGACTTTTATGATATGTAATTTATCTGTTGTTGATGATTTTGGTGAGTTCTACGGGGTCTACAATCTTGCCGTCCTTATAAACACGCATGTTACCGGATGCGATTTCGTCGATAAGGATAACTTCGTCATTGTTATATCCGAATTCGAACTTGATATCCCAGAGGTCAAGACCGAGTGTCTTTAAATCGTCGGCAACAACCTTTGTGATTTTTAGAGTCTGTTCTTTCATGCTTGCAAACTGTTCGGGGGTCATAATGTTAAGTGCAGCCAAGCCTTCACCTGTAACCAAAGGATCGCCGAGAGCGTCGTTTTTGAATGTACATTCAACAGAACCGCCGGGAAGGGGAGTGCCGTCTGCAATGTATTCGCCGTATCTTCTTACGAAGCTGCCTGTTGCAACAAGGCGACAGATAACTTCCAAACCGTGACCGAACACCGTTGCGGGAAGAACTTCCATTGTAGCGTCATCGAGATTTGCGGAAACGTAATGAGTTTTGATGCCGGCATCTTTCAAAAGTTCGAAATAGTGAATGCTTGTTTCGAGGTTTGCTTTGCCGATACCTTCGATTGTGAGACCTACAGCATTTTCGCCGGGATCGAAGACACCGTCTTTACCTGTGCAGTCATCTTTGAACTTGAGCATTACATTGCCGTTGTCCAAGGAAAATACGTCTTTTGTTTTACCTTCGTAAATTTTTTTCATCAATAGCACTCCTTTGTGTGATTTTACTTAAACATAATAACACAAAATTTTTTTGATGTATAGATTTTTTTCGCAAAAAAACGTAAAAATTTTTTTGCGGCGAAAACCGCTTTTTGTTGAAATTTGATATAATCGAAAAAGTGATGAAAATATTTGAAAAATATTGAAATTTACGCTTGACAATCGGTGAAAATGAAGTTATAATATGACGGTAACCGCATGGATTGGGTTTTAAGACTTTATGTCACCTATAACAGCGAGTCCATAAAATGGGAGGTGCAACAGATGTACGCAGTAATTAAGACAGGCGG
>CAZRYW010000152.1:0-2981 GCA_964604405.1 uncultured Oscillospiraceae bacterium
CACTTATCGAGCCTATGAGTTTGGAAGAAAAGCTTGAGTTTTTCACACTCCTTGTAAAACTCGGATTTAAAGAAATCGAAGTCGGCTTTCCCGCCGCAAGCGAAACCGAGTACGAATTTCTGCGTGCGCTTATCGACCGCAACCTCATCCCCGATGATGTAACAGTACAGGTTCTCACACAGGCAAGAGAACATATTATCAAAAAAACTTTCGATGCACTCCGAGGTGCTCCGAGTGCAATCGTTCATCTTTACAATTCCACATCGGTTGCACAGCGCGAACAGGTTTTCAAAAAAGACAAAGCCGAAATTTTGAAAATCGCAACAGACGGTGCAAAACTTCTCAACGAGCTTGCAAAAGAAACCGAAGGTAACTTCCGTTTCGAATACAGCCCCGAAAGCTTTACGGGCACAGAACCCGAATATGCTCTCGAAGTTTGCAATGCCGTTATCGACATATGGCAACCTACTCCCGATAAAAAAGTTATCATCAATCTTCCGGCTACCGTGGAGACAAGCCTTCCCCATGTTTACGCTTCTCAGATTGAATATATGAGCAAAAATTTGCACAACCGCGAAAACGTCATCATCTCGCTTCATCCTCACAACGACCGAGGTACAGGCGTTGCCGATGCCGAACTCGGCATTTTGGCGGGCGGCGATCGTATCGAGGGCACTCTTTTCGGCAACGGTGAAAGAACAGGCAACTGCGATATAATCACTCTTGCCATGAATATGTTCTCTCACGGTGTTGACCCCAAGCTTGATTTTTCCGACATGCCCAAAATCTGCGAAGCATACGAAAGCTTTACAAACATGAAAGTTTCCGACCGTGCTCCCTACTGCGGCTCTTTGGTTTTCGCCGCATTCTCGGGTTCGCATCAGGATGCCATCGCAAAAGGTATGGCATGGAGAGAAGAAAAAGACCTTTCCGTTTGGTCTGTGCCTTATCTTCCCATTGACCCCAAAGACGTCGGCAGAACATACGATGCCGATGTTATCCGTATCAATTCTCAATCGGGCAAAGGCGGCGTAAGCTACATTCTCCGTCAAAACTTCGGTTTAAAACTTCCCAAAAAGATGCAGGAAGATATGGGTTACACCGCAAAGCATGTGTCCGACGAGGCGCATAAGGAACTTTCGGCAGATTGGGTTCACGAAATCTTCCTTGACAAATATGTTAAAAATCGTGCACACTTTGATGTTGCCGATACTCTCTTCACTCAGCAGGGCAATACATATACAGCTACCGTTACAGTTGTGAAAGGCGGCGAAGATGCCATCATCAGAGGACGAGGTAACGGACGACTCGATGCCGTTGCAAATGCGCTGTGCAAATACCTCAACCGTGAGTTTAACGTTTTGGAATACGAAGAACACGCTCTTACCGAAGGCAGCTGTTCCAAAGCATGCTCATACGTCAGCATTTCCGATGCCGACGGCAAGATTTTCTGGGGTGCGGGTATTCACGAGGATATCATCACCTCTTCTATCGAAGGTCTTGTTTCCGCAATCAACAATTCATATTAATATCAATTTCAAAATATCCCGCCGTATAGCGGGATATTTTTTGAGCGTGTCGAAAAATTCGACACGCAACTGCAAAGAAAGCCAAGGCAATCTTCGCAGTTTGTTATTTTTACAATGAATAAAGTGGCGATTTCTCGTGCAAGAGGCTTTAAGCCTCCTTAAATCGCCACTTTCGGCGAGGCAATGCGATTTACCTCGCCGATTTTCTTTGGGAAACCTTCTTTCCCAAACCTTTCGCTGTTATATTAAAAATATGTTTATCGACAGTCTGCAAAAATATCCCGCCGTATAGCGGGATATTTTTGCACATTTTCGTTTTAAATCATTGAAAATTTTTCCTCTTCATGATAGTATTATTTCATCACACTTTAAGGAGAACTTTTATGCAACAGAAAAAAATCAATCCTTTACATATCGAAAAATTGAAAGAAGTCATCAACCAAAGTCCCTATTCCGTTCTTTTGGGAATGAAACTTGTTGACTTGGGACCGGGTTTTTCCATTATCGAAATGGATATCGACTCCATTCATCTAAATCCCTTCGGAAGCGTCCACGGCGGTTGCTATGCTTCTCTCATCGACTCTGCGGCATACTGGGCGGCATATTCAAATAAAGACGAAGATTCGGGCTTTACAAGTCTCGATTTGTCGGTAACCAACCTTGCAATGGCATATTCGGGCAAACTCACGGCGACCGCCACGGCAATCAAAGAGGGCAGAAGTATCGTCTTGTGCGAAGTCACCATGACCGACGAAAGCGGAAAAATCATTGCCTACGGAACAAGCAAACTCATGACTTTACAAAACAGACAATCCGTGTCCGACATTTTAAAAAGTATGGACTGTGACCCCCTCCCCGTAAAATTCATCTGACCGTTAATCATCCCGCAAAAAAAGCGATGCCTGTAACGCCACATGTTGATAGGGCAGTATAGAAAACTTATTACATCTGAGGCATTGCAAAGGGAAAAAGGCACAGCCGACGGACGAAAAATCCGTTAACTGTGCCTTTTATAATTCAAACGCCTTTTTAATCATACCTTGTGTTCATCCCAACGAACATAGGTACGAACACGAGATATGCGTGGGATAATAACCGTTATATTTTCATTGTTCCGTTTGCCAAATCCTGTGCTACAAACGGTATAAAGTAGAACGGTACTGTAAGCAGTTGTACGAACCTCCGAGTATTTGTTAGATATAGTATATCATTAATTGCACCAATTTACGAGTTTATTTCGAGATAATTTGCACCTTTTTATAAGTTTTTTATAGGGTTAATTGCACCTTATCTTGAGAATTAACGATTTCGTTAATCTGAATCGTTAATCTTTTTTTATTACTTGCACCTTTTTGAGTGTTTTATAAAAACTTATTTGCACCTTTTGATATTTTCGGGCTTTGCGAATTGTCTTTACCATAGGTCTTAGGGTGTCCCTAACGAGTGAAAATA
>CAZRYW010000153.1:0-2965 GCA_964604405.1 uncultured Oscillospiraceae bacterium
ACGGTCATCGGGATCCCATTGACTGAAACGGTATGATACATCTTCGTACAGTCCGAGAGTTTTAAGCATATATACAGCCAATTCCAAACAGTTCTTAAATTCATCTTCAAGCTGTTCGGGAGTACACATCAAGTGACCTTCGCTGATTGTAAACTGTCTTACTCTGATAAGTCCGTGCATTTCACCGGAAGCTTCGTTTCTGAAAAGCGTACTTGTTTCGCCGTAACGAAGAGGCAAATCACGGTACGAACGAGCTCTGTTCAAATATGCCTGATACTGGAACGGGCAGGTCATGGGACGCAGTGCAAAAACTTCCTTGTCCGTCTCTTCGTCTCCCAAAACAAACATACCGTCTTTGTAATGATCCCAGTGTCCCGAAATCTTGTACAAATCGCTCTTAGCCATAAGAGGAGTCTTTGTTCTGAGCCATCCGTGTCTTGTTTCTTCGTCTTCGACAAATCTCTGAAGAGTCTGCATGATAGCAACGCCCTTGGGAAGCATGATGGGCAATCCCTGACCTATAACATCACTCGTCGTGAAAAGCTCCAACTCTCTTCCGAGCTTGTTGTGGTCACGTTTTTTCGCTTCCTCAACCTGTGCCAAATATTCTTCCATATCGGCTTTCTTTGTAAATGCCGTCGCATAAATACGAGTAAGCATCTTGTTTTTTTCGTTTCCTCTCCAATAAGCGCCTGCCGTGCTTGTTATCTTAAACGCCTTTACGGCACCCGTCGAGGGGATGTGAGGACCTGCGCAAAGATCCGTAAAATCTCCCTGTTTATAGAAAGAAATCACGCTGTCTTCGGGCAAATCGTTAATCAATTCAACCTTATAAGGCTCGTTAGCTTCTTCCATCAGCTTTACAGCTTCTTCTCTGGGAAGTTCAAAACGTACAATGGGAAGATTTTCCTTCACTATCTTCTTCATTTCCGCTTCGATTTTCGCCAAATCTTCGGGCGAAAATCCTTTATCCAAATCAAAATCATAATAAAAACCGTTTTCAATTGCAGGACCGATAGCAAGCTTTGCCTCGGGGAAAAGACGTTTTACTGCCTGTGCCAATATATGACTTGCGCTGTGTCGGAGCGTATGCTTACCCTCCGGTGTATCAAAGCCTTTAAATTCAACGGTTGCATCAGTGGTAAGGGTTTCATACATCCCTACTGTTTCTCCGTCTTTAGTTGCGCAAAGAGAATTTCTTGCCAAGCCTTCGGAAATGCTCTTCGCAATGTCCATATACGTAACAGGTGCTTCGAACTCACGCACATCGTCACGCAATGTAACCTTAATTACCATACTGATCAACTCCTTAATTATTTTAATATACCTATTATTTTATCCCTTGTTCCTTAAATTGTCAACACATATTTTCCGTTCACACGCACACCGTTGATTGAGTTATTTTCACACAATCTGTACTTTGTCCCCGTTTTTTCGAAATATGTTATGTTTTCTCTTTTTTGCCCCAAAACCTTGCTCAAAAAGCGTTTGTTATATTCGATGATTGCATTTTTTTCTTTTTCGGCATTTCGCCTCACAACTCTCGAATATACAATTTCTCCGAGTGCGTCGTGATAAAAGCCTCCCACGGCACTTTCTTTGAGTTCACTCGAATTTTGCAGTCCTATTCTCAAAACCTTAACATCGTTTTCGAAAAATATACTGTAACAATCGGCAGCCGTATCAACACACTCGTCAAAACTCATCGGAACATATTCTCCCTTTTCGTACATATCCGCAAGTCGTGTGTTTTTAATTATAACCGTCGGATAAATTCTTGTTTCCATAGCTTTCAAAGACACTATTTTCTTTGCCGTATCAATGCTTTTTTCATAATTGTCTTTCGGCAGTCCCACCATCATCTGCAACCCGAGTGCAATGCCTCGTTGTCTTATTTTTTCGGCAGCTTCTTCCACCTGTTTTGCGCTGTGTCCTCGTCCCACCGCCAGCAAAACGTCATCGTCCAAGCTCTGTGCCCCCAGCTCAATATTTGTCACCGAGTATTTTTCGAGAATATCCAAAATTTCGTCATCTATATAATCGGGACGGGTGGATAGCCTTATTCCGCAAACGTCACCCGACGCCACGTATCGGTACGCAATCTTCAAATACCCCTCCATCAAATCATTGCCTATCCCCGTAAAGCTTCCGCCGAAAAAAGCGATTTTGTTGTTTTTGCCCGAGAGTGTTTTCAAATTTTCTTCTATTATTTTCTCCGTTTCATCAAAACTCGGCGGCACACTCTGCCCCGTTATTGATTTTTGATTGCAAAACGCACAATCGTTTTTGCATCCCGCATGAGGAATAAAAATCGGAATATTAGCCATATCAAAGTTCTCCCAAAGCTTGTTTTGCCGCCTGCTGCTGCGCTTCCTGCTTTGTTTTTCCTTCGCCCGTGCCCAAGACCTTCCCCCACGCGGTAACGTTCATGGTAAAGCGCTTGTTATGTGCGGGGCCCTCTTCGCCTATCAGATTGTAGTCGATTTTCACGCTTCCGTGCTCTTGCAGTTTTTCCTGCAACTGTGTTTTGTAATCACAGTTAAGCTTTCCCTGTGCCGCGTTTTCGATTATATGTCCGTAAGCATCGAAAATAACCTCTCTCGCCTTGTCGAGTCCGCCGTCAAGATACACCGCCGCCAGCGTAGCCTCCACCATATCCGCCAAAATCGACGGACGCTGCCTGCCGCCCGACAATTCCTCGCCTTTTCCCAAAAGCGCATGCTTGTCTATTTCAAGAGTGTGTGCAATTTGCGACAAGGTTGCCTCGCAAACAATATTCGCACGCATTTTACTCATTTTTCCCTCGGGGAACTGAGGATAATTAATATAAATATATCTGCTTGTCAACATCTGGAGTATCGCATCACCCAAAAACTCCAATCTTTCGTAGCTTTCCACCTTGCGTTCGTTCGCATACGATGTATGTGTCAAAGCCGTTTCCATCAGCTTTTTATCTTTAAACTCG
>CAZRYW010000154.1:0-2950 GCA_964604405.1 uncultured Oscillospiraceae bacterium
AACCGTCAAAGACGTAAGCAACGTAAGTAATTTGTGTTTCATCCACTTTCTCCTTATAATGGAATTTTTTTATCAATCGCGACAAACAAAGCGTCACCTCTCGTTTGTCGTAATCTTCCGTTAATGATTGTTTGGCGTTGCGACGTTTTGCAAGCGTCGCAACATTGTATTTGTTTGCACGATTTTTTCGAGCAAATTCCTTTCCGTATAGTAATAATGATTGGAAGCCTCAAAACCTACTTTCGAGTCTTTGTAAAGAAGCGACAACAGGTTTTCGGCGTTTTCCCGTTCTTCTTGCAAAACGGATATTAATTCTTTCTCGTACAATACTTTGTTTCGTTTTAAATAGGAAAACTTGGTTTGCAGATAATCGGATTTGAAATGCGAATAAGCCGCCTCGGCATATATTTTCAATTCTCGAATCAAAGGCGTTTCCTTGATTTTCTTTAATTCATCGCTTCCCTGTTCCCATGTTTTCAATAATTTTTCATATTGAGAAAGATAAATTTCAATAGGATACGGTTTTATCCATGTTTCATAATCGTCAAAGGCAAAACACACCATTGTCGATTGATTCTCTTGCTCTTCCAACGACCATAAATTGGCAGGTCCCAAGGTCTTTGGCGAATAGTACAAAGAATCGATGCTGAACGGATATTCCTTAAAGCCTTCGCAAAACAGTTTCACGGCTTTATGAACGTTCTCTGCGGCTTCGCCGAATACTTCTTCATACCATGCCGCAAGTTCAAACGTTTCGGGATTTTCGCTATACGACGAAATCATTCCGAACATAGGCGAAGGATATCCTCCGAGCGTCCATGTCAGCATATAATCTTTTACGCCGATCTCCGTCAAATTTTTTACGTGCTCATACACGAGATCGAACACGGGCAAATACGGAACAGCCGAACACTCCCAGCTGTTATTCGTCTGAATTTTCGCATAGATTTTATGTCCTTCGTCCGCAGCTTTTCTTAAGGTCTTTTTCGTAATATCGCTCGGCCCCGGATTCCCGATCGAATAATCTATAATGCGGCTTTTTATACCGCCCTTTTCGATATCGAGATCATATTCGCTCACGCACATCACGGAAACGTCTTTATTCAAAAGTTCTACGCCTTCCGCTGTTTGCGATTCCGACCAATCCATAAACGGCGACCACCCCCAAAGATTGGCGATAAGCTCCGCTTTGCTTCCGCTATCTCGAACGGCTCGCGCCATCACATTGTTGACTTCGGCTGCAGAACGCTGCGGGGGAATATTTTTGCAAATCGGACAATTCGTACCCGGACGATAATTACAATGCGTCAGATTTTCGCTCATCGTTATCGTAATAATACCGCCGAGGTCTTTTACGTCCTGCAATAAATCTTTTACGGCTTCGTATAAATAGGTGCTCACTTCCTCTTTTTCAAAACAAAGCGCCGCATAGCCGTTTTCTCGCCTACCGAGCAAATCCGCATATTTTCCCGACTTACTTTCGGGCAATGCCCTCGGCTCGTTAAAATATAAGTACAACTTAATACCGTAACGTTCGCACCGAGAAATCAACCTTTTCATCTCCGCTCTGCGTTGCTCGTACCCCATACAAAGCGTTTCGTCGAACGGATACGGAGAAAGCGCCGATAAAACGCCGTGCAACCATATACCGTTTACTCCCTGACGGGCATATTCCGCAAGCAACGCGTCGGGCAAATACGTTTCGCTGTTTACGGAAAACACATCTCCGCAAGGCGATAAATATCCGTGAACGATCCGTCTGTTTCCCGAAGCGATTTTTTCTTTCAAACTCGTCTTATCGCGAAAGAAGTCGAAAGGACTCACAGCTGTTTTTTTATGATAACGGCATACCGTGTCCGCAATGAATTGTGTTTCTTCTTTCTGCTTTTCCGAAAGCGGCGAATACCGTACCTCTTCGCATTCGGGTTTAAATCCGCCAAGCTTCACGGATAAAAAATCGTCGTTTTGAAGAATATAATCCAACTTCGCTTCCGTCATTCCAAGCAACGTCAAAAGCTGCGAATAGGGAAGCAAATACCAATTATTGCGGATGAGCGTTATATATCCTTTTGTTTCCCATATCCCGTTGTAAACAACGTTTTGCAAGCCCATGCGTTCCGCTTCTTTTCTCACAATTTCTTCGTCGCAACACAAAATCGCAGCTATTTTATCAACGGAAGTATAACCGTAATTTAAAAAAATCACTGTTTGCCATTGTTCTGGAAAAACAAGTTCCGTCAATTTTATTTTTTTCGTTGCAGGTAACATTTGTATTCCTTAACCGATTTTCTCATTTATTGCGATTCAACATATTAATTATACTATAAAATCCGCATATGTCCTGCGATTCTTTTTTGAAAATTTGCGTTTTTTTAGGAATTAGCCTCTTTTATAAATATATTTTTTGTGTTTTTCTCTTTTTTATTTGCTTTTTCGGATGTTTTTCGATATAATGAGGGCACGAGGAGAAAATATATGATTTATGCGTTTAATTGGAATCGACAAGACGTTTCTTCACATCCCGATATTCCTATCGCCTCCCATTGGTGGTATGACAATGCAACAGAGCCGCATTATCACGATTTTTACGAAATCTTTTTCATCACGCAAGGCGAATTAGTTCATATCGTAAATACGCACGCACAAACTTTACCGTCTAAATCCTTATGTTTGATCCGCCCCGGCGAACGACATAAACTCATACCGACGGCAAACTCTACATTGCATTATAATCTCTCAATCGAAAGTTCCTATTTTGAACGTCTTTGTCTGAATATTTCTCCGCACTTAAGAAACAATATCGATCGATTCGCCAACCCCATTACGATAAAATTGCAATCCTCGCACTTTCGTTATTTTATCGATTTGGCAAAATCTTATGATTTAGCCGCTTCTCAAACAAAATCTTCCGCTCAAATTTTAAAAACTTTGGTTTCTACAATTTTGCTTG
>CAZRYW010000155.1:0-2903 GCA_964604405.1 uncultured Oscillospiraceae bacterium
TGTCGGTTTTTTTGTTATCCGCTTTTTGTTGTTTTCGGCAAGAGCCTCAAACCCGTCACAACAACCGTAAACGACAAAATCACCGTTATCACAATCTCCCACCTTCCCCTCTGTGCCCAATATATACCGTATGTAAAAATATATGCGCCAATCCCCGTCAAAACTTTTCCAAAAAAACACTTTTTCATCGAAAAATCATACTTTGCGCACACCGCGCAGCTCTGAACGAACACATTTAATCCTCCGAACGCAAAAAACAATGCCGCCAGCGGAATACTGTTCGTTTTTTCGGCAAAATTCACCCCTTTCACAACTTCCGTCAATCCCGCAAAAAAGGGCAGATTGTCAATTTTTATCGCCTCGCAAACGGCATAAAAAACAACATACGAGGCCAAAATATTCAAAATGATGCCACCACCAGAGAATATGCTCTGCCCGAAAATCGCCATGTGATTTACCTTCGTTTTTTTATACTCTCGAATCTCTTTTTTCACATCTATCACTCGTTCGCTTTTTTCGCTCAACAAGCACCCCGCCGCCAAAGCTGCAACCAACTGGCAAATCCACACGGCAATGCCGTTTTTCACTCCGAATATTCCCCCTATCACGTTTACGGCAAAAACAATTCCTCCGTTATTTGCATACGAGAGCATGTTCTCCGCTTCGTCTTTTGTTATCAATTTTTCTTCGTACATATTCCCCACAACATTTGCTCCCGTCGGATACCCTCCGAGTGCCGACGAAAAAAACGGTATTGCACCGTAAGGATTCAATTTCAAAAAACCGAAAATCGGCGAAAAAACGCTCCCTATTATTTTACCTCCGCCGCTTTTCACCACAGCCGTTGCCGCAATCGCAAACGGCACCACCGCACAGACAACCTTTTCCAATCCGATTTTCAGCCCCTCACGTGCGCCGACGGTTGCCGCATCGGGGAAAAAGAGCAAAATAACACACACGATAAAAAACATAATATCCCCCTTTCTTTAATAAATATATGTAAAGTTTATCTTCGCATACCGAAAGGATGATTGTATTGAATTTCAAATCCGTCCGTTCCGCTCTTTTGTCCAAAACAGAATCTCTTCTCGATATGCCCGAGGGAATTTTGCGTGACGAAGCAAATATTGTACTTTACGGCACATCCCTTGCCGAAATCGACAATTTCAAAGGCCTCATAGATTTTTCCGACAGCTCCGTGCGTGTCAATACCGTCTCGGGAATCATTCGCATAGACGGCGTATCTCTTTTCATATCCGCAATGACCGACGAAACCTTGTCCGTCAAAGGCTCGATTAAAAACATCTGTTTTGAATAGGAGGCACATATGCATTTGATTGATTTTATCCGTGGCGAATGGACTCTTATGATAAAAGGCACCTTTTGCGAACGCATAATAAACATTGCAAAAGAAAACGGAATTTTCATCCGAGACATCAAAACTCAATCCGATTCGTCCGTTGTTTTCACGGTAAGCCGCAAGGCTTTCAAGCTTCTTTCATCCTTGTCTCTCCCCTCAAACATCGAAATATCAGTCATCCGAAAAAAAGGTCTTCCCGCCTTTTTCGAAAACAACTCAAAACGCTATGCTCTTTTTGCGGCTCCGATTGTTGTTTTTATTCTCATTTTTCTTTCCACTCACATTATATGGCACGTCAACATCATAGACTCCGACCCCGAGACCGAAAAATTTTTGACCGAAGAACTCGCTCTTCTCGGTGTAAAAAAAGGTGCGTTCACATTTCTCATCAACCAAAGCGACGTCAAAAACAAAATGCTCATAAAGCACGAAAAGCTGCAATGGATATGGGTCGATATCAAAGGCGGCACGGCTCTTGTCCGTTATTCTCTCCGCACTCTTCCGCCCGAAATTCTCGACAAAAACGCATATTGCAACGTGTATGCTTCTCATGACGGAATCATCACACGCATCGAAGCCACCAACGGCAATGCTTTGGTAAAGGTCGGCGACAGAGTTTTCAAAGACGACCTTTTGATTGAAGGCATTATGCCCAAAGACAGCTCCGAAAACAAGTATATTCACGCCACGGGTCGTGTTTTTGCCACATCCGAATTCACCGAAAGTGTCCGAATCCCCCTAAAAAAAGAAATCCGCACCCCTACAGGCGAAAATTTTGAGCGTTTGACGATAAATTTTAAAAATTTTCGAATAAAACTTTTCATAAACAGTAGCATTTTGTACCCGAAATATGATATTATAGAGTATAATAGGAATGTAAGCTTTCTTCCCGTTGTTTTCACCAAGCAGGTAATCGAAAAGGTCGATGTATCTTACATAAACTCCGACCTTTCCCTAGAGGCATCATCTCTGATCGAAAATTTTACCGAGCAACTCGAATCATCGGGCAAAAAAGTTACTTATATCGAAACCTTCACTTCCGAAGACGGAGACGAATGTACGATTACCGCACGTGCGATATGCGAATTCGACATCGCCGAAGAGAGGAGAATAAACATTGGAGAAAATTATACAATCGCAGACAGTTGACGAGGCTATCGCCGTATTCGGCAGCTTCGACTTCAATATCAAACTTATCGAAAAGGCATTCGGAGTTACAATCTCCAGCAGAGGAGAAACAATCAAAATAACAGGTGACGACGATGCTGCCGAAAAAGCGTTCGGTGTTCTCGAAAACCTTTTTGCTCTTTACCGTAACGGCGAAGAAATTCACGAACAATCCGTTCGCTACGCCATCGACATGGCACAAGCGGGTCTTTCGCCCGATTATGCGAAAAACGCCGACACAATCTGCATCAGTTCAAAAGGCAGACCCGTCAAGTGCAAAACAAAAGGTCAAAAAAGTTATGTTGACAAAATCAAAGACAATACCGTTGTAATAGCAATCGGTCCTGCCGGTACGGGCAAAACGTATCTTGCCGTT
>CAZRYW010000156.1:0-2877 GCA_964604405.1 uncultured Oscillospiraceae bacterium
AAACCTTCTTTCCCAAACCTTTCGCTGTTACATTAAAAATATGTTTATCGACAGTCTGAAAGTACGTTGTTTATCAATGCAACGTACTTTTTTTGTTGCTTTTTTGTGCGGATAATGTATAATAAAATAAGAGTGTTTTATTATGCGAAAGGAGAATGATTGCATAATCTGCAATCGAAAAAGAAGATGAAAAGAGTAATTTGCTTTTTGCTGTCTATGACGATTTTGATAGGAATTATGCCGATTGTGAGCTCGGCGAGGGAGTTTGTGTGCGAAAGAGAAATCACAGAGCCTCCCGAATGGGTGAACGACCCTTTGAAAACAGGAAGCGATGAGTTTGACGGGTTTTACACAAAATGCGTGACGGTGTATTCGATACCGATTTGTTCGACCGACGATGTTGCCGACGAGGCACTTTTTAAAGCGTATGATGTGATTGAACTCTTGCTGAGAAAGATTGCGAAAGAGTATCCCGAAATTGTCGAGAACATGAACAGACACCGTGTGAGCATGATAGTTGTGGGCGAACACGAAACAAACAGCATGCACCCGTCGTGGAAAACATGGGAAAACAAAGAAGAACGTCGAGGTGGGGGCGGTATTGTTACGACGGTTTTGACGGAGGATTTGATTGTTCCCGAAAACGATATGTGGAGAAAAAATTTTGCGGGGCTTGTTCACGAGGCAACGCATACTCTTTTGACATACGGAATAGGCGACGCTCAAAATTTGGGAGCGAGACAAGATATCTACGAAAGAATTTCGGACTGTTATGAAAATGCCGTGGCAAATGAGATGTATCCCGCACCGAATGAATATGACGCATCGAATTATCATGAATATTTTGCGGGGCAGGTGGGGAGATTTTTTAACGGCAGTCCCACAAATCTGCCTGTTGAAAATGCCGACAACCTGACGGACAGAGAACAGCTTCGACTTTATGATGAGCCGATATACCGTATATGCGAAGAGCTTTTCGGAAAATACTCTCTTCCCGAACCCTGGGGAGACGGAACAAACGAAATTTGCGAGGATGAAAACATGCTGAAAAACGAACATTTGCAAATGAAGATAGGTCAATACGGGCAGATTGAGTCTTTGAAAATAACGGATGATACGTGCGAAGAATTTTGCGATACGGAGTACGTTATAAATGCAAAAAACGCACCCGCACAAGCTGCTTCGGATGAGCATAATTATATGGGCGAGCTGATTTTTACCATTCTGAAAGACGGCGAGAAAAAAGAGTACAAAACAGCTCAAAGCGAACGGGAAATCGTGACCGAAAAAGACAAAATAACTGTTACGTATGACGAAGAAGATTTTTCGATTATAGAAACATACAAAATCAACGGAGAATCAATACTTTGGGAAACGGTGTTTAAAAATAAAACCGATGGAGATTTGACGGTTTCCGATTGGGGAATGCCGATGCCGTTTAATCAGTATTGGACGCAGGCATACAACGGCGAAGAATTGTACGATACGAGATGCGTATATCATTCGTTTGTGGGGAAAAACTCGTCGTATATTTATGCGACAAGACCTTCGGGACAGGGAAAAATGATTCTCTTTACGCCCGTTTCGAAAACAGGCGCGGGATTTGAGTACAGAGACCATTGGAAAGTGAACAACAATCATCCCGGCTCTGTTTGGGCACAGGATCAGTCGGGATATCATTCGGGACTTGATGTGTTTTACATTCATTCGGAAGATATTCAAAAAACAGGCTCGGGCTATATGGAATCGACCGCTCTCACGCTCGAAAGCGGACAGGAAAAGAAATATGCTTTTGAATTCACGGCGGTGGAAAACGAAGAAGATTTGAAGAGCAAGCTGTATGAAAAAAACATAATTGACGCCGTTGCGGTTCCGAGTATGGCGTTTTCGACGGATATGCCCGCAAAATTTTATCTTCATGCAAACGACAGCGTGAAAATAGAAGATGTGTACGCAATGTGCGTGCATGAGACGAAAATGTATTCGACGCAGGAAAACATGGTGAACAACAATCATGAGTGCACCGGACAAGCTGACGTAAAGTTTGACAAAACAGTTACATATAAAGGCGAAAAATACAATTTGTATGACATAAAATTAAACTGTCTCGGAGTAAATCATGTGTATGTAAAATATTCGATAAACGGCGAGAAAATGGAAACAATGCTTCAGTTTTATGCGATGGAACCCATCGGCGACGCCATAACAAGGCGAAGCGAGTTTTTGGTGAAGCATCAGACCGATACTCCCGGCGAAACGGGCGACAAAACATTTGACGACTGGATGATGGACGACAAAAAGAACCGTGCCGAAACAATGAACGGATACTGGAACATGAGCTATTGGGGCTACGGCGACGACTGGGCATACACTCACGGCGAATATTTGGCACAGAAAAACATATATATGCCCGTTAAAGAAGAGGTAGAAGCTGTGGACGAATACCTCGATACTGCGATTTGGAATACGCTTATGCGTGAGCACAAAGAGGATTATCTCATCCATGACTTTTTATCGACTGAACCCAATTTGTCGCCGACATACCGAGGCTATGCGTATGTGCATATATACAACACATACTATGCGATGTACCGCATTGCAATGATGTATCCCGACTTGACGGAATACAAAGAGGATCGTACTACGTATCTTTTGAGAGCGTATAATATTTTGAAAGCTTTGTATTCGGACAAGGTGGCATACAATTGGGCTACGGGACTTATGGGCGAAATAACATCGCCTGATATAATAGACTCGCTTCGTTTTGAAAATCTTGTCGAAGAGGCAAACGAGGTTGAGCGAATAATGAGTATAAAATACGACAATTTCAAAAATACGAAATATCCTTACGGAAGCGAATACTCCTATGACAACACG
>CAZRYW010000157.1:0-2854 GCA_964604405.1 uncultured Oscillospiraceae bacterium
TCCGAACGGAGCCTGTGATTTCGTCAGATTTTCCATTCTCGCAACATCGCTGACCAACATGTTGTAAATCTGCTTCGGTTCGGCTCCCAACTCCACCGCTTCGTCAAGTATTTTCGAAAATCGTTTGTTTTTCAATATTTCGTTGACTTCATAACTTTGCAAATTATATTCAGTCTCGTATCTTTTTCTTTTTGCATCCGGCAATTCAGGCAAATCATTTTTGATTTTGTTTAGATAAACATCGTCCGCTTCAATACACGGCAAATCGGGTTCGGGAAAATATCTGTAGTCAGACGAGTTTTCTTTCTCACGCATCAGGGTGCTTTTCATTTCGTCTTCATTCCAGCGCCTTGTTTCGCGTTTAACCTTTTCCCCTTTTTCCAAAATTTCAACTTGCCGTTTTTCCTCGTACTCGATAGCATGAACAACCGCCGTAAAAGAATTTATATTTTTCATTTCGCAACGTTCGCAATATTCCTCGATTCCTTTTTCACGAACGGATACATTTACGTCACAGCGTATGTTACCCTCTTGCATTTTACACTCAGACACGTCAAAATACAACAATATTTCGCAAATCTTTTCCAAAAATTTTCTTGCTTCATCCGCACTTCTTATATCAGGCTCCGTAACAATTTCAATCAGCGGAACTCCCGCCCTGTTAAAATCTATCTTTGTTCCGTTTTCGGAGTGTATCAGTTTTCCGGCATCCTCTTCGATATGTATCCTGTTAATACGGATTTTTCGTTCATCCACAATCAAAAAACCGTTCGAACAAATAGGCACTTCTCCTTGTGTTATCTGATATCCTTTGGGCAAATCGGGATAAAAATAGTTTTTTCGAGCGTGATACGAGATTGGATTCACCGTGGCATTTAACGCAAGCGCTGTTTTAACGGCATATTCCACCGCTGTTTTGTTCAGTTTTGGCATTGCTCCGGGCAACCCCATACAAACAGGACAGCAACACGTATTCGGCTCTTTCCCGTAACTTACCGCACACGAACAAAAGGCTTTTGTCTTTGTTTTAAGTTCGGCATGAACCTCGAGCCCCACAACCGTTTCATACATTTTTATCCGTACCCTCCTCATATGCCGATGCAACGTTAAAGAGCATCTGTTCCGAAAAAGCACGCCCTATAAGCTGCATTCCTATAGGCATATTGTTTTTGTCCGTTCCGCACGGAACGCTCATTGCAGGCAGCCCCGCAAGACTTACCGCCGCAGTACAATTATCCCTTTCGTATTCTTTTTCAATATCTGTTTTTTCGTCCGTGCGAGGAACACACGCCGGATATACGGGCGTTATCAAGACATCATATCGTGATAACAGTCTTTCAAAATCGGTTTTGATTTTTCTTCTTGCCGCATATGCCTTGTTATATATATCATGTTTTTCGGCAGACAAAACAAACGTCCCCAAAAGTATTCTTCGCTTTACTTCATCGCCGAAAGCTTCGCTTCTGCTTTTAGCGTACATTTCTTCAAAGCTTGTATAATTCTCTGTTCTGTAGCCGTATCTTACCGCGTCGAATCTTGCCAAATTACTTGCAGCTTCCGCCGACGAAATCACATAATATGCACTCGTCGCATATTTTAATGTTTTCATCGAACATTCTTCAACCGTTGCACCCATCTCTTCCAGTTTTTTTATTGCGGATATGATACATTTTCTCACGCACTCATCTGCCGTTTCGTAAAATTCTTTCGGCACACCTATTTTAATATTTTTTATATTCGTATTAAGATTTTTCAAATAACTTTTCTCTTCAATTCTACTGCTTGTAGCGTCTTTTTCGTCATATCCTGCGGCAATTTCGGTCAATATCGCAACATCTTTTACGCAGTTTGCCATTACTCCGACACAATCAAGGCTTGACGCAAACGCAATAAGTCCGTATCTCGAAATCAGAGAATATGTCGGTTTCAATGCACATATACCGCAAAAAGCCGCAGGTTGGCGAACGCTTCCGCCCGTGTCCGATCCGATTGCACCCATGGCCGTTTTCGAACGAATCGCAGCAGCACAACCTGCCGATGAACCTCCCGTAATATAATCGTTATTAATGGGATTTAATACCGCCCCGAAAAAGCTGTGTTTTCCGCTGCTTCCCATGCCGAATTCATCCATATTTGCTTTTCCGACCGTAACGCATCCGCTGTTTGAAAGTTTTTCAACAACTGTTGCATTATACGGCGGTACAAAATCCGAAAGCATACGACTTCCCGCAGTCGTCAAAATATCTTTTGTGCAAATATTATCCTTTATCGCAATCGGAATTCCCGAAAGCGGAAGTGTTTCATCTGTTATTTTAGGTTCACAACGTGTGATAAATGCATTGCAAAAATCCTCTTGTACCACACTCTCCAAAATTTCCTGCGAAGAAATCTGTCTTTTTGCCAACATTTCGCACGCTTCGTATATCTTCATTTTTCCACCACCCTCGGCACCACAATATATCCGTCCTCGGAAACGGTATTTTTCAGCATTTCGTCTCGTTCGAACGAATCTAAAACCTCATCTTCTCTCAAATCCCCTGTTTTCGACAAATACGGTATAACTTCATTCTCATCCAATTCGTCCAAAATCTTTATCGTATTCAAAACCGCTTCAATATCATTTTTCAATTTTTCGGCATCGGAAATATCGAGCATTGCCGAATGTGCGAGCTTTTTCATAGTCATCTCTCCGCAAAATTCTTTTACGGATTTTATTTTGCCTAAAATCCGTTCTGATCCAACTTTTATTTTACCATAACGAGATTATTATACCACTTTTCTTCAGTCAAAGCCACCAGTTAAACGGGTCTATATATTCTTTCAAACTCAGTTGATCTGCTGCATAATCTTCTTC
>CAZRYW010000158.1:0-2854 GCA_964604405.1 uncultured Oscillospiraceae bacterium
GCACATTTCAAAATGATGATGTAACGGCGCCATTTTAAAAATTCTTTTCTTTGTCTTTTTGTAGTACGTCACCTGAATAATATCGCTCATCGCCTCACTCAAAAACACAAATCCTGCGATAATAAGCGAAAATTCAAGTCCCATCGTAACTGCCGCCGCCGACAGTATTCCGCCCAAAAACAAGCTGCCCGTATCTCCCATGAACACCTTTGCCGGGAAAAAGTTATACAACAAAAATCCCAACACGCCGCCCATCATTGCCGCAACCGCAACCGCAACTGCGGATGAGCCTGTTTTGATTGCCGCAAAAAGGAAAAACAACGCACATCCGAAACTTACACTTGATGCCAAGCCGTCTATTCCGTCGGTTAAATTCACGCTGTTTACCGTTGCCAGCATTACAAACATCACAAACGGCACATACAAAAGTCCTATATCGAACATTCCCTCAACAAACGGAATTCTTATGCTGTGATTTCCGACAACATACATATATATGCCTCCGCCCAGAGCAACCGCCGTCTGACAAAGAAATTTTGCTCCCGCCGAAAATCCCTTGTTTCTCTTTTTTACAACCTTTATATAGTCGTCAACAAATCCGACCGCACCGAAAAGCACTCCCAACAAAACAATAAAAATCGTTTCTTTGCTTTGGCTGAGTGCAAGTGCGCCTACCGCCGTCGCCAAAATAAACGCCAAACCGCCCATTGTCGGGGTTCCCTGTTTTTTTGCGTGCCACGACGGACCGTCCTCCAAAATCGTCTGTCCGAATTTCAGTTTTCTCAAAAAAGGTATTAACAAAGGCGTCACAACCGCCGTTATCACAAACGACAACGCAAGACTAATTGCCCAAGTCATTTCCTCTCACCTCTCCTAATCATTTGTTTTTCAAATATTCTTTAACAACTTCCCGTTCGTCAAAATGGAGTGTTTCGTTTTTGAATATCTGATAAGTTTCGTGCCCTTTACCCGCAAGAACAACAACGTCTCCCGCTTTTGCAAAGTCCAATGCGGCACAAATCGCTTCACGTCTCGATTCTATCGAGGTGTGGTTGTCTTTTTTCATTCCCGATTCAATTTCTTTTATTATATCGCAAGGGTTTTCTCCTCTCGGATTGTCACTCGTCACAAATACAAAATCCGACAACTCCTCCGCTATTTTTCCCATGATGGGGCGTTTCGTGTTGTCTCTGTCTCCGCCGCAGCCGAAAAGCGTTATAACTCTGCCTTTCGCAAATCCTCTCACGGCGTTTATAACATTCTCCAATCCGTCGGGAGTGTGTGCGTAGTCGATTATAACCGTATAATCCGTCAACGTCGGCACAACCTCGAGTCTTCCTTTAACTCCTCTCGCAATCACAAGACCTTTTTCTATATCCTCTGCGCCAATGCCGAGCATCAACGCACCGCAAGATGCCGCAAGTGCATTATACACCGAAAATCTTCCCGGTATTCCGAGCCTATACAGCCTTGTAAACGCCTTGCACGTAAAGTCAAACGCAATGCCTCTCTCTCGAAGCTTTATGTTTTCGGCTGTAAAATCGGCTTTCTTTTCAATGCCGTAGGTAACCGCATTTTTCGCTTTTGCTTTCATTATATCCGCATACGGGTCATCGGCATTTATAACGCTTTTTTCACTCATTTCGAAAAGCTTCGACTTTGCTTTGGCGTAGTTATCCATCGTTTTATGAAAATCCAGATGATCCTGTGTCAAATTCGTAAAAATACCAACCTCGAATTTTATGCCGTATACTCTGTCCAGCTCTATCGAGTGGCTCGACACCTCCATGACAACATATTCCGTGCCTTTTTCATACATTTTATGAAAAAGCTCATGCAACTCTCTCGATTCCGGTGTCGTTCTTTCCGAATCCACAGCCTCTGTGCCTATCAGTATCTGATTTGTACCGATAAGTCCGCACTTATAGCCTTTCAATTCCAAAATCTGTTTTATAAGATAACTCGTTGTGGTTTTTCCGTTTGTTCCCGTTATTCCTATAATTTTCATTTTTTCGGCGGGATTGGCAAAAAATGCGGCAGATGCCTGTGCCAAAAAGCGTCTCGACGATTCCACCTTGACATAGTTTTCCACATTTGTATCATCTTCGCCCGCAACAAATGCCGCACCGAGCTCGATTGCCTTGTCGATGTATCGGTGTCCGTCACTTTTAAACCCCTTTATCGCAACAAACAGCGAGCCGGGTTTAACCTTTCTCGAATCGTAACATATATCGCAAATTTCGATATCCGCAAATTGCTCTTTGACACATACTCCCGTATTTTTCAATATTTCGCTAAGACGCATCGCAATTCCCCCTCCGTGTTATTCGTCATCGTTGTTCAATGCAAATTCCAGACTCACCGAGCTGTTTGCAACAACAATCGCTCCCGGCGGAGTGCTCTGGTTTATGCAAAGCATTTCCTCCGTTATCTCGTTCGAGGCACCGCCTCCGCTCGCATTCACGTTTATCTTCAGTTCGCTTGCCTTTTGGTTGACCTCGGCAAGAGTCATTCCGCAAAAATCGGGCATTTCAACCTTTACTTCCTCTTCGGCTTGAGTATACAGCGTTACCGAATCGCCCTCCGCAAGCATAGTAGTGCGTGCGGGCAACTGATTGGTTACCGTATCTCCGCTTCCCTGGATATTCACCTTCAAGCCGAGTGATGTAAGCTGCTTTTTAGCCTCCCATACGCTCATTGCCGTACAATCGAGCATTTCGATTTTAGCTTCGCCCTCTTCATATTGAGGCTCATATCCGAGATATTCCAACGAATCCGCCAATATTTTACCTACGGCGGGTGCCGCAATAGCACCTCCGCCCGTCAAAACACCGCCTGGTTCATCCAAAATCAA
>CAZRYW010000159.1:0-2653 GCA_964604405.1 uncultured Oscillospiraceae bacterium
TACACGCTTCAAAAGTCGGTTTGCGATTCTCGGAGTACCTCTCGAACGGGACGCGATCTCCATTGCACCTTCATCCGATATGTCAAATCCCAAAATAGAGCTGTTGCGTTTTATGATGTTCATCAAATCATATTTCGTGTAAAGTTCAAGTCTTTCGATAACACCGAAACGGTCACGAAGCGGTGCCGACAGAAGTCCCGCACGGGTTGTCGCTCCCACAAGAGTGAAGGGTTGGAGCGATAATCTTACGCTTTGTGCGCTCGGACCTTTGCCGACTATTATATCAAGCGAAAAATCTTCCATTGCCGAATACAATATTTCTTCGACCGTTCGCGAAAGTCGGTGTATTTCGTCAATAAAAAGTACATCCTGCGGTCCCAAATTCGTAAGTATAGCCGCCATGTCCATAGGCTTTTCGATTGCAGGTCCGCTCGTGATTTTAATATTCACACCCATTTCGTTTGCGATAATGCCCGCAAGAGTTGTTTTGCCCAGTCCGGGAGGTCCGTACAAAAGCACATGATCCAAAGCTTCTCTGCGTTCTCTTGCCGCTCTTATATAAATATCCAGATTGTGTTTTACCTTATCTTGTCCTATATATTCGTCCATTGTTTTCGGACGGATTCCGACTTCGACTTCATCACCTTGAAGCATATTCGGCGATATGATTCTTTCGTCAAATTCCATTTGATAACCTCCTTAAAGCTTCTTTTATTATATCTTCCGTGGAAAGATTATCTCCGGATATCTGCATCACGGTTTTTTGTGCCTCGCTCGGCGAACAACCGAGTGCTATCAATGCGTTAACGGCACTTGCATCCTGAGACGGTTTGTGCAACGGTACAGCTTCGCCTTTATCCACAGCATCGTTCGTATCAACCTTTTCTTTGAGTTCAAGCACTATTCTCTGCGCCATTTTCGGACCTATGCCCTTGGCTCTGCCTATTGTTTTGGCGTCCGAAGATATTATCGCAAGTGCAATTTCGCTTGTCGTCAATGACGACAGCAGTGAAATTGCGGCTTTTGGTCCCACTCCGGAAACGCCTATCAATTTTTTAAAATATTTAATTGACTCTCTGTCGGAAAAACCGAACAGGTCGCAAACATCTTCTCGAACATACATATATGTATAGACAAGTGTATCGCTTCCCACCTCGGGCAGTTTATTTATATCAAGAAGCGGCATTATAACATTAAAACCGATGCCGTTAACGTCTATAACAGCTCCCGCTTCGTCCACGGATGCAACCTTTCCTCTGAGAAAAGCTATCATATCATTGTCCTCCCAAAATCTTTTCCAAATTATTAAATCTCACGCTGTTACCGTGACAAATCGCAATCGCAAGCGCATCGGCGGTATCGTCGGGCTTCGGAACTTCCGAAAGTCCCAAAAAAGATTTCACCATCTGTTGCATTTGCTTTTTGTCGGCTCTGCCGTATCCCGTTAATGCCTGTTTGACCTGCAACGGCGTATATTCGAAAAACGGAACGTTGTACTGCTTTGCCGCCAACAGTATAACACCTCTCGCCTGTCCCACGGCAAATGCCGTTTTCGCATTATTGTTAAAAAACAATTCTTCCACGGCAATAGCATCGGGTGAATAAGTTTTTATCAATTCCACCGTTTTATTATACACCGTTTCTATTCTCTCTTCAAGTGGCGTATGCGCCTTTGTTATAATCGAATCGTAATATACCGGAACATATTTGTAACCCGTTTTATCAACTATTCCCGTCCCCACTATGGCAATGCCGGGGTCAATACCTAAAATTCTCATAAAAATACTCCGTTTTTTTTCAAAAAAGTGTTGATTAATTATATAATGTGATGTATAATATACAAAGAAAGTGCATAATTTACATTTTTCACTCTATTTATTTTATCACATTTAGGAGGAATTGCAATATGTCAAAAGAAAAAATTGTTCTTGCTTATTCCGGTGGACTCGACACATCCATCATTATCGCTTGGCTTCGTGAAAACTATGACTGCGAAGTAATCGCTGTTTGCGGCGATGTAGGTCAGGGTAAAGAAACCGACGGTCTTGAAGAAAGAGCCAAAAGATCGGGTGCTTCCAAGTGCTATATAGCCGATCTCAGAGAAGAATACGTAAGAGATTACATATTCCCCACAGTTAAAGCAGGTGCTGTATACGAAGGCAAATATCTTCTCGGTACAAGCCACGCTCGTCCCGTCATCGCAAAGAAGCTTGTTGAAATCGCATTGGCGGAAGGTGCAACGGCAATTTGCCACGGTGCTACAGGCAAGGGTAACGACCAGGTTCGTTTCGAGCTTACCATTAAAGCACTCGCTCCCCATCTGAATATTATCGCACCTTGGAGAGTTTGGGATATCAAGAGCCGTGAAGATGCAGTTGACTATGCCGAAGCACACGGAATCGAAATTCCCGTTACAAAGAAAGACCTCTATTCCAGAGACAGAAACATTTGGCACATCAGCCACGAAGGTATGGATCTTGAAGATCCCGCAAACGAACCTATGTTTGATTCTCTCCTCAAACTCGGCGTTTCTCCCGAAAAGGCTCCCGATGAACCCACCTATGTTACAGTCGGCTACGAAAAGGGTGTTCCCGTTTCTCTTGACGGCGTAAAAATGGGTCCCGTTGAACTCGTTGAAAAGCTCAACGCTCTC
>CAZRYW010000160.1:0-2581 GCA_964604405.1 uncultured Oscillospiraceae bacterium
CCTGCGTGCTTTGTGCCGCCGTACTTTCTAAGGTCAAGATACCACCAGTAGTCTTCCTCGTTAAGACCCATTTCTTTCATTCTTTCAACCAAAACGTCGTATCTTTCTTCTCTCTGGCTGCCGCCGATAATTTCGCCTATACCGGGAACAAGGCAGTCCATAGCCGCAACAGTCTTGCCGTCATCGTTAAGTCTCATGTAAAATGCCTTGATCTCCTTGGGGTAGTCAGTCACGAATACAGGGCGCTTAAACACTTCTTCCGTAAGGTATCTTTCGTGCTCTGTCTGCAAATCGCTGCCCCATTCAACGGGATATTCGAATTTATCATTGTTCTTTTTCAAAATTTCGATAGCTTCCGTATATGTAACCTTGCCAAAGTCCGAATTTGCAACAAATTCCAATCTTTCTTTCAATCCCGTATCCACAAACTTGTTAAAGAATTCAATTTCTTCGCTTGCGTTTTCCAAAACATACTTAATCATATATTTGAGCATGTCTTCGGCAAGTGCCATATCATCATTAAGATCCGCAAAAGCAATTTCGGGTTCAATCATCCAAAACTCGGCGGCATGACGTGTTGTATTAGAGTTTTCGGCACGGAAAGTAGGACCGAAAGTATAAACGTTTCTGAACGCCATCGCAAACGTTTCGGCACTGAGCTGACCCGAAACGGTCAAGTTTGCACTCTTTCCGAAAAAGTCCTGAGAATAGTCAACTTCGCCGTCTTTCATGGGCACGTTCGCCATATCCATTGTTGTAACACGGAACATTTCGCCCGCACCTTCGCAGTCGCTTGCCGTAATAATGGGAGTATGCGCATAAACAAATCCTCGTTCGTTAAAGAACTTGTGGATAGCATATGCCGCAACGCTTCTCACTCTGAAAACAGCCGAGAACATATTTGTTCTGGGACGAAGATGAGCAATTGTTCTCAAATACTCTGTTGTATGTCTCTTCTTCTGAAGAGGATACTCAGGCGAGGACGTTCCCTCAATTTCAATTGATTTCGCCTTTATTTCAAAGGGCTGCTTTGCTTCGGGCGTAAGCACCAATGTTCCGACAACATTCAATGCCGCACCGACATTCTGCGATGCAATCTCCTTATAGTTTTCCAAAAATTCGCTCTCGAAAACAACCTGAATACTCTTAAAAAAAGTACCGTCGTTCAATTCGATAAATCCGAAAACGTTCGATGAACGGAGCGTTCTCACCCAACCGGAAACCTTGATTTCCTTATCCGCATACATCTCGGGATTTTTAAATATATCTTTAACCAATGTTTTCATCATACTTTTTCCTTTCGTTTACCCTATATATTAAAGCAGCGTTACGCCCTTTTCTCTGCAAATTCTTATCGTCTCCGCATCCCAAATGCTCGACTGCACCTCTCCGATATGAGCACAGCCCATCATCAGCATACAAAGCCTCGACTGACCTATACCTCCGCCTATTGTAAGCGATAATTCATCATTTAAAAGCATTTTATGGAACATAAGCTCACGTCTGTCATCACAACCTGCAATCGCAAGCTGTCTGTCAAGCGCTTCTTTATCGACACGAATACCCATTGAGGATATCTCAATCGCACAATCCAATGTATCGTTCCAAAACATAATGTCGCCGTTCAAATTCCAGTCATCATAGTCGGGTGCTCTTCCGTCATGTTTTTTGCCTGATTTCAAAACGCCGCCTATTCCCATGATAAATACCGTTCTGTATTCTTTTGTTATTGCGTTTTCTCTTTCTTTCGGCGAAAGCGAAGGATACATATCCTCCAATTCCTGCGTCGATACAAACTTCACATCTTCGCTCAAATTTGCACAAAGCTGCGGAAAATTCACCTTTAATCTGTCATTTGTATTACAAATCGCCCTCACGATAGCTTTCACAACCAGCTTCAAATATTCAACGTTTCTCGTTTCGGGAGTAATAATTTTTTCCCAGTCCCACTGGTCAACATAAATCGAATGAAGATTATCGAGTTCTTCATCACGGCGAATTGCGTTCATATCCGTATATAAACCGTTGCCCACATTAAAACCGTACTGTTTAAGCGCCAATCTTTTCCATTTTGCGAGAGAATGTACAATCTGTGCATTTTCTCCCACTGCCGGAACATCAAATGCA
The DNA here is from genome assembly GCA_964604405.1 of uncultured Oscillospiraceae bacterium. Lineage (GTDB taxonomy): Bacteria > Bacillota > Clostridia > UMGS1883 > UMGS1883 > RGIG1927. Next base: position 2,128 of record CAZRYW010000160.1, read on the forward strand.
ACCGGTCTCTCCACTCCGTTCAAGTTATCGTTAAGACCGCTGTCTTCCGTTACAAAAAGCGGAGCCGACACTCTTTTCAAATTCAATTCATTGCTGAACTCATTTTGAAAAGTTGATTTAATGTAAGAAATAGCTCTCTGTGTTTCATATTGGTCAAGCTTAGGCTTGTACCCATCGGGAATATAAACCTTGTTCATATACAAAATCCCCTTTATACCAAATTTCAATTAAATATTATATACCAAATACCTTCCAAAGTCAACCAAAACAAGCAACAAAAAAGCTTTGTACACAGCTTCTCAAAAAATCTCATGTCGAAAAAATCCATTTTATCTTCTCATTTGCATAACAAAACATAATCATGCCGCAAATATCGGCATTACATCACTTTTACGAATCGTTTTCACAATAAAAAATAATATCCGACTTTCCTTCCTGCTTTGTGTGACGATAA
>CAZRYW010000161.1:0-2575 GCA_964604405.1 uncultured Oscillospiraceae bacterium
AGCGCGTCATCGCCGTTCGGTCCGAAGAAAGGCGCTTCCGCTTCCATAAGTCCCATCGTATGCGCAAACGGACACACGAGATATTTCAAATAGCCGCCCTGATCGTAAAGTTTTCTGCCCGCCGCATCGATCTGTCTGCCCGTATTTCCGATTTTGAGCATACTCTTGGTCAATTTCATAACCTCGATCATATCGATAAGACATTTTCTCTGTTCGGGCGTATATTCTCCGCTGACAGGCACGGTATGACCGAACGTACCGGCATAACCGTTAATGCGAGGCGCAATACCGAGCATTACCATTTCGCCGTTGTTCATTACCTTATTCGTAGCCGTAGGAACAACCGCGTTCGAGCGAATGCCGCTACCGACAATCGTTCTGTACGCAAAACTGTCCGCACCGTTTTCACGGCAAACAGCTTCTCCCGCCGCAGCAACTTCGTATTCCTTGTTACCGTCTTTCACCTTTGCCGCCATAGCTTTATATGCCTTATACGCAAGTTGCGTAGCTTTGCGCGCCTGCTCCACTTCCCAATCGCTTTTAATATAGCGGAATTTTAAATAATCGTCCGTCAAATCAACGATCTCGCAGCCCTCAAAACCTGCCATCAAATCCTGATGCACGGCATAAGGCATATCCGTTGTACCGACCAGACCTACTTTCTTTACGGGGAATTTTTGAGAAAGCTCCGCAAAAAGATCGCCGAAACTTATAATGGTTGCCAAGGGATATTCTTCATCGGGAACCATAAACACAGGGAAGCAACGAACGTCCGTAATCGCCGAATCCTGTTTCGCAAAAGGTTCGCTTTCGGGACCGCCCAACAACATCGTTGTACCATCGCGTTCCACCAAAACAGCGCCCTTTTCAAACTGTCCGCACCAACCTGTCAAATACCAACCGTTTGCCACATTGAGTTCGTCGAAATAGATAATTGCGATATCAATATCTTTCTCGTTTAAAAGCTTTACTACCTTTGCGACTCTGTTTTTTGTTTCTTGTTTGTTATAATAAGCCATTTTTTTAATCTCCTTATATCTTTTATTGTTTAACACTTACGCCTGCCATTCAAAGTCATCCAACGGAAACATCGGGCGGCGAATTTTTTTGAGGTTCAATCTTGCCAATTCCACACAGCTTGCCCCATCGGAAAGAGCAAACAATTCCCTATCCGCATACGGCTTCAACTCGGTAAATAAATACCCCAGCTTCACTACCACGATTTCATAAGAAAGCAAATCAACGTTCGCTTTATCGAAATTTCCCTTTTCAATGAATGCGCTGCGAAGCTCTGTAAAGATCGCGTCCACGTTTCCGATCGAAATCGTCAAACTTCTACCGATGATCTCCTTTGTCCAACCGAGAATTTCGCCATGGCTCTTCACTATTGCTTTTGATTCAGATAAATCAAACTCGATTGTTTCGCCGTCTTTTATGTTCCAAAAATCGTTTACGATTTTTGCATTGGTTATTCCCGCGACACAAGTTTTTTTTACGGGATTTTCCGCCAAAAGCAGTTTTAAAATCCCCAAAGTATCTCCTTCCGCACCGGCAGTCGTATTGTCGCCGCTGTCGGTGATGAAAATACGACGTTCCTTACCCGCTATCGCGCGTTTTACACATTCTTCGGGCGATTCCGCTTCACATAAAAATTTGTAATCTCTACGTGTTTTCCAAAGTTTATTTGCAAGTTCTTTCGCCGTTTTTCCGGCTTTTTCTTTACTCGTCGCACATACAACGGTGGAAGCCGTCGTATTGGGAGCGTCAATCCAACAATGTCCGAGAAACAAATTTGCCGTGAGTATCTCCTCGTTTTTTTCCAAAGCTACCGTTTCCTCGATCAGCCCTTTCAACGGCTCGTATGCAGTTTGCAAAGTATCGTTCTTCAACAGAAACGGCACTCTCTGCATATACGCATAAGGTTTGACGCCGTTTTTCAAACAATAGCAAAGCGCATTTGCCGCACGTTCCTGACACTCTTTTTGATCAATATGCGGAACGGTCTTAAATCCGCTGATAATATCCGCATATTCGGGCAATTCGTCTGTAATATTCGCGTGTGCGTCCAAAGAAACGGCAATCAAACATTCAGGCGAAACGATTTCGCGTATTTTCTTTAACAAATAAAGCTCGCCGCTCCCGATTTCTTCCACTTCCATGCTACCGTGAAAGAAAATATATATGCCTGTCGCATCGAAGTTTTCGCGCACGGTATCGAGAATTTGCTCCGCATAATACTCATAGGTTTCAAGCTCTACCGTAGCAGAAGGCAACGCCACCGCATAAATGGACGGAATCACTTCAAACCCGTTTTTCACGAAAATATCCTTGACTACAAGCTTTTTGAATATATCCTCTCCCGAAAAATACTCGAAATCGGATTTTTGCGGATGCAATTTCGCTTTACTATTCGATTCGCATTGAAAAGATGCTACAATGACTTTCATTATCTTTACCCGACTTGCTTATTTCGGAATATATTATATCATATGATTTTCATAATACAAGGCAAAAAATTACATAAAAATGGCAAAATATAAAACAGTAGATTTTTTTGATATATTTTTTTCCATTT
>CAZRYW010000162.1:0-2273 GCA_964604405.1 uncultured Oscillospiraceae bacterium
CACCGTGAACCTACACAACATCGGGGTTTTCTTTCTCCAAAACATCTTTTACCGAATTCAAAATATTTGTCGTAATATCAAAAAGTGTCTGTTTTTCTTTCATGATAGACAGATCATACTCCGGCACAACATCAAATGCATGAAGCACCGCATCAAGCATCTGCCTGTGCTGACCTGTTACACAAACAACCGTTTGTACGTTTTTTCTCGATTTCAGTTCTTTAACCAACGGACACATTTTAATAGCCTCGGGTCTCGTACCGAAAACAACGAGTACTTTTTTCACGCTGTCACTCTCCCAACTTCTGTATTCAATCGGATTTATTATATCAGTAATGGCTGTTATTGTCAACTTTACGCTTGATTTTCTTGACAAACTCACAGCTTTTATGTATTATTTTACGAGGTGATTAAAATGTTCAAAAAAACAGTTTCGTATATATCGAACAACAAAAAAACCTGCGTGCTTTTTTGTGCGTTATCGTTTCTTGTTGTTTTCTTTACGGTATTTTTCTCGTTTTTCGTTTTTCAATCCGATGACTACTATTACGCATCATTTTTCAAAAACGGATTATCCGAGTTTATCAATCTCAGCATAAATCATTTTTTAACATTCAACGGCAGGGCACTCGTTCATTTTTTTGCCGAGGTTGCTCTCTCTCTGCCACACTTTGCGACCTTTATGCTTTCAAGTGCAATACTTTTCCTCATCGGCTTTTTTGCCTGCAAAATCATTGATTCGTCACATGCCTCGTTTTCTCGCATTTCGTGCATGTGTATATTTTATATTCTCATTCTTTTTGTCGGTCGTGACGTTTTCAAAGAAGGTTTCATGTGGATATCCGCGTTTTACAACTACGTCTTTCCGTTTTTGATTTTGCTCATCGCCATGCGTTTTTCCGACAAGCCGTACAGCCCGCTTCTTTTCTTTTTATCGGGCGCCACAACCGAGCAATGGGGCATCACGTCCGTCGCCGTAGCGGCAGTCGTCGCACTTTCATCCGTTTTACCCAAAAGTTTTTCAAAAAAAAGCGTTTCCGCTTTTATTTCTCCTTTATCGGCTCTTTTGGGTTATGCCACCATTTTCCTTTCTCCCGCGACGCTTTCTCGTATTGATGTAACGGGGCACACCTCGCTCCCCTCCGCAATAACGGACTTGCCTCGCATTTCAAGCATTTTTCTTTCGCCGCATTCCGCAGCGAGTGTGTTTCTCGTTTTTATCTTTTTTACGATTTTAACCGCACACAAATTCAAAAAAAGCTATTTAGTGCTTTACTTCGGATTTTTGCCCGCCATCTTGATAATCATCGGATTTTTCACCCAAAATACTCTGGTGGCGTTCATCGTACTCATGTGTTATCTCGTTTTGTGTGCCGCAGTCTTTTTCATCAACAAAAACACTTTAATATCCGCATTAATCACAGGCGGCATTGTTTCCATCCTCATCATGATTCCCACCAACACGTTCGAAGCAAGAATAGTCACACCGTCCGTTCTTTTGTTGATTGTATCATGTGTGTCTCTCGCTTTTCTCAATTTCGACTTTTCAAAATCCGCTTTTACAATCCCCGCAATCCTTTCGGCAATCTTTATAGGATTAACGGTCTTTTCTCCGATTTTCTGCGGTTTTTTCCAAAACGGACGTATCGAAGCGGACAATCTTGCCGCAATAAAATCCGCACACAAAAGCGGCACTCTTTTTTACAATATTGATTACGATAAAAACTTTGCCATGAAACAAATGTTTAATGACGGCTGGTTTTTCAACGAATTCGTCTCTCTTTACTCTCTCGAAGATTGTCAAATCATTATCAAAAGCAAAAACAGCGTGCCGTTGACTCACGTTTCATCTTACGGCATTGAATACGACGGAGACATCTATGTTCCCGTTCGAGAACTCATCGGTGAATTGGGCGGTGCTATTGACACCTCAACCGATACAACCGTCTCGTTAAACGACAAATTTTTCAAAATTTCCTCAGGTATGATTGTTTACACCGATGAAAACTCCGTTACAAAATATCTCGTCGCCGACTTCAACAAACTTCCCGAATTTTACACTCTCTATCTCAAACTCGATGTTTTTAACGAAGCTTTGGGAACAGACATTCACACAATGTAATATTACAAAAACGAGTTCGCTTATTCACGGCGAACTCGTTTTTCTTTGGTGTCTTTAGACGTGGGAAAAAACCCCCAGTTTTACTGGGGGAAGATAAAAAGCTTTAGCAATAGAAAACCTCCATGATATAATAGTAAATGGTTTGGCGACC
>CAZRYW010000163.1:0-2222 GCA_964604405.1 uncultured Oscillospiraceae bacterium
GGGCTTTAACCTTTGAAAAAAGAATATTCTTCGGGGCGGGGTGAGATTCCCCACCGGCAGTTAAAGTCTGCGACCCGCTTTTGGCGGCTGATGAAGTGTAATTCTTCAACCGACGGTATAGTCCGGATGTGAGAAGATGTGTGTGGAAACCTTTTTTGGGGTTTTCGTTATTTTGCTTATAAAAGCTCCGTATGTATATACGGAGCTTTTTTGATAGGAGATGTTGTAATGAGACGCAATAAAACGGATTTTACGGTAAAAGTCGGAGTGTTTGCGGCGGTTGCATTTGTGCTCCAGGTTTTGGGCAGTTTGATGCAAATTAAGGTTGCCGGATTTTTGGAGATTGAAATATCGGATTTGCCTGCGATTATCGTGTCGCTTGCGTTGGGTCCGTGGGCGGGAGTTGCCGTGGAATTTTTGAAAAATCTTTTGCATTGTGCAATGACTTCGACAGGCTTTGTGGGCGAAGCGGCGAATTTTGCGGTTAACGGAATTTTTGTTTTTGTATGCGGGACGATTTATTTGAAGCACAAAACAAAAAAGATTGCGGCACTTTCGCTCGGGGTTGCAACGGCTGTTATGAGCCTGATGAGCATGGCGACAAACCTTTTTGTGATGTTGCCTTTGTATATGCCTGCCGTGAGCTTTGCAGACAGGCTGAGTCTGACAATAAGTGTGATAGTGCCGTTTAACATTGTGAGAGGAATATGTCTTTCGGTGTTGACGATGGCGATATACAAGAGAATATCGAGATTTTTGAAAAAATGAGAAAAACTTGCTTTATCGGAATTGACCGATGAAAGCAAGTTTTTTTGTATAGGCGATTTAAGAAAGGCAATAATTCAAATATATTAAGGGAGATGATATGTTTGAAAAAAATTGCAATATCAATACTGTCGGGAATACTTGCAATGGGGATTCTTGCGGGGTATTCGGAAAAAATAGGTCAAGAATTGAGTGCGGATATCGTGAGAATACACATAATAGCCGACAGCGATGACAATGACGCGCAGGAAGTGAAGCTGAAAGTGAGAGACGAAATATTGGAGGAAATGAAAAAATGCACAGATTGCAAAGAAGCGGAAGAAAAACTGGATGTTTTTGAAGATATTGCAAATGCGGTTCTGACTGAAAACGGGTGCGATTATAAAGCTCGGGTTGAATACGGAAGATTTTACTTTCCGACGAAAGAGTATGAAAATTTTTCACTCCCGAAAGGCGAGTACAATGCCGTGAGAATAAAGCTCGGACGTGCCGAGGGGAAAAACTGGTGGTGCGTGATGTTCCCGCCGCTTTGCCTGCCGGATGCGGCATTGGAGGAGAGCGAAGAGAAGCTGAAAGAAACGTTCGGAGATAATTATGATTTGGTGAAAAATGAGAAAATAACGGTTAAAGTCAAATTCAAGATAGCGGAGCTGTTTTAAAACTTGACTTGGAAAACAGAAAATTATATAATATATAGTCAGAAATCCCTACGGAGGTTTGACTATGAGACAGAGAAACAGAAAACATCTTGACGAACGACTTGACAATTGCGGAAGCATTTATTCGGATAAAGGAGATATCCTTGAGGGTGAGTTTTTGAATCATCATCCTCTTCACATGGAGATAGGCTGCGGTAAGGGCAGATTTATAACCTCGCTGGCATCGCTCAACCCCGATATCAACTACATAGCAAGCGAAATGATTGCAAACATTATAGTTCTTGCGGCGGAAAAAGCACAGGAAATGGGTTTGGAGAACATACGCTTTGTATCGGGTAATGTGCAGTATATGGCAGATTCCATCCCTCACGGCAGCGTGGATAGGATTTATCTCAATTTTTCGGATCCGTGGCCGAAAGACAGACACGCAAAGAGAAGATTGACGCATAAAAACTTTCTCGATTTGTATGAAAAAATTTTGACCAAAGACGGTGAAATCCATTTTAAAACCGATAACAGACCACTTTTTGATTTTTCGCTTGAAAGTTTTAAGGAAAACGGATGGGAACTTGACGAGGTAACGTATGATTTGCACAATTCGGATTTTGAGGGCAATATTATGACGGAATACGAAGAAAAGTTTTCGGGGCTCGGTTTTACGATAAACAGACTCGTTGCGAGAAAAAAGAGATAAACAAAAAAACGACATTTAAAAAATGTCGTTTTTGGTGCCCGAGACCGGGATCGAACCGGTACGGCTTTAAGGGCCGCAGGATTTTAAGTCCTGTGCGTCTGCCA
>CAZRYW010000164.1:0-2205 GCA_964604405.1 uncultured Oscillospiraceae bacterium
ATAAACATATTTTTAATATAACAGCGAAAGGTTTGGGAAAGAAGGTTTCCCAAAGGAAATCGGAGAGGCAATCGCATTGCCTCTCCGAAAGTGGCGATTTAAGGAGGCTTTAAGCCTCTTGCACGAGAAATCGCCACTTTATTCCTTGTAAAAAAGAACAAACTGCGAAGATTGCCTTGGCAAGATTTGCAGTTTATATATATTTCTTGCTTAAATTTATTTCGTGTGCTACAATACAACTAATCGAAAGGAGTCTTTTTTATGAAATATGTAGTTGTTTTAACAGACGGTGCGGGCGATTATCCGATCGAATCTCTCAACGGAAAAACGCCTCTCGACGTTGCCGATATGCCCAACATCAATTATTTTGCGTCAAACGGCAAACTTTTCTCGGTCAAAACCGTGGGCGACGGATTAAAGCCCGGAAGCGATGTAGCCAACCTTTCCGTAATGGGATATAACCCCTACGAATATTATACGGGTCGTTCCCCTCTCGAAGCGGCATCCATCGGTGTTGACCTTTCCGAGACGCAAACGGCTTTTCGTGCCAACACAGTCACATTGTCGGACGAAGAAAACTACGAAGACAAAACGATGCTTGATTACTCTGCGGGCGAAATTTCAACCGAAGAAAGCCGTGAACTTATTCTTGCCGTAAAAGAAGCGCTTTTCGGCGGTGATATCGACCTTTTCCCCGGTGTCAGCTATCGTCACCTTTTCACATGGGACAATGCTCCCGAAAAATTCAATCTCACTCCTCCTCACGATATTTCCGACAAAAAAATCAAAGACTATCTCCCCGACAACGAACGTATTCTCGACTTGATGAAAAAAAGCGAAGCCGTTTTAAAAAACCATCCCATCAATCAAAAACGTATCGCCGAGGGCAAAAATCCCGCAACGAGCATTTGGGTGTGGGGCGAGGGCAAAAAACCTCTTTTAACAAGCTTCGAAGACAAATACAACCTCAAAGGTGCTGTCGTTTCAGCCGTTGACCTCATAAAAGGCATCGGTATTCTCGCGAAAATGAAATCAATCGACGTCTCCGGTGCAACAGGCAACATCCATACCAACTTCTCGGGCAAAGCAAAAGCCGCAGTCGATGCTCTTTTAAAAGACAACTGCGACCTTGTATACGTTCATCTCGAAGCCCCCGATGAATGTGGTCACCAGGGCGATACTCTCGGCAAAGTAAAAAGCCTTGAGCTTATCGACGAAAAAATCGTCGGCTATATAAAATCCGAGCTTGACAAAGCAGGCGAAGACTACTGTTTCATGATTTTGCCCGACCATTTCACCCCCATCTCCGTCAAAACTCATTCGGGCGAAAACGTCCCCTGCGTAATGTATCGCAAAGGTGACTTAAATAATACTTCAAACACCTATTCCGAGGAATGTGCTCGCATAAACGGCGAATTTATCGCTGTCGGTCACACTCTCATGCAAAAATTTATTGACCTCGGAAAATAAATCTTTTCAAAAAATATCTCCGTATTAATAGCGGGTAGTATTTCATTTTCGGGTATAACCCTAATAAATAGGTTCACACTTTGCAATCAAAACAAATCTCATTTCACTTCAGCTGCGTTTTTTAACGCTTTGCTACCTGACCGGCAGAAATTGCGAGCATCATTTCCCGCTTCTTGCGAACAATTTCAGTCCGATTAGGTCGCTGAGTGCGACCATGGAGGACGGTGCCGCAAAAGGAGCTAAGCGTTAAAAAACAAAACCCGCTATTTTCATACAGAAAAGCCTACTTCAATTTTCGCCCTGCGAGGCCGTTTGGGGAGTGGGAACTGAGCTTGAGCGCGTCCTGCGGACGATTAAGCGAAAGCGTAGGGCTGTGCCGCGGTCGATTTTGTGCGAGCACAGCGAGCAAACAAAATCGGGCACCGCAAACGGGTTCCTTTTTATTTTCCCCCACGTTTTTGCTACTTTTGTCGCACAAAAGTAGATAATCGTCACACTCTGTGACATCCTCATGTTTTCATCCATTGCCTATAGTGAACCATACTACTATGTCGAGGTTTTCGTTTACACAAAAATCCCCAAAAGTCAGAAACTTTTGGGGATTTTTTGTGCATACTTTTTATCTTTTCACTTCGACTCCACCGTAAAATCAAACGTAAGCACTCCGTCTTCCGAAATGTTTTCGTTCGAAATCATTTCTTTAACAGCCGAGTTATTGTTGTTGATTCTGATAAA
>CAZRYW010000165.1:0-2067 GCA_964604405.1 uncultured Oscillospiraceae bacterium
ACGCAGCTGAAGTGAAATGAGATTTGTTTTGATTGCAAAGTGTGAACCTATTTATGGGTAGCAAGCAAGAATGCATGATCGGCAGGTCTATAATATGCTCACTTGTGATCCGTCGGTAATGATTAAAGTTGTGACCGAAAATATTCAGAGAGTTTCGTTGATTTTTTCTATCAATTCGTTTGAGAGAACGGTTTCCGAAGAAAGGGTATTCTCGATGTTTTTTTGACGTATAACGGAACGAATTTCGTTTTGGGCATTTTTGATTTCGGCTAAAAATTCTCGGGAGGTCATGCGAAGGGCGTTGTTGCCGAGAATGATGACTTGCTCCAAGTTGTCGCTTGTCGCAACACGCACGCGGTGGTTTTTGACAAGCTCATGCGTTACTTTTTCGATATAGGAGTCTGCGGTTTCGGCTTCTTTTGTATAGACAACATTGATATTGCCGTGTTGTTCGATACTGCCGCTGTTTCCTTTGACACGATAAGCGTCGAAAACGACGATGACTTCGATCTGTTTTAAGCTGTTGTAGGTGATAGCCATATCAATCAACAGATTGCGTGCATCGGCAAGAGAGGATTGAGCGGCTTTTTTTAAGTTTTCGTCGGCAAAAATGATGTTGTAACCGTCGATTAAAAGATAGTCGGAGCCTTTGGGACGTTTGTTTTTCGGGATGTAATCGCCGAGTTCTTTTTTGAGGGTTTTCATCTGTGCGGGGAGTTTCCGTTCGATTTTTCCGTATGTTGCTTCGAAAATTTTAATCAATTCGTCCTCGTCGATGACAGATGATTTTGATGATCTGACAGAAGATTTGTACTCTCTTTCGGGTGTTTTTTCTTTGGCGAGATGCATGTATTTTTCAACATCGTACCATTTGACGGTAAATCCCGCACCTTGAGAGCAAAAAACGGAATCGGGCGAATTGTACAAGTCGCTTTCCGGATCGTAGCCGATTTCCCGAACGGTTGATTCGAAATCGGGAGATTTGCCGTAGCCCGCAAAAGAACATTCCATTTTGCCCAAACCTTTGGTGTAAGAACTCAATTGCACGTCGTAGCCGTGCATGCCCGAAATAGGAGCTTTGCCCGAGAGGATGCTTTGGGTGTCGCTTATCAATTCGGGAGGGGAAAATTCGCCTCCCATGGATGTGATGTCGCCCATGAGCTTGCCGACGTTTGCACTCGGAAGCGTAATCGAAAAATTGTACCAAGGTTCCAAAAGAACGCTGTCTGCTTGCATGAGTCCCTGACGGACGGCACGGTAGGTGGCTTGTCTGAAATCGCCGCCCTCGGTGTGTTTGAGATGAGCTTTGCCCGATACAAGAGTGATTTTCATATCGGTTATGGGTGCACCCGTGAGGACGCCTTTGTGCTTTTTTTCTTTGAGGTGTGTGAGAATAAGATTTTGCCAATTTTTTGCGAGAAGCTCTTCGCTGCAATCCGTATCGAAAACAAGTCCTGTTCCCGCTTTGCCCGGCTCGAGACGAAGATGCACTTCGGCATAATGGCGTAAAGGTTCGTAGTGACCGATACCCTCGACTGTGTTTCGGATTGTTTCTTTGTAGATGATTTTGCCACGGGAAAATTCGACGTCGAGGTCAAAACGAGTTTTGATGATGTTTTTTAAAACCTCCAACTGGACGGTTCCCATTATGGCAAGCGAAATTTCTCTTGTTTGTTCGTTCCATGTGATGTTGAGCTGATTGTCTTCCTCTTCAAGCTTTTTTAGCGTGTTGAACGCCGCAAGAGGCTCGACGGAATCGGGCAAAATTATCGAATAAGAAAAAAGCGGAGTTTGAGTGAGGGTGTCGGAATCGGTTTCGATACCCAGTCCCTGTCCTGGGAAAGTTTTGGTGAGACCTGTTACGGCACACACGTCGCCTTGCGTGACGAAACCGCAAGATTTGTATTTTTCGCCCGAATAAAGACGTATTTCGTTGACTTTTTCGCTCGAGATGTCTTCTCTGGCACAAAGTTTACCGCCTGTTATCTTCATGTGAGTGAGGCGGTTGCCTCGGTCGTCTTCGCTGATTTTGAAAACTTTGGCGCCGAACGATTCGGGAAGATAGGG
>CAZRYW010000166.1:0-2032 GCA_964604405.1 uncultured Oscillospiraceae bacterium
ACTCGTGAGCTTGCGCATATGATTAAGACTGCGGCAATCAAGTTTGCAGAGCTCGTATACGACGGCAAGTGGTTTACACCTCTCCGTCAGGCACTCTCCGCATTCGTTGACAGCACACAGGAAACCGTTACAGGTGAAGTAAGAGTAAAGCTTTACAAGGGCAACATTATTTCCGCAGGCGCAAAGAGCAAATATTCTCTCTACAACGAGCAGATTGCTTCTTTCGGCGACAGTAAAGAACTCTACAACCACCACGATGCAGAAGGCTTCATCAACCTCTTCGGTCTTCCCTTAAAGGTTAGAGCCATGATGCTTCAGGAAAACGGCGAACTTTAATTTTCAAAACGCAATAGGGCGGAATTCATCCGCCCTATACTATTTAATGAGGTGAATTTATGAAACTTTGGGGCGGTAGATTTGAAAAAGCGACCGATAAAAGTGTTGACGATTTCAATTCATCAATCAGATTTGACAAAAGACTGTACAAGCAGGATATAACAGGCAGTATCGCTCATGCGAGAATGCTCGGAAAACAAGGTATTATTTCGTCGGAGGACAGTTTACTCATCGTAAAAACCTTGGGCGAGATTTTAAACGATATCGAACAAGGTAAAGTCGAGTTCGAAATCGATGCCGAAGATATCCACATGAACGTCGAAAAAATCTTAATCGAACGTATCGGAGATACAGGCAAAAGATTACACACCGGCAGAAGCCGTAACGATCAGGTTGCTCTTGATATAAGAATGTATGTCAAAGATGAGATTGTCGAAATTAAAGCAATCCTCATCGAGCTTATTAAAACTCTTTTAGATCTCGCAAAAGAGCACACCAAAACAATTATGCCCGGTTATACTCATTTGCAAAAGGCACAGCCCATCACATTTGCGCATCATATTTGTGCTTACATAAGTATGTTTCTTCGTGACCTTGACAGATTGACCGACACTTATCGTCGCACAAACGTAATGCCTCTCGGAAGCGGTGCATTGGCAGGCACAACGCATCCTCTCGACAGACAAGCCGTTGCAAACGAACTCGGTTTCGACTCTGTCAGCGTAAATTCTTTGGACGGTGTTTCCGACCGTGATTTCGCAATCGAGCTTGCAAGCGATCTCTCGCTTATTATGATGCATTTGTCGCGTTTTTCCGAAGAACTTATTTTGTGGAGCACAAACGAATTCCGTTTTGTCACCATGGATGACGGATACAGCACAGGCTCATCAATTATGCCCCAAAAGAAAAATCCCGACGTTGCGGAACTTATTCGAGGCAAGACAGGTAGAGTATACGGCTCTCTCACAGCTCTTTTAACCCTCATGAAAGGCCTCCCTCTCGCCTACAACAAGGATATGCAAGAAGACAAGGAATCGCTTTTTGATGCTATCGACACCGTCAAACTTTGCGTGCCCGTATTCAGCGGAATGGTACGCACAATGAAAGTCAACAAAGACGTGATGCTTCAAGGTGCAAAAGGCGGATTTGCCAACGCAACCGATGTTGCGGACTATCTTGTGAAAAAGGGTGTTCCTTTCCGTGAAGCTCATGCTATCGTCGGAAAAATGGTACTCACAGCCGAAAAGGCAAACAAAGCGCTTGACGACTTGACCCTCGATGAAATGAAAGAATGCAGCGAATTCATCGAAGATGATATTTATGATGCAATCAGCATGACAAGCTGTGTCGAAGGCAGAAGTCTCATCGGCGGCCCTGCCGAAAAGGCGGTTTTAAACACCATCGAATATGCCGAAAATCTTTTGAAAAATTATTGATTAAAAACAGCCATCATAGGTTTTTGTGTGTAAACCTATGATGGCTGTTTTTAATTAACTTATTTCAGATAAATTCTTTTTTTAACCTCTTTGCAATGACGTTTTTCGAGTTTTTTATCAAGCTCGGAAATAATACAATCTACAAATTCATCTGTTTTGTAAACAGATATTCCCGTCTTTTGGGTGTTTTCGAGTGCACGAAGCAAATGTTCGGATTCTTTCTCCATTCCGAAATCACGTCTGAGCAAATCGCACAACGC
>CAZRYW010000167.1:0-1978 GCA_964604405.1 uncultured Oscillospiraceae bacterium
TTAAAAACACTTTTTCATTTAATACTTTCAATATCTATAACAAATTCCGGGCATCCCATATATCCTGCCGCAATCTCGTATTTATCAAAACAAATCACAAGCTTGCCTTCGTCATTGATAAAGAAATTTTGGTTTTCGTTTATTCCTTTGAATCCTTCCGTATATTCGTCATCTTCGACCCAATATGCCCCGTCTTCCTCTTCGTTTCTTCGTATCATTTCTTTCTTTATCAAATCATTAACTTTTTCTCTCGCATCTTCCGTCTTGATAATATCTTCCAATGCTACTACCTCGCCCGTTCTTTTGTCAATCGTATAGAATTTATGTGTCGTCGAAGACGATCCGACCACATTGAAAAAGTATATATCTATCGCATAATAATTCTCATTATCCGTGCGAACCGTATAATCCGACTCAACTCCCATATGAACATCGTCTCCGAAATTCGCCTTGAGTTCTTCCGCATCTCTTTCAAACTCTTCTATCAACTTTTTCGCATCGTCACCCATGGCTTTATTTATTTCATCCATGAGCTTTTCGTCAACAAGTCCCTCCAGTTTCGGCGTGACGATTTTAGCTTCGCTTCCGCCGATTTTCTTTTCGTACTTGTCAAAAGTAACCGCCTTGACAAATCTGCCTATTACGGGAACATCCTGCATCGCCATTGCCATATTCGGAGAAACGTTAACTCCGATCGAAAAGAACATTACAAACGCTGCCGCACATACCGACACATTTTTTACAGCAGTCATAATCTTGTTTTTTACTATATTACCGTGAACCCTTTTCTTCAAACTTTCACTCGCCTTAATATCTTCGCTTCCGTTCAAAAAATCATACATCATTCCAAATTCTCCTCTTTCAACTTTTTCAAAGCCGCATAATACCTGGTTTTTACCGTATTCTCGTTCATTTTCAAAACTTTTGCTATATCGGCAAAAGTCAAATCATCGCAAAACTTCATCACTATAATCGCCTTGTAATTTTCATCCAAACAATCAATCATGCTTTCAAAATTGACGTATGAGTAGTCGTCTTCCGAAAAATTTATATCCATTTTTTCAGGCTCCGTTGCAATCATCCGTCCGTTTTTCTTCAACGCCGTCAATGCGGTATTTGCAACGATTGAATAAACCCAGCATTTAATACTTTCATCGTTTTTCAATTTTCCCGCAAATCTCAACGCTTTAACAACGCTGTCACTCACAACGTCTTCCGCATCTTCTTTGTTTCTCATGTATGTATAAGCAAATCTGTAAATAGCGTCGAGATTTTCTTCCAAAAAACTCTCGAGCTGTTTTTTCATCCGCATATACATCACCTCCGTTCATCTTTAAGAGCTCTTTCACTAATTAGACTTTTTTGCAACAAAAATAGTTTTAAATATTTTACCGCAATTTCAAATTATATGAAACCCCTTTTTTGACATCACAGCTAAGATGCGGCAAAAATTTCCCTCTCTAATTTGACATTTTCCGTTATATGATTTACAATTAATATGGTGATTTTTATGAACAAAAACAGCATACTGAAAAACTCCGGATATACTGCGGCAATTTTAATCTTGGCTTTTTTTGCCTCTCTGGGCATCAAATTTCTTTTCGAAACCCCCAGCCTCATTCCCGCCGTATTTGTCCTTGCCGTTTTTCTTATTTCTCTTCTGACCGACGGCTACGTTTACGGATTCGTGTCCGCACTTATCAGCGTCTTGGCATTCAACTTTGCTTTTGCTTTTCCCGTTTACGAATTTAATTTCGCAATAGAAGAAAATGCCGTTTCGGCATTGATTATGATAGCCGTAACGATTCTCACCTGCACTCTTACCGCAAAAATCAAGCGTCAGGAAGAGCTTCGCAACGAAGGCGAAATGGAGAAATTGCGTGCCAATCTCCTCCGTGCTATATCGCATGATTTGCGCACGCCTCTTACCGCCATTTACGGTTCCGCTTCAACGATTGCGGACAACTATTTCAACCTC
>CAZRYW010000168.1:0-1950 GCA_964604405.1 uncultured Oscillospiraceae bacterium
AGCAGCCATCTTGATACCGCCGAAGGGCATAAATGCTCTCTTCAAGGGCTTATCTGTCTGCAAACCTACGATCTTTTCCAAATCCTTCATGGATTCGTCAATGTATCCGGGGCCGTAAGCTGTGAGTGTGGCAACCTTTTCGGTTTCCATATCAAGCACACCGCCGTTTGCTCTTTCTTCCTTCTGTAATTCGGAAAGTCTTCCCCAGAGTTTGTTTGTAGCGTCTGTGGGGCCTTCAAGGAAAGAAGAATCACCGTCGTAGGGTGTATAGTTCTTCTGGATGAAGTCACGAACGTTAACTTCCAATTTCCAAACTCGGCCTTCGAAGCCTTCCCATGCCTTAAAATCAGTCATGTTAATTACCTCCTCTTTATATGAAAAAAAATTAAATATAATATTCAGGCAACTTCCGTCGCCACAATTCATTATACCTCACATTTCATTTTTCGTCAATCATTTTGTTCTCTTATTGACAATTTTTTTCACGGTTTTTCAAGCAACAAATCTATCTCGTTTTCCGTAAAAATTTCAATTCCGTGTTTTTTCAAGCATCTTACCGCAATGCCGTCACCTTGTATGAGCTTTTTCGAAAAAGTTCCGTCGTATATCTCGCCTTTTCCGCACGATGGACTCTTTGCTTTTAAAACAGCATATTTTACATCAAATTTTTTTGCCAACTTCAACGCCTCTTCGGCACCTTTGTTATACTGCTCGCTGACGCATATTCCCTCACGGTTGAACACTTCATCTCCCAATATTTCGCTCGGTACTCTCGGCGTCGGCAATCCACCGTATATTTCGGGACAGACAGGTATGAGATTGAATCTCTTTTCGAGATTTTTCAAGTCATACTCTTTGCTCTCTCCGTCATACCTACAGCGTATTCCCAAAAGACATGCACTTATCAATATGCTTTCCAACCAATCTCCTCCTCTCTTGATATGAGTATATCACAAACGAAAATGATAATCAATACTATTTTTGTATTTTTTGAAAATTTTTTCACTTTTTAATTCATAATCATTTTCACACAAAAAAGCGAACGAAAATGATGTTACTCAAAATCGTTCGCTTAATATTCGGTTATAAAATAAAATCTTTTATTTACCCGTTCGTATGCGGTTGATTGCTCTTTTGAGTTTCAATTCCGCAAGTTTAAATTCATATTCCGTTTCGTGGCTGCTCATACGTTCCTCAGCCTTTTCCTTTGCCCTTTGTGCTCGTTCAACGTCTATTTCATCCTGCCATTCGAACGTATCGGCTATCACCGTAGCCTCTCCGCCCGTCACAACAAGCATGCCTCCGCTGCACGATGCCAAGCGGCTTGTGCCGTCAACTTTTACTTTTATCTGACCTATGGCAAGAGGTGTTATATACTCCGTATGTCTCGCCAGGATACACACGTCACCGCTCACGGTTCTGGCAACAATGCTGTCCGCATCGGAATCGAAAACCATTCTCTCGGGAGTAACTATCTTCAAATGAAACTTGCTCATTTACTCTGCCCCTTTTCCCTCGCTTCGTCTATAGTTCCGACAAAGAGGAACGCAGATTCGGGCAAATCATCGCATTTTCCCTCGATGATTTCTTTGAAGCCTCTGATTGTTTCGGAAAGAGGAACATACTTGCCCTGCATACCCGTAAACTGTTCGGCAACGCTGAACGGCTGCGACAAAAATCTTTGCACCTTTCTCGCTCTCGCAACAATAAGCTTGTCTTCTTCGCTGAGTTCATCCATACCCATGATTGCGATAATATCCTGAAGCTCATTATATCTTTGCAAGATTCTCTGCACGCTCTTTGCAACATGGTAATGTTCTTCACCGACTACATCGGGAGTCAATATTCTCGATGTGGATTCCAACGGATCAACCGCAGGGAAAATACCCATCGAAGATATCGCTCTCGACAAAACCGTGGTTGCGTCAAGATGTGCAAACGTTGTTGCGG
>CAZRYW010000169.1:0-1909 GCA_964604405.1 uncultured Oscillospiraceae bacterium
TAACGTCGGCACGGCTTTTGTCCATGCCGGGAATGTTTTGGCGAAGTGAGACGGGGGTTTGGTAAACCTTTTGATATATTGCCGCAACTTTGTTGTATGCGATATTGGTTGCGTGAATTTCGTCAACGCTTTTGAGCTCTTTGAGATGAAGAGTTGCCAAGGTTTTTGCGCTGCCGCCCACACCGTAAAGATCCAAACCGACGCAATCATCTATCCAATCGACGCTGCCGAGCATCATCATGACGTAACGATACATTTCGCTTTGGCTCCTGCCTTTCATCATTTCGGTGAGGGTGACCGCACCGAGAGGAAGCGAGGTGCTGTTTACCAAGTGGGAGTTTTTGACCAAAATAAGCTCTGTGCTGCCGCCGCCCGTATCGAAAATCAATCCGTTTTTCAAACTGAAAGAGTTGCATACCGCAAGGTAACTGTAGTATGCCTCATCTTCTCCGGAAATAGTATCGAAACGAATACCGGTTTCACGGAAAACTCTGTCGATGAAATAATCACGGTTAACAGCTTGTCTTACCGCTGCCGTGGCGATGGCTACAATGGTTTGACACGAATCGAGCCTTGCCAAAATGCAAAATTCCCGAAGAGCGTCGATAACTCTCGTCATGGCTTCTTCTTTTAAAATTTTATCTATGCCCATGCCTTCGGAAAGGCGAACGGTTGCACGTTTTTTTATGAGAACATCCCAATTGCCGTCGTCATGGAGGAGGTTTATGGTCATCCTGACGGAGTTGGAGCCTAAATCTATTACTGCAATACGTTTTTCCATATGTTTTCCCCCAAAGTTATAAATTTATACATTATTATTCTACATTATAAATTTGGTTTAGTCAATCAAATTCGGAGAACAATATTTGAGAAAGGAGTTTTTTGATATGAATATAAGAACTGATTTGGCACTTGAGGCAATGAATATGACAAAGACAAAATCGCAAGATATCAAGACCGAAATCGAAGAGGAAAACGGCATACGGACGGAAAGAGTGGAGATAATAAGTGATGAGGCCGCGGAAAAAATAGGAAAATCACAGGGGCGATACGTGACGGTGAGTGTGAGAGATTTGTCCGAAAACGACAGAGACGATTACGAAAACGTGTGTATGTGTGTTGCACGGGAGCTGAAAGGAATACTTAATATAGAAGAAAAAGCTCCTGTTTTGGTGGTGGGACTCGGAAACGAGGCGATTACGGCGGATTCGATTGGACCGAAAAGCGTGAAAAAGCTTTTGGTGACACGTCACATAAAAGAAATGCTGCCCGATGAAGTTGATCCGAGCGTCAGAAGCGTGAGTGCGATAGCCCCGTCCGTGATGGCTATGACGGGAATCGAGACGGAAACAATCGTGTCGGGAATTGTGGGGAAGATAAAACCCAAAGCGGTGATTGCGGTTGACGCATTGGCGGCGAGAAGCATGAAGAGACTCGGCAGAACGATACAGATTACGGATACGGGAATAAATCCGGGCAGCGGAGTCGGAAACAACAGAAAAGAGTTGAGCATGAAAACTCTCGGGATTCCCGTGATTGCCATAGGCGTGCCTACGGTTGCGGACGCATCGACGGTGTTGGCGGATTGCATGGGCACGATAACCGAAAGCGAAGAAGAACGAGAAAGATTTGAAAAATTGTATAAAAAGGCGGCACAGGGAGAAGCGGATATGGTTGTCACGGGAAAGGATATTGATTCTTTGAGCGAGAGGTGTGCCAGAATAATCGCAAACGGAATCAACATAGCTCTTCAAAAAGGAATGGGAAAAGACGACATAGACCGCTACAGTTTTGCATGAAAAAATAAATTTGAAAAAAATCGAAAAAAGACTTGACATTTCTTTAAATGACGGTTATAATAATAAAGTCACTTGGAGAGATGGCTGAGTTGGTCTAAGGCGCACGACTG
>CAZRYW010000170.1:0-1887 GCA_964604405.1 uncultured Oscillospiraceae bacterium
AAGATAAAATCCCGTTCTGCAACCCATCGGACCGAAATATATAACATTTTCGCCTATGTCGCTGTTTCTGATAAGCGTTGCAAACATATGCTCCACCGAGTGCATCGTTATATTATCCATATAATCCCCACAATTGGGTTTTCTCGTTCTCAAATCAAACGTCGTAATATCCGAGTCGATTCGAGATATATACATTCCCTCATCCAAGAGGTCATGATCAACCGTAAAAGAAGCTATCTTATCCATTTATTACTCTTCTCCTTATTATGTCAAGTGCACAAAGTGCGCTTTTGTTTCTCACTCTTTCTCTGTCTCCGTGCTGTACAAAACGGTATGCTTCCGTTCCGTTCTTATCGCTCACGCCTATATACACCAATCCCACGGGTTTTTCGCTTGTTCCCCCGCCGGGGCCCGCAATACCCGTCACGCTTATTGCAATATCGCTTTTTGACGCCTTGCGTGCACCCTCTGCCATTTCTTTTGCAACCTCATAGCTCACAACGCCGTATTTTTCGATAGTTTCGCTGTTTACTCCCAACAGGTTAACCTTTGCTTCATTCGCATACGTAACAAAGCCGTAATTAAATACCCTGCTCGCACCCGCAACCTCGGTTATCATTTTTCCTATGAGTCCTCCGGTGCAGCTTTCGGCTGTCGAAACAGTCATGTTTTTTTGAGAAAGCAAATTCACCACGGTTTGCTGCAACGAGTTGTCTTCGCCCTCGCCGTAAATATACTCGCCGACTCTTTGATACATTTTATCACACATATCGTCCGCGATGGCTTCGGCTTTTTCGATACTTTCCGCACTTGCGGTCACTCTGAAAGTCACTTCGCCCTCTTTCGCATACGGTGCAATCGTGGGATTCGTCTGATTTTTTATCAAATCGTCGCACAACTCGGCGGCCTTGCTTTCACCTATTCCGAAAAGTCGTAACACTCTGCTTTTCAAAACCGTTCCCGATTTTTCTTTCAGATATTTCATCACGTCATTCAAAAACATCGGTTCCATTTCTCTCGGAGGTCCGGGCAGCATTATCACAGTCTTTGACCCAAACTCCGATATGCATCCCGGTGCCGTGCCGTTGTCGTTTTCCAAAACAATACAATCTTCGGGCAAATATGCCTGTTTCTCGTTGTTTTTTGTCAAATTCCGTCCGGCATCCTTGAGGTATTTTTTCATCTTATCCATACACTCGCCGTGAAAAACGAGCTTTTTTCCCAACACTTCCGCAACGGTTTCTTTTGTGAGGTCATCGTCAGTCGGTCCGAGTCCCCCCGTCAAAATAACAATATCGGCTCTTTCTTTTGCCAAACACAATGCGTCTTTCAGTCTTTTCGGGTTATCGCCGACCACCGATGAATGATGCAGCCCAATCCCCGCTTCGGCAAGATGCGATGCAATAAAACGTTCGTTTGTATTCAACACCTGCCCCATCAAAAGCTCCGTACCTACGCAAATAATTTCCGCAACAAGCATACCATTACTCTCTTTCCGATTATTCCGCTTCTATTCTTATCCACTCGGTATCTTCCAACGCCTTGTTTACCCAGTAGTCCATATCGAGTTTTTCTTCGCTCTTCAAAATGTTTTCTATTTTCGGTCTCGTTGTCGGATGCTTCGGCACAAATACCGTACAGCAATCCTCATACGGCAATATCGACGTTTCAAACGTTCCGATTTTACGTGCGATTTGAATAATTTCTTCCTTATCCATACCGACCAGAGGACGCAAAATGTTCATATCCGTTGACTGATTCGTAACCGCCAACGCTTCTATCGTCTGACTTGCAACCTGACCGAGACTTTCGCCCGTTATGATTGCAAGGCTCTTATTTTTCTTTGCGATTTTTTCGGTGACACGCATCATCATTCTACGCAAAATA
>CAZRYW010000171.1:0-1871 GCA_964604405.1 uncultured Oscillospiraceae bacterium
AGCAACCGGCTCATAACCGGTCGGTCCGGGGTTCGAGTCCCTGAAGATCCACCAACAAAAAAGCACTTCATTCGAAGTGCTTTTTTGCTGTCGTATCTTTCTTCGACGGTTTCAAACTTCGCGTTCGCTCGTCTCACTTTTCCTCTCCGCTATCTGCAAATTCTCACTCACGAAAGGCATTATATGATCACTTCTTTCACATATTCCATAACAAACACATACAACAATTCCAAAATTCAATCCGTGTTAAAGCGTTTCGGTTTTTCCGACACACTCATAAAATCTCTCAAAGCACGCTCCGACGCCGTTTTGCTGGACGGTATTTGCGCAAAAATGAATGACACGGTACGTTGCAATCAAACCTTATCGGTTTCATTGTTCGAGTCTCCCTCTCTCATTACTCCGTCCGATTTACCGCTCGATATTCTTTATGAAGACTCCGACATAATCGCCGTGAACAAACCTCGCAACATGCCTACTCATCCCTCGCATGAACACACCTCTGACACTTTGGCAAACGCAGTTATGAACTACTTCGGTTCGGATTTCACCTTTCACCCCATCACACGTCTCGACAAAGATACGTCGGGTGTTGTCCTCATTGCAAAGCACGCTCTCGCAGCTCATATTTTGACCGAAAGCCTCAAATCCCAAAAAATCCGAAAAAATTACTTTGCTGTAGTCTGCGGCGTCCCAGCTCCGCTCAAAGGTGTCATCAATGCACCGATTGCAAAAACATCCTCCATTCTTCGTGAGGTATCGCCTTCGGGAAAAAATGCCGTCAGTTGGTACGAAACACTAAACCACAATGCCTCCCTCTCTCTCGTTTCCCTCTCTCCCGTTACGGGAAGAACGCACCAATTGCGAGTCCATATGGCACACATAAAAACCCCCATCTACGGAGACATATTTTACAACCCCGACTTTTCCGACGGCGTTTTGAGGCTTCATTGTGCCTCGCTTTCGTTGATTCATCCCATCACCAAACTTCCGCTATTTATCCAAGCCCCGCTCCCCTCCGACATGGACTTGATATAAATCTCCGTTTTTTATCAAAATAACGCACATCGGACTTTACATTTTTTATTCATTATGTTAAAATTTATAGGATGCCCTTTTGGGCTACATCTACATATTGAAAGGATGCAAAACTTATGAGTAACATTTTATTATCGGTTTCGGTCGCATTGCTCGGCGGACTTTTGATGACTCGTGTATTCAAGCCCTTCAAGCTCCCCTCCGTTACCGCATATCTTATTGCCGGCGTACTTATCGGTCCGTATTGTATCGGCAGACTCGGCATTCCCGGTCTCGGATTCAATACGATGGAAGCAGTCGAAGCTTTAGGCCTCGTTTCCGAAGTCGCTCTCGGATTTATAGCGTTTTCCATCGGCAGCGAATTTCGTTTGGAAGATTTAAAAAAGACAGGTAAACAGGCTGTCATTATCGGTATTTTCCAGGCTCTTGCGGCAGCCGTTTTGGTTGACCTTGCGCTTTTTGCGTTTTACAAACTCGTCCCCGGTGCTCTCACCCTCCCGCAGGTTCTCACTTTGGGAGCTATAGCAACGGCAACAGCTCCTGCGGCAACTCTTATGGTTGTTCGTCAGTACAAGGCAAAAGGACCTCTCACAAATCTTCTTTTACCCATCGTAGCGTTGGATGACGCTGTGGGTCTCATTGTTTTCGCCGTATCTTTCGGCATTGCGAAAACTCTTATTTCAGGTCAGGTAGACATGATTTCCATCATTGTCAATCCCCTCGTTGAAATATTTGCTTCTCTTCTTCTCGGTTCTGTTATGGGTTGGCTTCTCACTCAACTCGAAAAAATGTTCAACTCCAATACAAACAGACTCAATATGACAATTGCGTTC
>CAZRYW010000172.1:0-1832 GCA_964604405.1 uncultured Oscillospiraceae bacterium
TACATTTTTATCGACAATATATATTGTATTTTTCACTTATAGGGTGTATTATATTTCCAAAGGAGATGTTTTAATATGACTTATGTATCTTTTGCGTTTTTATCCGCATTTTTTGCGGCACTCACTTCCGTTTTGGCGAAAATGGGAATGAAAAACGTCAATTCGAATCTCGCAACGGCGTTAAGAACGGTTATTGTTCTTATATTTTCGTGGGCAATCGCATTTATTACGACCCCTGTTTTCGATGAACTTGCAACTATTTCTCAAAAAACGCTCGTTTTTCTCATTTTGTCCGGACTCACGACCGGTGCAAGCTGGCTTTGCTATTTTCATGCCCTCAAAATCGGCAATGTCAACGTTGTCGTTCCGATTGACAAGTCTTCCATCGTTTTTACGATAATTTTAAGTTCACTCATCTTCCCATCCGAGCGACTCACGCTTTTCAAGGGTATATGCACTCTTTTGATTGCTCTCGGCACCTTGCTCATGATTGAAAAAAAAGCTTCCTCAGGCTCAGCAAATAAAAAAAGCGCAATATTCTACGCATTTGCGGGTTCGATTTTCGCCGCACTCACATCTGTTTTGGGCAAAATCGGTGTTTCCGATATATCCAGCGACCTCGGCAGCAGCATCAGAACCGTAGTTGTCCTCATTATGGCATGGATTATCGTTTTTGTTAACCATGATGCCAAAGCTTTGTCCAAAATCGATGCGAAGAGCAGTCTGTTCATAGTTCTTTCGGGCATTGCAACAGGTGCAAGCTGGCTTTGTTACTATCGTGCTTTATCTCAGGGACCCGCAAGCATTGTCGCTCCCATCGACAAGCTGAGTATTCTTTTCACCATTCTTCTTTCGTGGCTGTTCTTCGGTGAAAAACTCAGTCGCAAAAGTTTCTTGGGACTTGTTTTACTCGTTTCGGGAACGCTTTTGCTACTTATTTGTTGACAAATCACTCCGTTTTTTGTAAAATAGTAGATAAGAGATTTTAATATGAAAGGCTTAGGTAATCATTATGGCAGACAATAAAAAAATGGTTGAAGATATTACCTCTCGTGACGTCGATTTCGCCCAATGGTACACCGACATCGTGAGAAAAGCGGAACTTGCGGATTATTCATCCGTGAGAGGCTGCATGATTGTTCGCCCTTACGGCTATGCAATTTGGGAAAACATTCAAAAGGAACTCGACAGACGTTTCAAGGAAACGGGGCATGAAAACGTTTACATGCCCATGTTCATTCCCGAAAGCTTGCTTCAAAAAGAAAAGGACCACGTCGAAGGTTTTGCTCCCGAGGTTGCTTGGGTAACACACGGCGGCAACGAAAAACTTTCCGAGCGTCTTTGCGTTCGTCCCACATCCGAAACCGTTTTCTGCGATCACTACAAGGATATCATCCATTCTTATCGTGATCTCCCCAAACTTTACAATCAGTGGTGCAGCGTTATGCGTTGGGAAAAAACCACACGTCCTTTCCTCCGCACAGCCGAATTTTTGTGGCAGGAAGGTCACACAATGCATGCAACCGAAGAAGAAGCTGTTGCCGAAACAATCCAAATGCTTAACATCTATTCTTCTTTTGCCGAAGAATTTCTTGCAATTCCCGTTATAAAGGGTAAAAAGACAGACAAAGAAAAATTTGCCGGTGCCGAAGCAACCTACACAATGGAAGCTATGATGCATGACGGCAAGGCACTCCAGAGTGCTACAAGCCATTTCTTCGGAAACGGTTTCGCAAAGGCTTTCGGAGTTGAATTTACAGACAAAGACAACACGCTTAAAAACCCGCACGAAACATCATGGGGTATTTCCACTCGTATCATCGGCGGTCTTA
>CAZRYW010000173.1:0-1783 GCA_964604405.1 uncultured Oscillospiraceae bacterium
AGAACGGGATTTTATCTTTTGACGAGAGGCGTCGGAGAAGACCGGGTGTTTGACGAGGTGAAAAAGGTGCTCGAAAGAATCCTGACCGAAGATAAAATGTACGGACAGAGCAGACGGGAGTGCGGAAATTATAAAGAGCTTGACTTGGAAAAAGCAAAGATTGAGTGCAAGAGATATTTGGAAGTTTTGTATGCGAAGGGCGACAAAAACGACTTCACGTATAAGGGGGAGAAAATATGATAGGCATTATTTGTGCAATGCAGGTTGAAATTGATAAAATCAATGAGGAAATCGAGGGAAAAGTGACACAGAGCGTGAGCGGAGTTACTTTTACGAGAGGAACTTTGTACGGAAAAGACGTTGTTACGGCTGTGTGCGGAGTGGGAAAAGTTTTTGCCGCAATCTGCACGGAGGCCATGATTTTGAAATACAGTCCGGATGTTATTATCAACACGGGAGTCGGAGGAACTTTGACGGATTCGTTGTCGATATGCGATGTTGCGGTATCATCATCGGTGGTGCAGCACGACATGGACACATCTCCTTTGGGTGACCCCGTAGGGCTTTTGTCGGGAATCAACATAGTCAAAATAGAATCGGACAAAAATGTGTACGAAAAAATCGCAGAGTGCGTAAAAAGAGTCGGCGTGAAATGCGAAATCGGAACGATTGCCTCGGGCGACCAGTTCATAAACAGTATCGAAAAGAAAAACTACATAAGAGAGACTTTTGATGCAATTTCCTGTGAAATGGAAGGCGCAAGCGTAGGTCACGTATGTTATGTGAACCGTGTTCCGTTTGTTATTGTGAGAGCGATAAGTGACGGTGCGGGAGACGAAAGTCATATGGATTATCCGACGTTTGTCGCAAAAGCGGCGGAGAAGTCGGCAAGTGCGGTTAAGTTATTTGTAAAGGAGAGCTGATTATGGATAACTACAAGAGAATAAGAGCGGCAAAAGGCGAAGAAAAGTGTGATTTGGTTATAAAAAACGCACGTATTTGCGATATTTTTACGCACAGTATTATTCAGGCGGATTTGGGAATTACGGACGGAGTTATAATCGGCTGGGGAAAATATGAAGGTGAGTGCGAGATAGATGCGGAAAACGGGTTTGTTATGCCGTCGTTTGTCGAAAGCCATGTTCATATAGAATCGAGTATGCTCGCTCCGAACGAATATGCGAGACTTTGTGCAATCAAGGGCGTAACCGAGGTTATCGCAGACCCGCATGAAATAGCGAATGTTGCGGGCGAAGAGGGGCTCAAGTTTATGATGGAGTCGGCAAAAGATTTGCCCGTAAAAATTCATTTTATGCTTCCGAGCTGTGTGCCCGCAACACCGTTTGATTCTTCGGGTGCGGTGATCGATGCGGATGAATTGCACAGACTGATGGATAAGTACGATTTCTTCGGTTTGGGTGAAATGATGAATTATCCCGGACTTTTATCTTGTGTGGGTGATGTCGTTGAAAAGCTTGATACAGACAAGGTTATCGACGGACACGCACCGTTTTTGTCGGGAGACGCTTTGAACGCATATGCCGCAACGGGCGTGAAGACAGATCACGAATGTTCGTGCGTTGAAGAAGCAACGGAAAAGATTCAAAAGGGAATGTACGTGTTGATGCGTGAGGGTACGCAATCGAAAAATATTAAAGGTCTTGTAGGTGCGGTTAACAAAAATACCGTAAGAAGATTTTTGTTTTGCACCGATGACAGATATTTGGGCGACGTTATGGAAAAGGGTTCGATATCGAACTGTATTGACGTTGCGATAAAAGAG
>CAZRYW010000174.1:0-1765 GCA_964604405.1 uncultured Oscillospiraceae bacterium
CCGTTTCAGTCAATGGGATCCCGATGACCGTGAAAAGTATATCGGCACGGAAGAACAATGGAACGAAGCTCAGGGCATGATGAAGAAGATTCTCGACCATTTGGAAATTCCGTATGCAGTAGGTATCGGCGAAGCGGCTTTCTACGGCCCCAAGCTTGATATTCAGATTAAAAACGTTCACGGCAAGGAAGACACGCTTATTACCATTCAGATTGACCAGATGCTGGCAAAACAGTTCGGAATGGTTTATACGGATGCGGACGGCACGAAGAAAAACCCCTGCATTATCCACCGTACAAGTATCGGTTGTTACGAAAGAACGCTTGCGCTTCTTATCGAAAAATATGCGGGTGCGTTCCCCACATGGATGGCTCCCGTTCAGGTTAAGATTCTTCCCATCGGCGAAAGTCACCGTGAATACTGCCGTGAGCTCAATACTCGCCTTATTAATATGGGCATCAGAAGTGAGCTTGATGACAGAAGCGAAAAAATCGGCTACAAAATCCGTGAAGCACAGCTCGAAAAAGTACCTTATATGCTCGTTGTCGGAGATAAAGAGGTCGAAGAGGGTGCGGTTGCGGTACGCAGTCGCAAGGAAGGCGACAAAGGCAGCATGAAAGTTAATGATTTTATTGTTGCCATTATGGACGAAATCGCAACGAAAGCTCGCTGAAATTAAATAAAAAGTATATAAACCTCCTTTGCGGAAATAATAGAGCAAAGGAGGTTTTTGCGTGAAAAAGAAAATTGCGTATTTGATTGTATGTACATTGGTTGTCGCGGCGGTAACGTTGAATGAAACGAAAACAACCGACGCATTGTCGAGACTCGGTTCGACAGGAAGCGAGGTTACGAAGATTCAGACAAAGCTGAAAAACTGGGGATATTATAAAGGGAGTGTTGACGGAAAATACGGAGAACAAACGAAAAAAGCCGTGACGGAGTTTCAGAAGAAAAACAATTTGACACAAGACGGCGTAGCGGGGAGCGCTACGCTTGCGGCAATGGGGATAGCGTCGTCCTCGGGAAGCGAAAATAACGATGTGTATCTGTTGGCGAGAGCAATTAACGGTGAGGCGAGAGGCGAACCGTATACCGGGCAGGTTGCGGTGGGTGCGGTGATTTTGAACCGTGTAAAACATCCGTCTTTTCCGAATACCGTTGCGGGAGTGATTTATCAGCCGGGTGCTTTTACCGCCGTTGATGACGGACAGATTGATGCGGCGATGACGTCATCGTGCGAAAAAGCCGCACGAGATGCTTTGAACGGATGGGATCCGACGGGCGGGGCGATTTATTATTATAATCCGGTAACCGCCACGAATAAATGGATTCGTTCGAGACCGGTGATGCTGACTATCGGGAAACACGTATTTTGTTCTTGACGGTTGACATTTTGTACAACTTTATATATAATTGTGGTAAGAAAATATATAAAGGAGTTTAGAAAATGGCTGATATCAACAACAATGAAGATATGAACATGGAAGAATACGAACCCGAGATGGTTTCGCTTTTTGACGAAGACGGTACGGAAATCGAATTTGAGCTTTTGGATGTTATCGAATATGAGGGTGACAGCTACGCTGTTATGCTTCCTCCCGACGATAACGAGGTTGTAATAATGCTTTTGGAAGAATTGAATGACGAAGAAGACGTTTATTCTCCCGTTGAGGATGACGACACATTGACAAAAGTGTTCGAAGCTTTCAAAGAAAAGTATAAGGACGAATTTAATTTCGAAGACTGAGAAACAATATGAAAA
>CAZRYW010000175.1:0-1740 GCA_964604405.1 uncultured Oscillospiraceae bacterium
GAGGCAATCGAATTGCCTCGCCGAAAGTGGTGATTTAAGTAGGCTTTAAGCCTCTTGCACGAGAAATCATCACTTTATTCCTTGTGAAAATTACAAACTGCGAAGATTGCCTTGGCAAGATTTGCAGTTGTGTGTCATTACTTGATTTTTTCTTTATCCCAATCTATAACGGTACCGTCTTCTGCATCTATTTCGAATTCATACTCATATCCGTTGTATGTAAATTCGATTTCATATATCTGATCGCCGTCATCTTTTGTGAGTTTTGCTTTGGTGTAGGTAACCGTTTTGGAGGATAATCCCGCTTTTTTAAGTGCAACCTTTTTTGCTTCTGCAAGCGTAATAATTTCCTTTTTCGCCTTATCCCACTCGATTATCTTGCCCGTCTTTGCATTAATCTCAAATTCGTACTCATATGTATCGGACTCGAATTCTATTTCGTAAACTTTCACTCCGTCGTTTGTCGTCAACTTTGCCTTCGTAAAATCAACGTTCTTTTCTTTCTCGCCCGCTTTATCGAGTGCAATCTTTTTCGCTTCGGCAAGTGTAATGTTTTCCTTTTTTGTCTTATCCCACTCGATTATCTTGCCCGTCTTTGCATTAATCTCAAATTCGTACTCATATGTATCGGACTCGAATTCTATTTCGTAAACTTTCACTCCGTCGTTTGTCGTCAACTTTGTTTTCGTAAACTCAACGTTCTTTTCTTTCACACCCGCTTTGTCGAGTGCAACCTGTTTCGCTTTATCAAGAGTGATAAGACTTTCATCCTCTTTGCTTTCTTTTGTCCATGTGATGATGTTACCTGTCTTCACATCAATCTTGAATTCATACTGCATACTGTCTGTTTCAAAAGCTATTTCGTATACTATAGTCTGGTTTTCATATCCGATTTTCGCCTTTGTGAAAACAACTTTATCCTGTTTGATATTCACTTTGTTGAGTGCTATTTCTTTGGCTTTTTCAACGGTAACTTTGTTGTTCCACATGTCGTTCCATTTATCGTCGCGTTTGTCAGTCCATTTGTCAAACCACGAATCCCATCCGCCGAAATTATCTTTGTCGGAACCGTTGATGATTACATCGGCATCCGTCACCAAGCTGTCGTCATCGTCGTCAACGAGCACGATTTTCTTTTCGTCCTGATACCAGTAAACTGTCTTATCCATCAATTCGCCTATCGCTCTCACGGGCAAATACGTTGTTCCGTCATAAAGTATCGGATCCACTTTTTTACCGTTAACATCACGGAACGTCTGTGTTTTTCCGTCGATTACGATAGTAAAATCACCTCTGAGCTCCGCTTCGATTTTTTCAATCAACCCTTTCGACATAACACCCACCGTAAAGCTTGTCATCATCGCAGTAGTTGCCAATACAATCGCTAACTTTTTTTTCATATTTTTCATCTCCCTTTCTTACCTTTTTGAAACTGATTCTCTGTTTCAACCCTCTGATTATATTATACCATATATTCCTATCTTGTCAATAGGTTGTATCATTTTCATATACAAAATTTCAACAAATTTCCCATTCAATAATCTCCTTGCGGCTTTTTATCCGATATGGTATACTTAACTTAAAGGAGATGTTTATATGAATTTTTTTGATTTGGCTCAAACACGCTATTCCGTTCGCAAATTTACAGACGAACCTATTTCGGATGAAACGGTCGCAAAAATTTTAGCTTCAGGTCACATTGCACCGACGGCATGCAATCTTCAGCCCCAGAGGATTCTT
>CAZRYW010000176.1:0-1633 GCA_964604405.1 uncultured Oscillospiraceae bacterium
ACAAGGAGTGTGAAAAACTCAAGCTTTTCTTCCAAACTCATAGGCTCGATAAGTGCCTGATTGCCGTCTCGTAGGTCAACGCTGCACCAAATGGGGGGAGTTGAAATATACTCCTTTTTGACCCAATCAAAACAGGGTTCGGGGGGCATGAAATAGCTTCTTTGATACTTTTCGCAGTTTTTCATAATGACGCTCCTTTCTTTTGTGAATTTAAATAGCATTCTGAATTTGTGCGAAAAATGATATTTCCTAAAATTATATCATATCAGACAAATTATTGCAAGTCATTTTTGAGCACGGATACAAGACATTCGGAAAAGAGGAGAGCGCCTTTTTTTGCTTCGTCGAGAGTGTTGCCGTTTGTGCCGACTTCGAGAATGAATGAATACGGTGCCAAATGCTGATTGAATCGTTGGCGTCGCAAATTGATGGGACGGGCAAGCGACGGATAGAGCGAATTCATTTTGTGCTGAAGCTGTACCGCAAACGCAAGATTTGTTTCCCAATCGGGGTGAGAAAGCCCGGAATCGTTTGTGCCGACGACGCTCATTACCTGAGATGCGGAAGAATCGAATGATGTAACGGGACGTAATTTTTTTCCGTCGCTTGTCACAATGGCATCTCGGTGAACATCTATGACGATTTTGATTGACGGATATTGTTTGATGTAGGAATCGACAAGCTTGAGGCTTTTTGAATAGCTTTGAGAATAGGACGGATAGTCGTTTACGGTTGGGTCGTGGATAACGTTTATTCCTGCATTTGTCAGATAGTCGCTTATCACATCTCCCACGGACACCATATTGAAATTTTTGTCCTGTGTACGGTCGGTTTCGGAGGGAATGTAGTTGTATTTTTCGGAAGGTGTGTAGCTTTCGGTAGTGTGGGTGTGTACAATCAAAACCGAGGGCGAAGATTGCGAAATATCCATATCGAGCGGAGTGTTGAGAAGCTTTTCGAGGTCGATGTTTTTTGAGGTTTGGTTGTTTATGTATATTCCGTCAACGCTTTTGTAGCCTTTTTCTTCGGCATTTTCGTAGGTAACGTTTTCGGCGGTGTTTTCGGGGAGGGAGGGGAGTTCTGAGGGCTCTTCGCAGGAGATATCGGTTTTGGAAACGGGAAGAGCGGAATCTTTCGCCGAAAAATCGGCGGAGGGAAGACAAAGCGAAATCATTGAGCGTGTGAGGTCGATATCGGGAAAATCGCATGGCAGTTTCATGCCGGTATGTACTAAAAAATCGAGAAAATCACTACTCATGTTTGAGGAAAACAAGTTGATTTGAGCAAAAACGACAGATGACAAAATGACACCTGCCGATATTGCTGCGGTGACTTTTTTGAAGTTGATAACGTGGAAAATTTTAAATTTTTTCATCGACGGCAGTCCTTTCTTGAAATATTATATTGACTAAAAGCAAAAAATATGATAAAAATAATAAGTATAAACGAAATGTAACGGAGGTAATTACAAATGTTAGTTTCTGCAACAGAAATGCTCAAAAAAGCAGTTGAAGGCCACTATGCGGTTGGTCAGTTCAACATCAACAACCTTGAATGGACAAAAGCAATCCTTCTCACAGCTCAGGAAAACAATTCTCCTGTTATCCTCGGCGTAAGCGAAGGCGCAGGCAAG
>CAZRYW010000177.1:0-1625 GCA_964604405.1 uncultured Oscillospiraceae bacterium
GAGCGCCAGCCTGTCACG
The DNA here is from genome assembly GCA_964604405.1 of uncultured Oscillospiraceae bacterium. Lineage (GTDB taxonomy): Bacteria > Bacillota > Clostridia > UMGS1883 > UMGS1883 > RGIG1927. The sequence continues at coordinate 19 of CAZRYW010000177.1, forward strand.
CTGGAGGTCGAGGGTTCGAACCCCTTCCGGGTCGCCAAAAAAGCACTTGCAATTTGCAAGTGCTTTTTTCTTGTGTATTATTGTACATTGTTTACGGAGACTGGATTTTTTGGGCGAAAATTGCCTTGGGAAAGAAAAAAGGCACTCGCTGTGAAATACTGAAAAATAAGAATTGAATATATCAATATAGTTTGAGTTTTTCGAGTCGGAAAACTCACCGAGGCAGGCTTTTTGTTGTTTGTTATGAAAGAAAAAGGGCAACGCTTAATTTATGCTGCGTTGCCCTTTTGGGTGGAAAATTATGACGGCGAGCTGTCTGAATGCATTCTGTAGCCTACGCCGAGTTCGTTTGAAATATATTTGTTGTCACCGGGTTTTAAAGAAAGTTTTTTACGAATGTTAGCCATGTTTACCTGCAATTTTTTTGTGCTTCCGGAATCGAAAAATCCCCAAATTTCGTTTGATATGGCGCAGTAAGTTAAAACTTTGCCGAAGTGCTCGCTCAATAGTGCGATAATATTGAATTCGGTTTGGGTAAGCTTGATTTCGTTGTCGGCAATATAAAATTTGCGTGCGTCGTAATCAATAGTCATATCGCCGGATGTGAATTTGCCGCCTTGAAGACGACCTTCCTCGGCACTGTGACGATTGAAACGAAGTATGCTTCGTATACGTGCCGTAAATTCCTGTGCACCGAAAGGCTTGGTTACGTAGTCGTTTGCGCCCAAATCGAGTGCCGTGACTTTGTCGGATTCGTCGCTTCTGGCGGAAAGCACCATGACGGGAACACCTGAAGTTTTGCGGATATCGGACAAAAGAAGCGTACCGTCTCGGTCGGGAAGTCCGAGGTCTAAAACGACCAAGTCGGGATGATGAGAGGAAAACATCAAGAGTCCCTTTTGAGCGGTATCCGCATTGATGACTTTGTAATCGTTGGCTTCCAAAAGTGCGGTTACAAAACGTGAAATGTTTAATTCGTCTTCGACTAAAAGAATTTTATATTTGTTGTTCATTTTCTTCCTCCGAATAAAGAGTAAATCTGAAGGTGGCACCGCCATCTTTGCCGTTTTCGGCACTTACGGAGCCACCGTGAGCTTTTATTATTGCAGCGCATACGGAAAGACCTATCCCCATGGAATGAGTTTTACCGTCGGTGTAAGAATCGCTTTTCGCAAACGATGTGAAAATGTTTTTTAAAATTTTACTGTCAATTCCGATGCCGTCATCGTGAACCTCAAAAACAGCCGTGTTACCGATGGTAAAAACTTTGAGATTGATATGGGTGAAACCTTTGGCATGTCTGACGGAATTTTCGAAAAGATTGATTAAAACCTGTTCGATTAAAATCGGATCGCAAAGAACGGTTATGAAATCGTTCGGAATTTCGATGTTAATTTTGACGTTGGGATAACGCTTTTGGAATTTTGAAAGAACCGAATCTATAAGTTCCTCCAAGACAACCGAGCTTTTTATCAGCTTGACGTTGCCCGAATCGAATCGTGTTACGGAAAGAAGATTTTCGACCATGCGTATGAGCCATTGAGAATCTTCCTTGATGCCGTTTATCATTGTGATTTTGTCGTCGTCCTTGAGGTTGAAATAGTTGT
>CAZRYW010000178.1:0-1551 GCA_964604405.1 uncultured Oscillospiraceae bacterium
TAAGTATGAACGGCTACCTAAGCGACGAAACACGCGCCATTTTTCATCGGAGGGAGCTTGACTTTCACCGTATGCCCCGAAACAAGCCGTTATGATAGGATAGCATTTTCAACGCATCTTGACGCATATGTTGCAAGTCGGGTGTTTTTCTCCGTGTCAAAACTGTCTATTCCTTTCATCAATCCGATAGTGCCTATGCTTATCAAATCATCTATTTCCGCCGATTGAGAATATTTTTTCACAATATGTGCCACAAGTCTCAAATTGTGCTCAATAAGCTTTTCCCTTGCGTTTGCGTCTCCGTCTTTCATTTTTTCGAGGTATTCTTTCTCTTCTTTTTCGCAAAGCGGCTCCGGGAAATTACCGCTTGTCACAACACCCGTCAAAAAGAACCACGTAAAAAGATACTGCAACCATAAAAACACAAAAGCACCTCCAAATATACTACAGTATATTTGAAAGTGCAAAGTTTTGTGTCTGTCCTATTCGAATGTTTTTCACTTCGTATTTTTCAATCAGTCCCGCCGTTTTTCCGTTGCACAATCAAAACCGTTTTGTCTTCTTGCGTCACTTTTGCATTTCTGTTATACTGATATTATCATGGTAAATCACCACAATATTCAACACGGAGGAAACACCAATGACCGAAAAAGAAAAACGAGATCTCGGATACTTATACAATGCCAATTACGACAAAGAACTTCTCGATGAAATCGCCTATTGCAATGATTTATGCCACGAATTCAACGCTCTCAAACCGTCCGCACGTGATGCTCAGGAAAAAATTTTACGTCGCATTTTCGGAAAAGCGGGCAAAAACATAGCCGTCAATACTCCTTTTTGGTGCGATTACGGTTACAACACAACAGTCGGAGACTTCTTTTTTGCAAACCACAATTGTCAAATACTCGACGGCGGAAAAGTCACGTTCGGCAATCACGTTTTCATTGCCCCCAACTGCACTTTCACCACAGCCGAACATGCCCTCGATGCCGCACAGCGAAACGAAGGACTCGAAGTTGCTCTTCCGATTACCGTAGGCGACAACGTATGGATCGGTGCATCCGTAACTGTCCTGGGCGGCGTCACCATCGGCGACAATTGCGTCATCGGTGCGGGAAGCGTCGTCACAAAAAGCATCCCCTCAAATTCTCTCGCACTCGGCGTTCCGTGTCGTGTCATACGACAAATCACCGATTCCGACAAAGAAAAATACAGATTTGCCGAATAAATTTTTCACATCGGTGCACTTTGCATATAATATTCGGCTCGTTGTCAATAGTTTGGATAAAATGAAATTAGGGGCATGTTTGAACCACATACTTCGATTTTCGCCCCTCAACAGCTTTTGTGCGTACATACTCCGGTCGCAGTCGTGTGTCGCAATCTATCGCCTCGATACACTCGTCTCCGCTTGCTCGCACTTTGTGCGACACCGCAATAGAAAAACGATTGCCAATCGTTTTTCTATTGCTAACCCAACGAGCACCGCTCGTCGTGCTCATAACCCTCTCTTTTCAGTTTTTTCACATAACAAAGAAACTCTCAGGA
>CAZRYW010000179.1:0-1544 GCA_964604405.1 uncultured Oscillospiraceae bacterium
AGGGCTTGTTCATGCTCATGAAACATTCGGGGCCGTTGACGGCCCCGGTGTTCGTTATGTGGTATTTTTGCAAGGTTGTACAATGCGTTGCAAATACTGCCACAATCCCGAAACATGGGCAGAGAACGGCGGAGACTGGAAAGCCGAAAAGTGGACGGCACAGGATCTTTTCAAGAAAGTTTATGCATACAAAAACTACTGGGGCAGGAATCTTGACAAGGGCGGAATTACCGTTTCGGGCGGAGAACCGCTTTTGCAGATTGATTTTGTGACGGAGTTTTTCAAGCTGGCAAAGGCAAAAGGCGTACATACAACTCTCGATACGTCGGGTCAGCCTTTCAGAAACGATAAGGAATATCTCGAAAAGCTCGATGAATTGTTGAAGTATACGGATCTTGTTATGCTTGATTTGAAAGCTTTCGATTCTGATTTGCATAAAGATTTGACCGGCTGTGACAATGCAAACATTCTTGAATTTGCAAAGTATGTATCCGATAGCGGAACCGCTATGTGGATAAGACGTGTGCTTGTTCCCAATCTTACGGACAGCGAGGAAGATTTGACAAAAACCGCGGAATTTATCAAGACTCTTGATACTGTGGAAAAGGTCGAAGTGCTTCCTTATCATACATTGGGTCTTTTCAAATGGGCAAAGCTTGATTTGCCGTATCCCTTGGATGGCGTTCGTTCGCCGAGCAAGGAAGAAGTCGAAAAGGCGGAAAGAATACTCGGAGCTGTACACGAATAATAATGATGACAAAAAACGACTGTAACACAGTCGTTTTTTTGTGTAAAATGACAGAAGTTGGATTTGTCTCGAAAGAGGACTTGCATTTGTAAAATCTCGGTGCTATAATCAAAAGGCTTGATAAATTATTAGTGAGGCGACAATTGATGTATAATGAAACAAAAAAGTTCGGACTTCATATAGGTATGCGTAATATTAAAACGGCGCTGGCGGCAACATTGACGGCGCTGGTATATTTTTTGATTAACCGAAACCCGACTTTTGCGTGTATAGGTGCGATTTTCGGAGTGGGAAGCGACTTGGAAAATTCGTGGCTTAACGGCGGCAACAGATTTTTCGGAACAATTTTCGGCGGCGTTTTGGGTATGATTCTTTTCAGAATTTATATTATTTTTTATCCCGAGGGAAATTATCCCAACGGAATGGATAAAGCTCCCGATTATCATCTTTTGATATTGCTTCTTTTGGCAATAGGTGTAATCGTGCTTGTTTTGATAAGCGTGTTTTTTAAATGGCCCGGTGCGATTCAGCCCGGTGGTGTTGTGCTTTGTATTATTCTTTTTAATACACCTGTCGCAACGTACATTTCTTACTCGGTAAACCGTATGTTTGATACGGGGGTTGGGGTTGCGATAGCTTTGTTGGTAAATGTGTGCTTGCCTCGTGAAAAAGTTGTAAATACGCTTGTAAAAATGAATTTGAGGAAAGATGAAAACTGTTTTGACGAATGAGTCAAAACAGTTGCGTGTCGAAAAATTCGACACGCAACTGCAAATCTTGCCAAGGCAATCTTCGC
>CAZRYW010000180.1:0-1518 GCA_964604405.1 uncultured Oscillospiraceae bacterium
GATATACCGAACAAAGAATTTATGCAAATTATGGCACCGCCGTTTGTTCTTTCGGTTGTACTTATCACCCTTTGCTGTCTGATTTTCGTAAAAGGAGAAAAGTTATGCCTTTCCGATGAGAAAATCAAACTCAGCCTTTCAAGAAGTGTGCTGTACCTTGCTTTATTCGCTCTGTCGATAGTTATCGTTTTTCGAGGTATTCCGTATTTTATCGGCCTGGTTGTAATACCGACAACTCTTTTGTTTGTTGACAGAAAAGCATTAAAATCGGTGGATTACGGCTTACTGTTTACCTTTGTGTTCTTCTTTATTTTTGCAGGAAACATGGCGCGAATAGATGCTGTAAGAGGGCTGTTTTCGGCTCTGTTACAAAAAAGCACGCTTGTGTTCAGCGTTATTTCTTGTCAGTTTATAAGTAACGTTCCCTCGGCAATACTTTTGTCACAGTTTACCGAAAACCACGCTGATTTGCTTGTCGGTGTAAACATAGGAGGAGTCGGAACGCTCATATCTTCCCTTGCAAGTCTTATAACATTCCGCGAATATGTGAAAAACAACCCTGGGAAAACGCGATATTACATAGCAATGTTTTCTTTATTTAACTTTGCTTTTTTGATAATCCTCGTTTCATTTATGTTATTGTTAAAGGTCATATAAAACCGCGAAAAAAACACCAATATAACTTTGCGAGCGCGAGCCGAAACATCGGCTCGCGCTCCTTTTCGCAATATTTTCTTTAGTCTTTTACGAAATACTGTTGCGGATATGCGCAAAGAGGACAGCGTTCGGGCGGTGTGTTTCCGCGACTGACAAAACCGCAACTTGTGCAAAGCCACATCGTTTCCGGGTCTTGCGAGAACATACTGTCAGGGTCATCCACTCTCTCCTTTTCATCCCTCAAAACATTCGCCTGTCTTCGTTTCACATCCGATGCAAGGCGCATCTTTTCTCCGATTTCGTCAAAGCCCTCCTCTGTGGCAACACTTGCAAAGTGAGTGTAAATGTCCTCTCCCATTGCATCCTTGATTTTCGAAAGGACATCAAGATTTTCGACTGTATCGCCTATTTCATCAACATACGAAAGCCACATTTCCGCAAGTCGCATATCGTTTTGCGCCTGCTCTTCAAGCACCCTCCCTGCGTTCGCGTTTCCCTCACCCAAGGCAACATCGGAAAAAATAGTGCCTCTTGCAAAATTTGCCGCCTCTTTTTCAAAAGCGAGTTTTATGTTCTGCTCGGTTTTTGTGCCATAGAGGGCAGAAGTCGAATTTATACCGTCAAAAGTTTGTTCCGTGTTCATACAATCGTTCCTTTCCGATTTTCGTGTAAAGAATTGCTTCTCGATTTATTATATGGGCATTTCTCGACATTGCCAAAAGCGAAAGCTTTCACGAAAACTCAAAAATGTACCAAAAGGCGAAATTCATTGTTGCAAATGAACTCTTTTTATGATATAATTATCGAGTATAAAAATATAAGGGGTATTTTGCCCGCATTTGAGGTGAAAAAGTGGAAATT
>CAZRYW010000181.1:0-1503 GCA_964604405.1 uncultured Oscillospiraceae bacterium
AGCAACTCTCGCATCGGGGTCATGAGCTAAAATATCGTCGAGAATACTGTCTGAAAGTGTATCGCAAACTTTGTCGGGATGACCTTCGGTAACTGATTCGGACGTAAACAGTTTTTTCTGTAATTCCATAATTTTATCCTCCTATATAAATAAGCCTAAAAGAAACTTGACAAGCCATGAACCGACGGACATGATGAGTCCCGCCGAAAGAACACCGCCTGAAATTGCGAAAAACGCATCACGGAACCTGTAGCCGATGAATGATGCAACGAGAGCACCTGTCCACGCGCCTGTTCCGGGCAAGGGGATGGCAACAAAGACGAACAATCCCCAGTTTTTATATTTTGTAACTTTGTCTTCATTCTTTTGCACTTTTTTTTCGATCCAAGCGGGAAACCAGCGGAAAAGCTTGGTTTTTTTGAGAAAATTACAAAACGGGGTAATGAACAAAAGAATGAGAGGAACCGGCAGGATATTGCCGAGTATTGCCACTATATAGCTGATTACGGGGTCGAGATTCAACGCCGCAGCTATGGGAATGGCACCTCGAAGTTCGACGATAGGAACCATTGAAATCAAAAACACGTATAAATAGTTTGCGGCTGCGGCCGAAAAACCGAGAGCGGTCACAACCCAAACGGCGAATGATTGCAATATGTTTTTTATGTTTTCTATCATTCGACAATAACCTCCGATATAGACACTTAATTTCTACTTTATTTTATAATGAAAAGCCGATTTTGTCAACTCATAGAACACAAAATAGTTCACAAAAAAACGATTGACAAAAAAGAAAGTGTTGTGTATTATATTTATAGTGTGCTCGATTGAGCAAAACAAGGCAATGCAAAGTTGTGCGCCCTTGATTGTTAGTCAATCATGGGCGTTTTTGTCTACATAGAAACATGCGGTATGTTAAGGAAGGGTTTGATACGGATGAAAAAAGGCAGGTTTGGTATTCACGGAGGGCAATACGTCCCCGAAATATTGATGAAAGCGGTAAATGAGCTGGAAGAAGCTTATGAAAAATATAAAAACGACCCCGAGTTCAATCGTGAATTGAAAGAGTTGTCGGATAATTATGCGGGAAGACCGTCGCTTTTATATTATGCCGAAAAAATGACAAAAGACCTCGGCGGCGCTAAAATTTATTTAAAAAGAGAAGATTTGAACCATACGGGAAGTCACAAAATCAACAATGTTTTGGGACAGGTGCTTCTTGCGAAAAAAATGGGCAAGACGAGAGTGATTGCTGAAACAGGTGCGGGTCAGCACGGTGTGGCAACGGCGACGGCAGCTGCTTTGATGGACATGGAATGTGAAATTTTCATGGGAAAAGTTGACTGCGAAAGACAGGCTCTCAATGTGTACCGTATGCAGCTTTTGGGAGCAAAAGTTCATCCCGTGACGAGCGGTACGCAAACTTTGAAAGATGCCGTTAACGAAACAATGAGAGAATGGACAAACCGTATTTCGGACACGCATTATGTTTTGGGGTCGGTA